>CAJOEO010000069.1 GCA_905233535.1 uncultured Treponema sp.
CAAGACCGGCCCCCAGGGCGAAGGACTGGATGCACAGCACCGTGAAGGAGGTCCCCGAGCTCAGGCAGCCCGTGCTCAGGGTGCCGACATACCAATTGTCGTAGCTGCCATTGAGGGCGTAGAGAATGGGTATGCCAAACTGAAAGACGATGAAGGCGAGCAGAACGGCATACTGTCCACCATGGAAGCGTTGAGAATTGCGAAGGAACGCGATTTAGACCTCGTTGAAGTTTCACCGAATGCAAACCCACCTGTTTGTAAAATCCTAAATTATGGAAAATACAGGTTTGAGCAGGAAAAAAGACTCCGTGATTCCCGCAAAAACCAGAAAGCCCTTAAAATAAAGGAAATTCGGATGCAACCAAAAATTGGTCCGGGAGACCTTGACACTAAGGCGAAACACGTTCAGGAATTTCTTGACGAGGGAAATAAAGTTAAGGTTACGATTCGCTTCCGAGGTCGTGAACTTGCACATACGGAACTCGGCTATGATGTTCTAAATGAAGTGTTAAAACGGCTAACAGAAAATTCTTATGTCGTTGAAAAACCAGCCGCGATGGAAGGTCGGTTTATGTCGATGACGTTGAATTCGCGCGTTAGCAAATGATTCGTTCGGGACGACCCGTGCGAAAATTCAATGGAAGGAACTAGAAATGTCCAAGAATAAAATGAAGACAAAGAGAGCGGCGGCAAAACGCTTTTCGCTTACAGGAACTGGAAAAATCAAGTACAAGAAAATGAATCTTCGTCATATTTTGACAAAAAAATCTTCAAAAAGAAAGATGCACCTTCGTGGCGCAGGGATTTTGTCTGAAGATTCAGCGGCAAGAATCCGCAAACAGCAACTTCCCTACGGCTAAGAATGGGTGTCGTTGGATTTTTGTCGGAAGCAATAGAAAAAATCGACGACAGAAAAAATTGATGAGGAGAACAAAATGTCAAGAGCGATAGATGGAACAAAACGAAATAATCGTCGTGCAAAGATTTTGAAGTTGGCGAAAGGCTTTACAGGACGACGTGGAACGAACTATAAAGCCGCGAAAGATGCTGTTACAAAGGCACTTACGCACTCTTACGACGACAGACGCAACAAGAAAGGCGATTTTCGCCGATTGTGGATTGCACGTATCAACGCGGCAGTTCGCGACGAGGGATTGTCTTATTCGCGCTTCATCGATGGACTTTCTAAGGCGGGCATAACGCTTAATCGCAAGGCTCTTTCGAATCTCGCGATTGAGGACGCAGTAGCGTTCAAAGCGGTTGTTGAGGCTGCAAAAAAAGCACTCGAAGCGTAATCATAGGGAAAATTTGGGAGGAAAATCATGGTTTCAATCGAGCAGATTGCAATTTTGGAGCAGAAAGTCGTAAGTGCTGTCGCACGAATCGCACAGTTGACGGCGGAGAACGATGCTTTACGTAGCAAATGCGTAGAGCTCACAAATGCGCTTTCCGCAAAAACGGAGCAACTTTCGGCATTCCAAACCGACCAAAATAAAATCGAGGTTGGAATCATGAAGGCTCTCGAACAACTTAAAACTTTGGAAGGTTCAATCGGCGCAGTTTCTCAAGAAAATGTGGCTTCTACGGAAAATCGAGTTGAAGAGAAAACTCAAGTCGAGGAAAAACCTTCTGAAGTTGCAACGCAACCTCAAGAAGAGGCAACTGTTGCAGAGCAGACAGTTGCAGAAAGCGCAGTAGAAACGTCGGAATCTTCAGCAGAAGAAAAAGAAGAAGTTGCTGTTTCTGAAACGGTTGAAGAAAGTCAACCTCAAGAAGCGACGGAAAGTGTTTCTGAAACAAAACAAATATTCGACATATTTTAATTGAGGTTTCGTCAAACGAATAACAAAAGTTTTCTTCAGGTAGGTTTTCCATGAGCGCATTGCAAATAAGTATGCTCGGAACGTCTTTTACTATACACACAAAAGAAGACGAAGACTATCTGAAGAAATTGCTGAAATACTACCGCCAAATTTCTGAAAATGTTTCAAAAGGTGAAACCCTGTCAAATGTGCAGAACGCAATTTTGACAGGACTCATGCTTTGCGACGAGTTGTATAAAGAAAAGTCAAAAAAAGCGGTAGAAAAAACAAAAGAATCACAAGTGAAGCAGCAAGAAGCGGAAAACGAAGCAAAAATTGAGTCGATTACGCTTTCGCTCATAGAAAAATTAGATAGTGCGCTGAAAGAATCAGAATGACAGTTTGGGTTGACGCGGATTCGTGTCCTGTTTTGTTGCGCAATTTCGTAAAAAACGAGGCAAAAAACAAAAATTTTTTTGTGCATTTTGTAGCAAACAGAATCGTGGAAGACGAACAGAAAAACGTTAAAATGACGGTTTGCAAAAACGAATCGAATGCCGCCGATGATTTTATCGTTAATAATGCACAAAAAAACGATATTGTTGTAACGCGCGATATTCCGTTTGCGGCACGTCTTGTTGAAAAAAACATTTCAGTAATGAACGAACATGGGGTGATTTTTACAAAAGACAACATAAAAGACCGCCTTCTTGAACGCGAATTTAATTTAAACCTAACAGAAATTGGTTTTTCTAGGTCAAAAAAATCGTCCTACTCTAAAAAAGAACTCTCTAAATTTATAAAAGAATTCGCTCCACTACTTCAAAAAAAAATAATCGCGACGATTTACAACTGTTAGTCTCCAACCTTGTTTTCCCACAAAAGATTTATTGCGCAAATCCGCTCTTTTTCGTCAAGGAAACACTCGACAAGTTCTGGGTCAAATTGCTTTCCAGAAAGTTTTTGAATTTCACAAAAAGCGTCTTCGACAGACCACGCCTCTTTGTAAACGCGCTTGTGACTAAGTGCGTCAAAAACGTCCGCGATTGCAACAATTCGCGCTGAAAGCGGAATTTCTTTGCCTTTTAGCGGACGCACTACAACTACAGGCTCTCCAGTAATGTAGCGCGTAAAATCTATTTCGCCAGGGTAGCCCGCTTCGCTTCCGTCCCACCACTCGTGATGACGAAGTGCAACGTCCCGTGCCATAATATCAATGTCGCTGTCTGGCTCTGTAAAAAGAATTCCGCCTATACAAGTGTGTCCCATCATAATTCCGCGTTCTTCTTTTGTAAAACGCCCAGGACCTGGCTTTTTTAGAATAACATCGCTAACGCCAACTTTGCCAAAATCGTGGCATTGTGCAGCAATTTTTAGCAAATCTCGATATTTTTGCATTTCTCCCATTGGAATATCATGTTTTTTTGCCCAATTTACATATATCACATCAGAAAATTCTGCAACTCTCTTAACATGATGATATGTTTCCTTTGGGTCGCGATATTCTGCCATACGTTGCATACGCATTATCATATTATTTGTGAGATATGAATGTTCCAAAGCCTGCGTTGCGCTGTCAGCAAAATGTTTTATAAATAAAACCGCGTCTTCGTCAAAAGAAATCACATTTCCATCTTTATCTTGCGCGTTTATAATCTGCAAAACTCCAAGAGGCTGACGATTTGTAGTGATAAGAGGAATCGTGAGCATTGAACGAGTCTTATAATTCATTTGAATATCCGTATATTTATCGAAAAAATATTCTTTTCCTTCGATTTTATACACGTCATCTATGTTTAAAATCTCACCAGAAAGAACCGAATACCCTGCAATCGATTGTTCTGTAATATTAAACGAGAAATTCTTATAGTCATCTTGATTTTTTGTATCGTTTTGTGCGTATTTTATTCGTAAAAGTTTGTTGTTAAAATGCTCGCGACGGTCTTCCACAGAAAGCGAATAAATCGACGGAATAGAAACAGCAGTAGAAGCAAACGATTTTATAGAAAACACTCGACGCTCTTGCTTTTCTTCCACAACGTAAATAGAACCAGCGTCAGCATTTACAACTCGTCGCGCTTCCGAAAGAATCTGTTTAAGAAGAACCTCGGTATCTCGTATTTCGTTTAGTTTTCTTCCACATTCCAATACAGATTGAAGTTTTTGCTCTCGACTGGTATACATTTTAAAACCCTATAAATAAAACAATTCTATCGAAAAATGCTCAAGATTTCTATATTTTTTGAACTTTGTGAACGAGCGAAAAATACAAAGGACCTGCTCCGTTCGTTGAATCAGGAAGGACGTTTGTTCCAAAATCTGGTTTTTCGCCAATGGGGAACTTTTCAAAGCAAAAATCGGAAACGGAAGAAATTGGCGGATTTTTTACGACTTCCACTTCTGAACCGAATTTTCTGCACAAACGCGAAATCTGTTCATCGTTTTCTTGGGCGCAAAGAGCGCACGTTGAATACAACAAAAATCCGTCAAACTTGAGTAAACGCCACGCGCACGAAAGCAACGCCCATTGTTCCGAAGCGAGTGCGCGAATTCGTGACGGCGACCATTTTTCGAGGTATTTTTTATCGCAAAAAACGTGTCTTTCGCTTGAACATGGCGCGTCTAACAAAATTCTGTCAAAACTTTCGATATTTTTTTTGTCTAGGCATAATTTTGCGCCGTCGCGCCCCCAAACAAAAACGCGCTCGCTGACGTTTTTTGGCAAACATTGCAAAATGGAAGAAGTCAAACGTTTTTTTCGCGCTTCGCTCCGTTCGTTTGAAATCAACGCGGCATCGCTTTCCATGCGAGAAGCGAGAACGACGCTTTTTCCGCCAGGGGCGGCGCAAACGTCAAGGATTTTTTTCGCGCCAACTAACGGTAACGAACACGCGCAAAGAACGCTCGCGCTGTCCAAAAAATACGATTTTTCGCCGCCCGCCTTAAATTCCACGCAATCTGTTTTTTTCAAAAACGATTCGCGAAGATTTTTCCAACGTTCGCCAAAATATTCGGCGTAAAAAAAATCGAATCCCGCTTCGCCCGTTTTTTGTTCCGCTTTTTCCCGCACACCTCTTTTCAAAATCGCCCCCGTTAATTTTTTCCGCCCGTTTCGTAAATTTCCACGCCCAAACAACGCGCTTCAAAAAACGATTCAGAATCGAATTGTTTTTCTTTTCCAGAAACGACTTTAAAATTCCCCGAATCGTCATTTTCAAAAGAAAGAGGCATTTTCCAAACGACGCGCAAAATCAGAATCTTTTTTGGATTCGTCCAAAAGTCGCTGAACTTCTTTTCCGAAACGTTTTTCAGAAAGCATAATCACGTCAACGCCCGCACGAATCGCCTCAAGCGACGCATTTTCTGGCGGATAGCCGTTTTTGGAAAGCGCGCCCATAAAAACGTCATCGGAAACGACAAGCCCTGAAAAACCGCAATTTTCACGCAATTTTTGAATCCAATACGACGAAAAACACGCTGGCATTTTCGTTTTTTCTTCCAAGCCTTCAATTTTTGCAATCGCGTGGCTCATCAAAACTGCGGACGCATTTTTGGAAAGCGCGGAAAACGGTTCGATAAATTGAACAAAATCTTCCGCTTTTACGTCGATTTTTGGAAGACCAACGTGCGGGTCGGTCGCGGAATTTCCAGGAAAATGCTTTAAGCAAGACGCAACGCCGTTTTCTTCAAACGCAGAAATTTCCGCGCCCGCGTAAGAAATCACGTCGGAAATCGAACCAAACGAACGCGAACCCAAAAATTCACGATTCTCCGATTTTGAAACTTCCACGACGGGAGCTAAATTCATGTCGATTCCCAAAAGTCGCAACTGCTTCGCTTGAAGTGCGTACAAATCTTTCGCGCCCGAAAGCGAAAATCGCTCGGCGACTTTCTGCTCGCTCCACAAAACGCTCGTCAAACCGCGAAGACGATTCACGTCCCCGCCCTCTTGGTCAATCGCAACGAACGGCGCAACAAGCCCACGCTCCCGAGAAAATGCACGAATCGACTCCGTGTACGCGGCAACTTTATCAGCGGATTCGGCAACGTTAAACGAAAACAAAAGCGCGCCCCCAGGAACGAGCGGCTTTCCGTCCGAGCGCGTTTCCACAGCGCGATATTCGTCGTTGCCCTCCACGTTCACAAGAAAAAGTTGCGCAATTTTTTCTTCGTCTGGAAGATTTGCAATAAAATCGCGAACCGCCCTTTCTTTTTTTGAATCTTCGGATTCTTCAATTTTTTCAGATTTTGAAATTTCTTCTAAATCTGCGGAATTTTCTTCGATATTTTCAGTTTTTTTTGAATCTGAAACATTTTCTAAAGGAAGCGATTGGGATTTTTTTTGACAAGAATCGAACGAAAACGCAAAAATCACAAAAAAAATAAAAGAAAAACATTTTTTCATGCGAAAAATTCTAACAAAAAAGCGCGTTGTGTGGAAGTCTACAAAATTTTCTCGTAAAATTGTTGGAATGAAAAAGATTACGATTATCACTGGCGCGAATTCTGGACTTGGTTTTGAATTTGCGCGACAACTTCACAAAAACGCCGACGCGCAAACGGACGAATTTTGGTTGATTGCGCGAAATTACGAAAAATTGGAAGAATCAAAGAAAAAAATCGTCGAAGAACAAGGCGACGGCGCGGAATTAAAATTGATTTCGCTTGACATTTCGGGAAAAGAAGGCGTTGCGCGTTTCCGCGATTTACTTCAAAAAGAACGCGCCGCGCGGGAATTTTCGTTGAAACTTTTAATAAACAACGCGGGTTTTGGAACTTACGGTCCGTTTTCACAAACGCCTCTTGAAAAAGAACTCGACATGATTGAAGTAAACTGCACTGCTCTTACGGGAATTTGTGGCGAATGTCTTGAGTTTTTGGACAATTCAAGCAGAATCATCAACGTTTCGTCGCTTGCCGCGTTTTTGCCGCTTGGAAATTTCGCCGTTTACGCCGCAACAAAATCGTTCGTTCTTTCGTTTTCAATCGCGCTTGCGGCAGAACTTCGCGACAAAGGAATCAAAGTCCTCGCACTTTGCCCTGGTTCTGTAAGCACGAATTTTGCCGCAGTCGCGTCAAACGGCGCACGCCAAGAGGTTCTGCACGGCAAAGACCCCGCAAAAGTCGTTACGCATTGCTTGAAATTGTCTGAAAATGGAAAATGCACAGCGATTTGGGCGGCACGCTGGAAATTCACCGCATTTATGAGCCGATTCATCGGACGGTACGCGGGCGCAAGATTCACGTTTAAATATCAAAAACGCCCGTGGAAAAATTAGTTGTAATATGGACAAAAAAAATCCGTTCATTTGATTTCTCAATGAACGGATTTTTATTTTACTCGCCAAGCATATACGTTACAATGCAATCGCGAATCGCGTTGTCGATTGCGTCAGGGAAAAGTCCAACAAATTCGTCTTTGTTGTAACTGCGTCCTTTGATTTTCAAAGATTCTGTCGTTTTTGTAATCGTTTTGTTCAAAATTTCCTTGCCGTTTCGGTTCAAAACGCGCACTTTCATGCTCACCAAACCTTGAACAACACCACTTTGACGACTTCCGTTCACAAGTTGTTTGTGAAAATCAAAATTAAGAAGAACAAGACTTTCCGCTCCAATGGCTTCCATAAGAACGCGAGCTTTTTTCGCACCGATTGTGGTTAAATCCTTATATCCTGTTGCTCTAACTGTAGAAGTAAACATATTATAAATGGAAGAACTTAAATCTTCATAGGCTTCGCTTTGCAAGACTTCATCTTTGTCTAGCACTTTTGCTCCGCTAATGTCCGAAAGCAAATCCCTAAAACTTTCTTCGGCGTAATTTACGCGGTCTTCGCCTGTCAAGTATTCAGGATTTTTTCCGTCGATGAATTTATTGACAGCGTTCGACAAAATTCCGTTTCCGTCGTCGTCATCGTCGTCCGTTCCGTCGCTCGCCCAGGGAATCGCGGAATTTCCGATTACGCTGATTATCGCAACGGGTTCATTTTCCGAAATCGTTATGTGCGAAGTCGAACACGACGCAAAAAAAAGCGCGGACGAAACCACCATACAAAAACCAAATTTAAAAATTTTCATTTTTTCCTCTCAATAAATCGCGAAGATTTTGAGGATTATACCAATCTCAAGCGTCCAAAATCAACTGATATTTTCCTTTGGACGTTCGCACCAGATTAAACGGGCAATCGGCGGGAAAAGATTTTTGCAAACGCGAAATGTAGGCGTAAATCGACCGCTTGGACGTTTTAAAAATCGAAATTTCTTTTGAAATTTCAGAAATCGAAACAGACCGCCCGCGATTTTTATAAAAAAGCGAAAAAAGTCCGCGAAGATGAGGCGGCAAATCGACTTTTTGCCAAAGCGGATTTGTTTCTTCGACTTTGTTTTTTTCAAAAAACGAATCCAACGCGGAAGAAAGTCGTTCTAAAAACAAAAAGATTTTTGCGTTTTCGTCTGCGATTTGTGGATTTTTGCAAAACCAATGCGACAGACGTTCGCCAGGCAAGGCAAATGGGTCGTTGTAAAAAACAACGGGAACGCGCTTTATTTTGCTCAAAATCGGAAAAAACTCCACAACGTACCATTCATACATTAAGTAATCGAACACAAAAACGTCGGCAAAAAATCTTTCGGAACGAACGTCGTCAAAAAGTTCGCGCGATTCTCCGCGTTTTCCAGTCGGACAAAAATTGTAAAAAGAAACGCGGTCGCCGTCAAAACACGTTTTTTGAGCAAGCGAACGCAAAACGCCCTCGTTAATTCCGCAAAAAGCAATATCCATAACTCCTCCGCGCAAAATGTTAGCCGATTGTTTAACTGAATCTTTAAAATCAAATATAATTTTCTGTTTTATTTTTTGACGATTCTGACAAGGCTTTGCGCAAAGGTCAATTCTCTCTATTTTTTACTTGATTTGTGCGGCAAATTTTTCACACGCTTCCGCTTCAAATGGAAAGCCGCCCGATTTGTAGATTTTTGCCGCCCAGTTTGCAAACTCGCGAGCGCGTTTTTTTTCATCGGCGGTAGTTTTTCCTTTTACGAGGATTTTCGCGCAAGCAAAATAATCGGACGCAATCGCGCTTGTGTTTTCTGCGTCGCGGTCGTATTTTAGCGCGTTTTCAATCGCTTCAATCGCGCCGTTTTTGTCGCCAGAAAGCGAGCGACAACGCGCCACGCCGTACCAATCCGTGCCGATTTCTGAAACGTATCGATTTTTTGTGTGAAGTTCCGCCGCTTTTTCGTAGGATTTTTGCGCGTCTTCGTATTTTTTTGAAAGAATCTGAACGTCGCCGAGCGTTCTATGAAGATTTGCCAAGTAAAACGGTTCTTTTTCGAGCGTTTTTTCGCAAGACAAAAGGGATTTTTCGTAAGTCGAAACGTTTTTCTTTCCACGCGCAAGTTCCAAACGAACGTCGTATACGGTACAAACTGCGGAAAGAAATTCCTCTCGTTCCGTTTTTGTCGCAAAAAATCGTGCGTCTTTCAAAAGTTCCTCCGCAGAAGATGCGTCGATGAAATTTTCCGCTTTTTTTAGAGCATCAAGATTTCCAGACGAAACTTTGTAGGCAACAGCGGAAAGATTGATTCTGCAAAGCAAATCCGCGTTGTCCACGCTGTAAGCAAGGTCGCGCGCCTGCGAAAACTGCAAAAGAGCGCGCTCCATTTTTCCTGCCAAAAGGTCGGAATTTGCGTTTTCGTAACGAACGTCTGCCGTGTCGGAAATCGTCGTGATTTTCATTGGTCGCTTTTTTGTGGAAGAACACGAGGCGAGAACGATAAAAAACGACGCGAACAAAATGGATTTTTTCATAATTTTTCCTTGATTTTCGTTCGATTAAAAATCTCCACTTCGCAAACGAATTGGCGCACTCGCTTCGTTTGAACGGTCGGGGATTCCTCCGCGCAAAAGCGGGTTGTTGTTGAGTCCCGTCGTGGTGTCTTGTAGTTGCAACAAAAGTTGATTTACTTGCATCAAAAGTTCCGTCAGTTCCGTTGGCGGAATCGAACCGACGAGTTTGTCGGCGTTTGACGCAATTGGAACAATGCTCGAAAGAATTTGATTTAAACTGCGAGTCATTTCCGTTCCTAAAAGTTGCGGCACGGCTCCGTTCGGGTCTGAAAGCATTTGCGTCAAACTTCCAAGCGTTTCTGCCAACTGCCCCGAAATTTCCGTGCCTAAAAGTTTCGGCACCGCGCCTTCGGGGTCGGCAAGCATTTGCAAAAGAGCGTTCACACTCGAAACGATTATTTTCCACGAGTTCCGTTACGTCGTCCAAAAGAACGCCCACTTTTGCAAGAAGCACGTTTATTGAATCGTTTGACGCGGGAACTTTTACGAGTCCATCGGCGATTAAACCTTTTGCGGGAATTGAATCCATGCGGAAAATTTCACTTCCGTCTGGAAGAATATTTTTTCCACGTCCAGGATAAAGCGTAAACGACGCGCCAAGTCCAATCGGGCTTGAAGAAAAATCCACGATTGAATTTTCGCGAACGTAATCAAAATAATCTTCCAAAACGTAATAATCGATTCTGACGTAATCTTCTTCAAGCGAAACGGATTCGATTTTTCCGATTGAAAAACCTTTGTACGTTAAATCCATTCCGACTAAAACGCCTGCGCCAGAATCCAAAATCGTCCAATAGCGATTTTTTTTGGCGAACCAATTTTGCTTTACGCCAACGGCAAAAATCAAAACGATTAGTCCCGCAATCGCCAAAAACGAAAAAAATCCAACAATTTGGTCTGCGTGTTTGATTTTAAATTTCATAATCGTCCGCTCCTCGCACAAATCCGCGTTCGACTTCGTAAATCGTTCCACCCATTTCGCGAATAAACGATTCGCGATGGCTAACGTAAAGAATCGTTTTTCCGTCTGCAATAAAATCTTTCAAGATTTTCATCATAAGTTCAACTCCACCAACATCAAGCGATTCTGTACATTCGTCCAAAAATAGAACTTCGGGGTCAGAAATTAGAGCGCGCGCAAACGCGACTCTTTTTTGTTCGCCCATCGACAAATCCACAGGACGAAGCGAAAGCGGGCGCGTGTAACCAACGCGATGACAAACTTGCGCAATTCGTTCGCGCTGCTCAAACGCGCTAATTTCCACGGTTTGCGTTTGAAGCGGAAGGCTCAAATTTTGTTCGATATTTTGATTCTCCCAAAGCGCGCTGTCTTGAAAAACAAACGCGCATCGTTTTCTAAAATTCTTGTTCTGAGCATTTGTCATAAGTTGGATATCGATTCCGTCAAAAAAAACTTTTCCGCTCGTTGGAACAAGAATTCCACCGATGAGTTTTAGAAGAGTGGATTTTCCGCTACCAGAACGCCCAAGAAATCCTGTAACCGTTCCTTTTTCGATTCCAATGCTCACGCCTGCAATGATTCGTTGCGTTTTTGACGAAAATTGAACGCTTTGCGCTTTGAACAATTCCATTTTTCGCTCCCTCAAAAAATCAACGAAACTGCAACGACTAAAACGTCCGACACGATTATTCCAACAAACGATTTGCTAACCGCCTGAATTCCCGCAACTGGAATTTCTGTGGACGAACGTTCTACGTTAAATCCGTAGTAAGTCGCAATAATCGAAATGACCATTCCAAAAATCATACATTTTAGAATCGACGCAAAAGCCATTCTTAGCGAAAAATCGCCCAAAAGTCCCGTAAAATATCCAGACGCAATCGTTGGATTTATGAGTTTTGCAACGACATAAGGTCCTAAAATTCCACAAAACGAAAAGTAAAGCCCCAAAAGCATTACCGAAAGCGTAACACCCAAAAATCTAGGAGCAACAAGATAGTCAATCGGGTCTACGCCGATTGAAACGTAACTTTCAACTTGATGACTTGTAACCATCGTGCCAAGTTCCGTAGCGATTGCAGTCGCAGAACGAGCCGTTACTATAAACGCTACGAGGACAGGTCCAAATTCCTGCACAACAACGACGAGTAGAATTTTGTAGACGAGGGCGGCCTGCCCCAACGACAAAAGAAATTGATAGCCGATTATGAAAATCGCAGAGCCTAACGCGGCAGAAAGTACAACGGCAATCGGCAACGCTTCTATAAATGTGAACAGAAGTTGCATGATTAGGATTTTTCGAGCGGCTTTTTCTCGGCGAACAAACGCAAACGACGAAGAAACGGTTCGCCCAATGTAGCCCAAAACGTAAGGGAATTCTTCAAGCAATGGCAAAATTGCCCGCCCGATTTTTCCTGTAAAATCATGCATCGTCATAAAAGAACCGCCTTTGTGTCGCTTTCGCCAGTTTTTTCGCTTAAAAGAAGCGGGCGTTCAATTTTTACGCGAACCGTTTTTCCCGCTTCGGGAACGCGCTCTCCGTTTTTAAGCAAAATCTGACAATGCAAAAAATTTTCTGTAACGGCGTGAACTATTACGCGGTCGCGGTATACTTTTGCGCGATGCCAACTTTCTGCCACCGCCTCGATTTCTTTTCCAACAAATCGTTCGATATACGATTTTTTTTGACGCGCAGAAAATTCTTCCAAACGTTCCACGCGATTTTTTGCAACGTTAGAAGGAACGCACGGACGCATCGAAAACGCTTCAGTGCCTGGACGCGCACTAAACGGAAAAGCGTGAACAAACGTGAATCCACATTCTTCAAGCATTTTCATAGTCAAATCAAAATCCGCGTCCGTTTCTCCTGGAAAACCCGCAATTATATCGCACGCAAGAAATGGGTCGCCTTTTGCTTTTTTCAAAAGCGAAACCGCGTTTTTCACAGCGTCGATTCTATACGGACGTTTCATTTTTTCCAAAATCGCGTCGCTTCCAGATTGAACAGAAATGTGAAAATGCGGCCGAACTCGTGGATTTTCTGCGATTTTTGCAAATCGTTCGTCCACTATTTCTGGATAAAGACTTGAAATTCGTATAGAGATTTTTTCCGTAGATTCAAGCATCATTTTGAGCAAATCCGTAAAATTCACAGGGATTTTTGTTCCGTCGGCATTTTTCACAAAAGAATGATACTGCGAAATGTTCACGGTCGTAATAACCGCTTCGGCGTACCCCGCTTTTTCAAGAGAACGCAAACGCGAAATCGCTTCGTTCGCCAAAAGCGAAACGGAAGAACCACGCGCAATTTGGATTTTGCAATAAGTGCAACGCGCGTTGCAACCGTCTTGGATTTTTAACGACGCTCTCGAATGATTGAAAAACGAAGAAGTCGAAAGCGCGAACGGTTCGAGGATTTTTCCGTCGGGATTTTTTTCTAAATCGTCAAAAAAACCTTTTAAAATGGAAGAAATTTTTTCTTTTTCTGAAATATCCGAAACGAGCGCGGGAATTTTTGAAAGAGCGGATTTTTTTTGTCCGCCCAAAACAAAAACGCGAGAATCAATCGACTTTATTTCGTCCGCGGAAACTTGCGCGTAACAACCCGTTACGATTACAAGCGAACGCGGACATTTTTTTAACAAAAGCCGAATAATTCTACGCGCTTTTTGTTCCGCTTTTGCCGTTACTGTACAAGTGTTCACCACACATAAAACAACGTCGGCGCGTTCGTCGCTTGCCGCCGTCATCGGTTCAAAATCAACGCAAAAAGAAAGGTCAGAAAACGATTTTGCAATTCCTTCGCTTTCAACTTGATTTAATTTGCAACCGAGCGTTTCAAAATGTACAGTATTCAAAGCGGAAGTTTCCATAAAATCAATTTATTTTTGCCGAAACGCGGTCGCGCCCGCGCGAAGCCTCTGCAAGCGAAGCGTCTAATTCCAATGCTTTGTTGTATGCAACCAAAGCCGTTTCGTTTGAACCCGCCATTTCGCGAGCGTAGCCACAACGAGTCCACCAATATGCGTATTCCACGGGTTTTACATGAACCGCCATAGAAAGCGCGATGTCTGCGTGTTGGTATCGCGCTTGGCGAATGTAAATTTCGCCCAAACAAAAATACGCAAAGCCAATGTCGCCAGAATTCTGCGGAGCGTTTGCCAAGTAAAGTTGGAACGCTTCCAACGCGCCGTTATTTTTTCCCAAATAATACTTCGCTTCCGCCAAACTTTCGATTAAACGAATATCCGAAGAACTGACTTTTCGACCTTCGACCGCGCGCGCTTCTGCTTCCGCGTAGCGTTTGCTACGAATCAAACTCCAACACATGACGCAATACGAATCGATATTATTTGGATTTTGCATCAACTCCGCTTCGCAAACGGCAATAGATTCCGCATAACGTCCCGCTCGATAAAGAGCCAAAGCGTCCGCCTTTTGAGAATACGCCCCCACCGACGCAAAAGAAAGTAAAAACGCAAGCGCAATTTTTTGAATTTTCATAAAATCCCCCTTCACTCTATCCCAAAGTGAATCCCTAAAAGCCTGATAGAAAAATTAATTTCTCATTATGCATCGCCCAGAAAAACGCGACCCTTGTTCCAAAACAATTTGGTCGGTTAAAATGTCGCCTGTAACGCTCCCCGTTGAAGAAATGCGCACCAATTTTTGCGCCGAAATGTTACCTTCCACAGAACCCTTTATCAAAACGCGAGATGCTGAAATTTCTGCCAAAACGACCGCGCCAGAATCCACGACTAAATCGCTTGTCGCATCAATATTTCCCGTTACTTTTCCACGAATCATAAAAGGTTTAGAAAAACGAATGTTCCCGCGAAACGAAATATCGTCCGCAAGAATCGTGTCAAAATCGTCTTCCTCCAAATCTTGAATGTCTGTGTTTTTCGCTTCAAACATGGTTTTATGCTACCGCTTTTTTTTGCAGAATTCAATGCGATTTTAGAAAGGTTGACGAGCAAGGCTCAAAAGTATGGTACAATATACCTATGATTGCTTTTATTTCTGGTTTGTTAAAATCGCTTAACGCAAACACGAATCCAGGTGAAATCGCTCACGGAATTGCGTGCGGTCTTTTGTTGGGATTTGTGCCGAAAGACAATCTTTTGTGGATTCTTTTGTTCGTTTTTCTGTTTTTTGTGCGCATAAATAAACCCGCGTATTTTATTATGTTGGCAGTTGCAAGTGCGATTACGCCCGCGCTCGACCCGACGTTTGACAGCGTGGGTCTTTCGTTTTTGACGATGAAGCAAGTTTATGGGGCATACGCCTTTCTTTTGGACATTCCGTTTGTGGCGTTCACAAAAATCAATAATTCTGTAGTAATAGGAAGTTTGATTATTGGACTAATCGCATATATTCCCACATACATAATTGGAAGAATTGCAGTTTGGGCGTGGCGAAAATATGGCGTTATGATTTTGCGTAATAGTAAAATCATAAAAGTTATAAATCAGATACCAATCGTTTCAAAAGTTGTAAATGTAATAGGTAAAAAATTATGAGTAAAAAACAAAAAAAGTCTAAAAAAAACAAATCGACTGAAGTTTTAGATAAAACGACAGTTTCTTTGGCAAAAGAAAACGCAGTCGCACAAATCGAATCAAACGAAAAAACGTTTCCGCGAAAAAAACTTCCAACGATGATGAAAAAAGCGATGACTTCGCGCGCGTTTGAAAAGAAACTTCTTTCAAAACTTTACGTTGAAGACGACCGCAAATTCGTTAAATCGCTTTTTACGGAGGAATTTCAAAAAGGAAAGAAAAAACAAAAAACGCTCGTTCGAATTCCGCTTGGAAAAGAATTTTCAAAAAGCGAAATTAAACGGCTCAAAGAACTTTCTAAACAAATCAAGAAAAATAAAGGCAGAATCAAATTTGTGCCACTTTTGGCGTGCGCTTCCGTGATTGCCGTCATTGCGATTGTCGTGGGACTTTTCAAAAATATAGTTGCAAAAAAGGCGATTATTGCCGCGTGCGAAACGATTTTTTATGCAAAAACGGACATTTCGCGTGTGCGCGTGAAACTTTTGGGGATTTCGCTAAAAATCGACGGGATTGCGATTGGAAACAAAAACGACGTGATGAAAAATCTTTTTGAAGCGGAAAATATCACGATGCAAGTCAATTTAACGCAGGCGTTGCGCGGAAAATTCGTAGCGGAAGATTTTAGCGTGAACGGAATGCGATTCGGCACGGACAGAAAAACGAGTTGCGAACTCGACAGAAAAACAGTAATTGAAAACATTGCCGACAGCGCGTTCGTTCAAAGTCTAAAGGTAAAAAGTCAAAAAGCGATTGAAGATTTGAAAAATCAAGCGACAAATATGCTTGGCGGTTCGAGTCCAGAAGAAATTTTTGAAAATCTGCAATCGCAATTAAAAACGCCCCTCGCCGCCCAAAATGCAAAAAACGGAGCGTTGGAACTTTCGCAAAAATGGCAAGAAAAACCCGCCGAAATGAAAACTCAAGTCGAAGAATTTGCGGAAAACGTAAAAGATTTGCAAACGCTCGATTTGAATTCGATTGCAAAAGGCGAAGACATAAAAACGCGGGTTAGCGCGTTAAAAGACGCGCTCGAAAAAATCAACGCGGCAATTACGACGGGAAACGAATTAAAATCGACGTTTGAAACCACAGTTGACGAAGTAAAATCGGATTCAAAAAGAATCGAAACGCTTTCAACGGCGGTCGTGGAAGCGGTAAAAGCGGACGGCGAACTTGCAAAAGGAATTGTTGGAAACGCCGTTGACACTGTAAAAAATGCAAAGCAACTTTTTACAAACGCACTCGATACAGTTGGCTACGATACGCTTGGAAAGTATTATCCATACGTCAAACAAGGAATCGATTACGGACTTCAAATGAAGAAAAATGCCGCCGCCGATAGCGCGTCAAAATCTGGCGAAAAATCGAGCAAAGAAAAAGAAAAGAAGGCAGAAAAAGGACGATTAAAAGGCACGACTCTTTGGTTTTCAAAGGAAATGCCAAGCATTTTGATAAAACATATAGCGGCTTCGGGCTACACAGATAACGAGTCAAACAAAGGATTTTCGGGCGCAATCGAAGAATTGACAAACAACCAAGATTTGCGCGGAAAACCAACGACAGCAACGCTTTCGTTTGATTTGGGCGACGTAAATCATTCTGGAAACGTGATTCTTGACGCGCGTTCCTATTCAAAAGACCCGCTACTTTCTGTTGCGTATACAGGTCGCGGATTTTCCGCACAAATCGACGGTCAGAACATCGCGTCTGCTTCAGGCGTTCCGTCAATCGACGGCAAAGCGGACATTTCGCTAACGGGACACGGAGGCGCGGACGGATTTTCTGCTACGGGAACGGTTCTGCTCGACCCCGTAACGCTTTCCAGCGACGGATTTTCTAACGAAACGGTTACAAAATACTATAAACAGGCTCTCGCCACGGTGGATTCGCTCGCGCTTTCGTTTACGGCGGGCTACACGCAATCGAACGGCGTGGACCTCGCGCTTTCGGTATGAAAGACGCAAAAGAAGCCGCCGCCACAAAAATCAACGAATTCATAAACAACGAATCGAACGAAGTTACCGCAAAAATCAAGGAATTTTTGGGAATCGATGAAGAAATCGACGTTCAAAATGGCGCATTGGACACGATTCGAAACGCACTTGAAGCAAAAAAGGTGGAAATTCAAACGCAAATCGAAAACGCCGCAAAAGAAAAAGTTGACGAAGCAAAAGAGCAGGCAAAAGAAGAAATCAACAAACAAACGGAAGCGGCAAAAAATAAAGCAACAGACGCAATAAAAAGCGGCGCAAGCAATTTCCTCAAAGGATTTAAAAGATAATAGAAGAAAAACGGTGGTTTCGAGAGCCTCAACCACCGATTTTTTTTATTCGTCGCTTTTACAAATGAATGTACGACGGGATTCCGTTTTCCATTTGTTGCGAAACTTCGCCCAAAATCAACGGACGAATGTACGAAATTGCTTCGGCGGTAACGCCTCCGTCAAAAATCCATTCAAGCGGAACTTTCTTTTCAAAATTCGCGATTTTGTGAACGTCCTGCGTTTGAGCCTTGCACGAATACGGTTCGGCGGACGTTCGCTCCAAAACAACGACGCGCCCGCTTTCGCCACGAACTGCCGCGTTCACCGCTTCTTTTCCGCACAAAAACGATTCTTCGAGGTCGGTTTTACTCATGCAATGAGCGGCGCAACGTTGCAAAGTCGAAAATTCAATCGAACGGCATTTTAATTTTGGAAACGCACGAATCACGCGATTTTCAAGATATTTTGCCGCTCCGCTCAACATCGAATGTCCAAAAGCGTCGGTTTTTCCCTCCACTCCCGAAAGTTCGCAAACGAATTTTCCTTCTGCGGTGCGGATTCCTTCGCTCACCACAACGACGACAGTTTTTTTAGATTTCGTCAAAGATTCCACGCGCGAAAGAAAATTCTCAACGCTAAACGGAATTTCTGGAAGATAAATCAAATCCGCGCCCGCGCCATTTTCTGTTTTTGCTAACGCCGCGCTCGCCGTAAGCCAACCCGCATTTCGTCCCATGATTTCAACGATTGTAACGGCGGGAACGTCGTAAACGCTACAATCGCAAACGAGTTCTCGAACGGTAGTCGCAATGAATTTTGCCGCACTTCCAAAACCTGGCGTGTGGTCTGTAAGAGCGAGGTCGTTGTCGATTGTTTTTGGAACGCCAACAAATTTAATAGTGCATTTTTCTTCTTTTGCAAAATCCGAAAGTTTTTGAATCGTGTCCATGGAATCGTTGCCACCAATGTAAAAAAACGAATCCACGCCTAATTTTTCCAAAATCTGAACGATTTTAACGTAATCGTCGCGACATTCTTGAAAATTCGGCAATTTAAATCGGCACGAACCCAAAAACGCCGCTGGCGTTCGCTTTAAAGATTCAATATCGCGCTCGTCAGAAAAACGTTCGTTTAAGTCAACTATTTCGCCACGCAAAAGTCCCTGAATTCCGTGTTTCATGCCCAAAATTTTTGATGCACCGTTTTCTTTTGCCCCGCAAATCACGCCAGCCAAACTTGAATTTATAACCGCTGTCGGTCCTCCCGATTGTCCAACAATTACGCCGTTCATTTTATTTCTCCTTTCGTTTCTTTTGAATTCAAAAAATCGTCTTAAAAAATTTTTGTCCGTATTATAACACAAAATTTGCAAAAAATTGATTTTGATTACGCTAATAATCGCGTGTATTGAAAAAAAGCCTAAAATCAACTACGATTGGGCTGTATTTTTTTATTTTTCAAGGAGTTCCAAATGTCTGGACATAATAAATGGTCTACCATTAAACACGCAAAAGGCGCGGCAGACGCAAAACGCGGCGCACTTTTCACAAAACTCATTAAAGAAATTTCAATCGCAGCGAGCATGGGCGGTGGAGACCAAAACGCAAATCCGCGCCTCAGAGCCGCAATCGTAAAAGCGCGCGCAGCTTCGATGCCAAAAGACAACATCGAGCGCGCAATCAAAAAGGGAACAGGCGAACTTGGTGGCGGAACTTATGAGGAACTCGTTTATGAAGGATACGCGCCAGGCGGAGTTGCTGTTCTTGTTGAAGTTTTGACGGATAACAAAAATCGAGCCGCTGCAAACGTTCGAAATATTTTTTCAAAGACAGGCGGCAACTTGGGAACGAGCGGTTCTGTTAGCCGAATGTTCGACCGCAAAGGCGTAATCGAGTACGACGCGGAAAAAGTAAACGAAGACGAAGTTATGGAAGCGGCTTTGGAAGCAGGCGCAGAAGACATCGTTACGGAAGACGGAATTATTACGGTAACAACCGCTCCGAATGATTTTGCGGCAGTCGTGGAAGCACTTGAGCCGAAAGGCTGGGAAACTCTTAGCGCAGAAGTTTCGATGGTTCCGCAGGCGTACACAGCAGTTGACAAAGACACGGCGGCAAAAGTTCAGAAACTTCTTGACCGTTTGGAAGAAGACGACGACGTTCAGAACGTTTGGTCTACGGTTGAATATCCAGACGATTTTGAAGGAGAAGCGTAAGATTCTTTGAAATCTTAAGATTCTTTGAAATCTTAAGATTTTTACAAAATCTTTAAGAAACGCCCGTAAAAAGCGGGCGTTTTTTGTTGGAAAAATGTGCAGAATTATTGGAATTGACCCAGGACTTGCAAACACGGGTTTTGGAATAATCGACGAATCGAACGGAAAAATCCGACTTGTAAGTTACGGCGTAATCGAAACGAGCGCGAACGAAGAACACGCATTTAGGCTTTTGAAAATCCACGAAGGAATTTTGCGCGTAATCGAAGAATTTTCCCCGAACGAATCGGCGATGGAAGATTTGTATTTTGGAAAAAACGCATCGAGCGCGATTGTAGTTGCGGAAGCCAAAGGCGTTGCAACGTTTACGCTCGCCTCGCGCGCGCTTGCGCCAAAAATCTACCGTCCAAACGAAATCAAAAAAAGTGTAACGGGAACGCAAAATTCTCCAAAAGAAACGGTCGAACAATACGTCGCTCTTCTTTTGGGGCTTTCAAAAAAGCCAAAGCCCGACCACGCGGCAGACGCTCTTGCGGTTGCAATCACGCACATAAATTCCAAAAAAGGAAAATCGGCAATCAAAACGGTAAAATAATGGAAAAAAAAATCGACATAATCGCAGAAATTGGAACATCGCATGGCGGAAATCTTGAAAAAGCGAAAAAATTAATTGACGCGGCGGCGGATTCTGGAGCGGACAGCATAAAATTCCAGTGGGTTTACGCGGACGAAATTCTGCACCCAGACACAGGTTTTGTTTTTTTGCCAGGCGGAAAAAC
>CAJOEO010000070.1 GCA_905233535.1 uncultured Treponema sp.
CCGCCGCAATGAATTTTCCGTCGCGGCTCCATGCAACAGAAGCGGCATTTTTGCCCGAAACGATTTCAAAAGGCTCACCTCCTGCAAAAAAAATGAGAACGGCAAAAAATAAATTCGAAAAAATATATTTTTTCAACGCTAAACTCTCTGAAAACTATTGAAGATGCTCGGAAACTTCAGCTTCCGAACAAGTCTATCGTATAATATAAGTATAAAAATGACAAGGTTGCCCAAAGCAGCCGCAAGAATCCTTGATTTTCCTCGCAAAAAATCATCTTGAGCAGAAATCACTTCTTTAAATTTCGACACAATTTAAAAAAAGCCACCGCTTCAAGCCGAATTTTTTGCGAAAGTTAAAAAGTCAAAAAACAAGTCTTTGTGGTATAATTTTTTTATGCTCAACGAAATTTTTGGATTTTTACACTCAGACGAAGAAACAGAAAGCTGTATATTATCATCGCTTTCCAAGCAAAAACGATACAATATAATACGAACGCAGGTAATAGCAGGGATTATATGTGTAGCGTTATTAGTTATTCACCGCGCGTTTATTACCGTGGCACTTTGCGAAATACACAAAGGCGATTATACGCCTTTTATGTTCGATATGGCAGATATTATAATGGTTTTTGTGTATGCCACAATATTCGGCTCTATGCCAGCGTCAATAATGACATTTATTTGCTTTGTTTTGCATTCGATTTTTGTAAGAGAATTTGCATTTACGGACTTTGGACTTTTGGCGTGCAGTATGATTTCTTTTGTTCCTATAAGAAATCGGCTTTATAAAACTTGGAAAGGCACATTTTTTTCTGCATTTTTTATTTCGGCATCACTTGCTGTTATATTTTTATTATTTTTTATACTGTTAAAACAATACGAACACATTTCAAAAACCACGCTTTTCTTCGGGATTTTTACCGTTATGTTCTTTCCGTTTTTGATTCTATGCACGATTTTCCGTTTGTATTTTATACTCGCGCCCGAGCGGATAAAATCGCGGACGATTACGGGACTTTTTTTTGTGGGAGATGACCGCTGCAAAGAATCGGCAAAAAAGAAAAAGCGGCTCGATTTGGGCGAAAAAATGACGATTTTGATTTGGACGGAAGCGGGCGTTTTAATAATTCTCGCTCTGATTTTTGTGCGCGTGATGAATCCCGATATGAATCCGATTCTGCCGTTTTTGAAAATCGGAATAAAAGGTCATCACTGGGATTATTATGTAAAACTTGTGCTTTTATTATTGAATGCAACTATACCATTAACACAAATCGTGGAATATTACGCACAAATGCGCATAGCGATTCCAGTTCAGCTTATGACGATTGCGATGAGCGATTTTACTAGCGATGTTATGGAAGAAAATCAAAATTCCGTGATGGACATTCATCTTCTCCGCCGACCGTCTTTCGATTTACATTGAAAAAATCAAAAACGAAAAACGCCTCGAGGAAGATTTGCGCGTCGCGCTTTCGGCAAACAAGGCAAAAAGCGCGTTTTTGTCGAATATGAGCCACGAAATCCGCACGCCGATTAACGCGGTTTTAGGACTCGACGAGATGATTCTGCGCGAATCGAACGAAGAGCAAATCAAAAATTACGCCGCCGACATAAAAAGCGCGGGCAGGTCGCTTCTTGGAATCGTGAACGACATTCTGGATTTTTCAAAAATCGAAGCGGGAAAAATGGAAATTATCCCCGTGGAATACGACCTTTCGTCTGCCGTAAACGACCTTGTGAATATGACTTCTCCGCGCGCAAAATCGAAAAACATCGAGTTTCACGTGGAAGTTGACAAAAACATTCCGCACATTCTTCAAGGCGACGATGTTCGCATAAAACAATGCGCGCTCAACATTTTGACGAACGCCGTCAAGTATACAAAAGAAGGAAGCGTTACGATGTTCGTGGGCTACAAAAAGGCGGACGCAAACAAAATCGACCTCACTTTTAGAATCGTCGATACGGGAATCGGAATCAAAGCGGAAGATTTGCCGAAACTTTACAGCGCGTTCGAGCGAATCGAAGAAAAGCGGAATCGAACCGTGGAAGGCACGGGGCTTGGAATGAACATCGTAAAGCAACTTCTTTCGATGATGGGAAGCGAACTCGTCGTAAAAAGCGAATACGGCAAAGGCTCGGATTTTTCGTTTACGGTGCGACAAAATGTCATAAATTGGGAGCCAATCGGCGATTTCAGCGAAACTTACAGAAAATCGTCGGACGCAAACGAAACTTACATTGAAAAATTCCACGCGCCGAACGCAAGAATTCTCGTTGTGGACGACACAAAATTGAATCTGACAGTTGTCCGCGGGCTTTTAAAGCGAACGAAAATTCAAATAGACACTGCGGAAAGCGGCTTGCAGGCGATTTCGCTTTCGCGCGAAAACAAATACGACGCGCTTTTCATCGACCACCGAATGCCAAATATGGACGGCGTGGAAACTTTGCAGGCGATGAAGCAAATCGAAGGCTGGATAAACGAGGGCGCGCCGTGCATCGCGCTTACAGCAAACGCGATTTCTGGCGCGCGCGAACGCTATCTTGACGCAGGATTCACGGATTATCTTTCAAAACCCGTTGACGGCTACAAACTCGAAGCGATGCTTTTGAAATACATTCCGCCAGAAAAAGTCGAGCGCACCGATGGAAAAATCGAAGAATCTTCCCAGGAAGAAGACGAATCTCTGAAAGAATTTTTGCAAATCGAAGGAATCGATGCAAAAGCGGCAATCAAAAACTGCTGGAGCGCGGACGTTTTGCGCGACGCTCTGAAAGATTTTTATGCGGCAATCGAAGAAAAAAGCGCGGCAATCGAAAATTTCGCCGCGCAAAAAGATTGGAAAAATTACACGGTTCTCGTTCACGCTCTCAAAAGTTCCGCGCGTTTAATCGGCGCGACGCAGCTTTCCGAAGACGCGAAATTTTTGGAAAAACGCGGCGACGAAGCCGATGCTCAGACGATTCTTGAAAAAACGCCCGCGCTTCTTTCGCTTTACCGCTCGTATTCGCAGAAACTTTCCGATTTCGCGCCGAAAATCGAGCCGAAAGAAATGATTTCCGACGAGGAGCTTTCGGAAGCCTACGAAACTTTGCGGCAAAGCGTTCAGGCGTTCGATTTTGACACGGCGGACTCGATTGTCGCCGAACTCGAAGGCTACGCTCTTCCTCAAAGCGAAATCGAAAAATTCGAGCGCGTAAAAAAGCAGGTTCAGGCGGTGGATATGGCGGGAATTTTGGACGCTCTCGGCTGATTCGCTTTTCAAATTCCAAAATTGCATTTAGAATCGAACTATGACAAACAGAATCCTTTTTGTGTGCAGCAAGCAGAATTTTCTTGTAAAAACCGTTTTGCAGGCTCTGCACGAATCTTTTGAAGTTGAAGTCGTTGAGCCAGACATCGTTGAAATCAAACTTTTGGAGAAACTGCCCGACATTTTTGTAGTTCATTTGGACGACGATGTTCATTCGTTTAACGGAACTTTGAATTTTCTAAAAGAAAAACTGAACGAGGAAAACGCCGACCGCGTTATTTATTTAATCGGCACGGATATGGAACTTGAAGCGGCGCACCGCATTTTGCCGCGCACGCTTGTTACTGCGGATTTTTTGCGCCCGCTCAACATCGGCGAAATCGTCAAGAAAATCAGCACATTAAATTTGCAGGGCGGAATCCACTCAAGAAGAAAGCGGATTTTAATTGTTGACGACGATTCTGTTTCGCTCAAATTTATGAAAAATTGCCTTTCGGAAAAATACGACATTGCGCTTGCAAATTCCAGCGTAAACGCGATTTCGTTTTTGGCTAAAGCCGAAGCCGATTTGATTCTGCTCGACTACGAAATGCCTGGCGCAAACGGGCTTCAAGTTTTTGAAATGCTCAAAAGCGAAAGCCGCACCGCGCAAATCCCCGTGATTTTTTTGACAAGCAAAGACGACAAAGAAACCGTGATGAAAGTTCTTGCGGCTCACCCAGAAAAATATCTTTTGAAAAATATGGACGCGGAATCTTTGGTCAAAAGCATCGACGATTTTTTCAAAGGAAAATAATTTTTCCGTTTGCCCCGCAAAAATGCGGGGTTATTTTTTGTTCGATTTTCTTTTGAAAAAATCAAAATTTTGCTTGCAACGTAATTCAAAATAATCACGATTACGTTGCTTAATAAACGCAAAAATCACGGAGAAAAACCAAGCGATGATTGTTGACAAAACGTTCGGAATAGAAAGCGCGAAAAAGCAAACCCTATAAACTATTATGTTTACAATAGTTGTACAAACACCAAAAAACACATATAAAATAAAACTTTTATGTTTTTCAAAAATAGATTTTAGATTCATTTCATGATTTAAGAAAAATTGCAAAAAAAATCGACGAAAACCAAACAGATTTTCGTCGAATGTGATTTTTGAACAAAGAAAACTCGAAAGAATCGCCAACGGTCCCTACGGGAGTTGAACCCATCTCTCCGCCTTGAGAGGGCGGCGAACTAAACCGATATTCGAAGGGACCAAATAAAATTCCCCAAGGAGGATTCGAACCCCCACAATCAGAACCAGAATCTGAGGTGCTACCGTTACACAATCGGGGAAAGGCGCAAGTCATGCGCAAAATCTTTTATGAATATATCATTTATAAAAAAATTGGTCAATGGGTAAAATTTATTTTTACGAACTTTGTGTTTTTGTAAATTCAAAATCAGAAAAATCGTGTTAGCACTGCCTAATTCGTTCTCAACAATGAGAAAAATACTTGTTTTTGGAAAAATCAGGTGATAAAGTAAACGAAACCATTTATGAGAGGTACGAAAATGGCATACAAAATTGATGCGGGTTCTTGCGTAAACTGTGGCACTTGTGAACCAGATTGTCCAGTTGGAGCTATCAGCGAGAACGACGGACACCGCGAAATTGACGCAACAAAATGCGTTAGTTGCGGAACTTGCGCGAGCGAGTGTCCAGCGTCTGCAATCGCAGAGGCGTAAGCAAAGCGATTTTTATTAAACCTTCAAGCGACAAACAGTCATTCCTTCGCTTGAAGGCTTTTTTTTTGCCTTTTTATTCGATAAACTTTTTTTCATGTTAAAGAAAATTGCAAAAGGTTACGGAAATCTTCTTGGAACGGTCGGAAAACTCGGCGTTTTGTTGGTTGTGTGCGCGATTCTCGGTTGCGCTGTTGTTTTTCCGCTTTGGAAATTCGCAACGTCCGCGCCAAAAATCTACACGACTGTTGTTCTTGTTTGCATGATTTTTGCTGCGTTGATTTTTTTTGTAAAACGCGCAAAATCCGTTGGAATTCGGCAATTTCTTGCGAGTGTTCTAAAATTCGTGGTTTTTATTGGGGGCATCGTCGCGATTATCGCGCTTGTTCTTGCAGGCAAACGTTTTTTTGCAATTCCCGCGTTGATTTTGACGGTCGCCCTTTACGGAATCGTGTCGTTTGGATTTGGGCGGAAATCTTCGTAAGCAATTTTCAAAAAAGGTTGATTTTTCGCCGAAAATCTCTTTATGGACAAAAGAAAATTCGGAATTTTTTTCTTAATTGGAACATTTACGGCGATTCCGTTTAGTTCAAGCGATTTTCCAAGCGAAAAATCTATACTTGATACAATTAGACCTCGCACGCTTGAAGAAAAAGGTCAGTTGAAAATCGCTAAAGTCGAATATCCTAAAAAAACGGACGACGAAGAAACTAAAAAGCAGAAAAAAGAAGCAACTGCTCAACTTCAAAAATATGAGCGCGAAATCGAAAACGCTTCGATTGAATACAGACGCGACGGAAAAATCGTTCTTGAATGTTATACATACACGATAAAAGCTGACGATTTAAAAGGAGACGGCGGATTTTTAACGCTTGCGTCCAAGTTGAATCAAACGCAAGCGACGCTTTCTACGGTAAATTCGATTTCTTCCATTGAAGATTTGCAAATCGGGCAGACGATTATTTTGCCACTTTTGCAAGGCGTTTTTGTCGCAGACGAACCAAACGGGGATTTTGAGATTCTTGTAAAAAAACAGTTTGAACGAGAAATTCAAAACGACGAAAAAGGCGCGAAAAAATGGGTTTCCGTCGTTTTGAATGAAAGAAACTACAAATTTTTGCCAGAAAAATATTTTACTGGAACGCTTGTGGCTTTTTTTCACGACAAAGGAATGAAATTGCCACTTTCAAAAAAAATTCTAACTTCTCCGTTTGGCTACAGAACAAGCCCGATTTCTGGGCAATGGAAACTTCACGCAGGAATTGACCTTGCCGCCCCAATCGGAACGCCCGTCATGGCGTGTAAAAGCGGAAAAGTCAAAACCGTTGAACAGATGAACGCTGTTTATGGAAATTACATTGTAATCGACCACGGAGGCGGAAAAACAAGCACTTACGCGCATTTGTCGAAAATCGACGTGAGCAAAGGCGCGAGCGTTTCAGGCGGACAAAAAATCGGCGAAGTCGGCACGACAGGAATGAGTACAGGTCCGCATTTGCATTTTGAAGTCCGCGAAAACGGAAATCCGATTGACCCGCTAAAACAATTAAAATAAAACGAAAAACGGTGGTTGAACGTAGTCTAAACCACCGTTTTTTTTGGAATTCAAAACGTCCGCAAAGATTCTTTTTTTCTCTTTGATTTTCTAAAAAGTCAACAAAAATATTTCACAACACGAATTTTTCTTAAAAATTTAATGAATCCAACGTATAAAACGATAAACGTTCCATATAGCAAATTTTCGCAATGCTAGGATTTTTCGACCGTCTTTGTTATACTTCATACCCATGAACGAGGAAGAGTCATGGTTCGCATCTTGATTTGCATCGCGCTCGCGTTCGCGACTGCGGCTTGGGGAGAGCATTTCAACGCGAGAAAAGTAAACACAGTTTTTCTTTCCGAGGCGGAAACCGTTTCGCTTGGTGTTGAAGACGCGCTGCGCGTAAAACTTCCCGAAGACATGACGTACATCTGCGGAATCGAACTAAACATGAAAATTCCCAAAGAAATCGCTTCTCTTCCAAGTTCGGTCGAATATTCGCTTTACGAAGACGTTTCGTCGGCAAATGGCGCGTTTTCGGGAACAAAAAGTTTTTCTGCCACAATTCCACCGCGATTTTCGCTAAACGTTTACATTCCTTTGACAGCGGAATTTGCAATCAAAGACAGTCCATATTCTGAACGAATCCCAGTTGTTCCGCATTGCAAAGACGGAAGCGTTTTTTTTAGATTTGAAAACGTCGCAGAAAAATCGCGCGATTTAATTGCAAAAACGATTATCGACGTGGAAGTAAAACCCGTTCTTTCGGGCAAAGGCACGCTAAAACTTTTGGTTTCGCCCGCGCAAGAAGAAGAAATCCCAAGTTTGCGAAAAAATATTTCGCGGCGAGGCGATGGAAGTTATTCGGTTTTTATTGATGGCGAACCAATAAACGAAACGCAAGCGATTCTTTTAAAAGCAGGCGAACATCGCGCGTCGATTGTCAGCGAATCGTTTAGAAACGAACTTCGCACATTTGTAGTGGAAGAGGGGCGTACAACGAATCTTACGGTTGAACTTAGAAGCATTGAACCAACCTTAATTTTTATTTGTCCATCGCCCACACAAATTTATTTTGACGGAGTGAAAATCGAAAATCCGCGCAGAGAATTTTTGATAGATTCTGGCGAACATTCTGCGCGAATGGTGGTCGGCGATTACGAAATTATCAGAACATTTACGGCATCTTACGGCAAATCGTACACGATGAGTTTGGACATCGAATCGAGTATCCGAGAAAATTGAAATTTGCGCAGAGGCGTTTTTCGGCGAAAAATCTAAAGATTTTTTTGGGCAATGGCGATAATAATAAAGTCGGGCAATCAACTATCCCCTCCCACCCATTGATGCCCGACTGCCTGGTAGGGCATGGCCAGCGAAAACGCTGGCTTTTTTTTGTCCGCGTAAAAATCCAATCGTTGAAAATCCAATCAAAATTGCGTAAAATTAGCGGACGCTTTTCGCGGAGGTTTTTTAAGTGTCTAATAAAAATGGCGCGTCGGGCGGGGCGTTTCTTTTTTTTATGCGCGTGCTTATTGTTCTTGTGGCAATTATTTTTGGAATCGCGCTCGGTCTTGGTCTTTCAATGACAAAATACGTCAAAGATAACGAGAATTTTACGGAATTTTCCACTGCGCTCCCTACAAAACTGCTCGACATAAACGGAGAACTCATCACGGAATTTGCAAGCGAAGAAAAACGCGAAATCATCAACGTAAAAAGGCTTCCTCAGCAAATGATTGACGCGCTTCTTTCGCGAGAGGACAAGCGTTTTTACAAACACAACGGATTTTCCGTTTTGGCAACGCTTCGCGCAATAGGCGGTCGTCTTATTGGAAAGAATTTTGGTGGCGGTTCTACAATCACTTGCGACCGAACGGATATGAGTTATAAACGAAAACTCGTGGAATTGTGGTGGGCAATTCAAATGGAACGTCGCTACACAAAAGACGAGATTCTTGAACTTTATTTGAATAAAACGTATTTGGGCGCGGGGCGTTACGGCGTTAGTGCGGCGAGTAAGTATTATTTTAACCACGACGCGACGGAATTGACGGCAGCAGAAGCGGCAATGCTCGTAATTCAACTTTCGAGTCCAGCGTTGATGAATCCGTTTGAAAATCCAAATTACGCAATGGCTCGTCAACGCGACGTTTTGGACAAAATGATTGAACACGGATTTTTAACAAAAGAAGCCGCGGATAACTCATTCAACGAATATTGGGCGAATTTTGACTATACACGCACAGGGGCGGCAGCCGCGTTTACGCACGACGACAAAGCGCCTTGGTTTAGCGAGTATGTTCGTCGCGAATTGGGGAGTTTAATTTACGGTACAGATGACATCTATACCTCTGGATTTACAGTAAACACAACGTTGAATTTGAATCATCAAAAAGCCGCGCAAGAGGTGATGGACAAATATATAGACTATGCAAATAAAAGTTATCAGCGTTCGTCGTCGTCGCGAAAAAGCCAGGCGTTTAGAATTTACACGCCGATTTCGGAAATGCTCACGCTTTTGTATGGACTTGGCGGAATAAAGGTGAGCGAGCAACGGCAAGAGGGGATTGCAAAAGCAACATACACGAATACTATAAATCCTATAATCGACGTGATGAGTTTGATGTTCGATATGGATACTTTAAAAATCGGAGTGGTAAATCGTGGAAATGCAGTTGCAAAGTCGAATGTTGGCAAAACAACGATTGAAGGCACGATGATTTCGCTCGAAAATGAAACTGGATACATCACGGCTTTAGTTGGTGGGTCAAAATTCGATAGCGAAAATCAATTTATTCGTGCGGTGCAATCAAAGATTCAGCCTGGTTCTTCGTTTAAACCGCTTTATTACAGCGCAGCGATTGACACGCGAGCGTATACTCCGTCTACTATAATTTCTGACACGCCAATTGTTTTTCACACAGCGGACGGAAAACCTTACATTCCGCAGAATTTCCGTGGTGAATGGAAAGGCGACGTTGAACTTTGGTACGCGCTTGCTCATTCGATGAACGTTCCGTCAATAAAAATTTTGGACGGAATTGGTTTTGATGCGGCGATCGAGCGAGCAAGTTCTCTTCTTGGAATTCCAGAGGAAGAATTGGATTCACGAGGATTTTTTCCAGTTTATCCACTCGGTCTTGGAGTTTGTTCTGTTCGTCCAATCGAAATCGCACGAGCGTATGCAGTTTTTGCAAATGGAGGCAAAGAAGTAACTCCAATCGCAATTCGCACAGTTGAAGACAAAAACGGCAACGTTTTAATAAATCACGAACACAATGTAAGAATGAAGCAACGCGAAAAAGGCGACCAACAAGTGATTTCGCCACAAACGGCTTATGTTATGACTCGCCTTTTGCAAAACACTGTTCAATCAGGAACGCTTGCTTCTGGCACCCAAAATGGCACAAAACTTCGATACAAACGCGCTGACGGCACGCGCTACACGATTCCTGCGGCGGGCAAAACGGGAACAACACAAAACTGGGCAGACGCATGGACGCTTGCCTATACGCCGTACTATACAGCGGCATTTTGGTTTGGATTTGACAAACCTGGTCAGTCGCTGGGACTTGAACTTACAGGTTCAACGCTTGCGGGCTACGCTTGGGCGGATTTTATGGAAAAGGCTCACGAAGGCTTGCCGTACAAGGATTTTCAACGTCCTGGTTCTGGCGTGGTTTCTGCAAAAGTTTGTTCAGTGAGCGGAAAACTTCCCACGGAAGATTGTGGAAACAACATAAAGACACTTTGGTTTTTGGAAGGAACGCAACCGACAGAGCCATGCGAGGTTCATTCAAAAAATGCGGTCGGTCGTATTCTTGCGTTGTCAAGGCTCGAAAAAGAACTTTTTAGCGCGGGTTTTGCTTCTGAACTTTTGATTCAAGACGAAAATCCACTTACCATACATTTAGACGACGAAGAAGAACAACAAACGGAAGAAACCGAAAACGTCGATTTTATGGACGACGAATCGCTCGATTACAATTATCTTCTCGATTAAATTACAAAAAAAACACGCAAATATTCGCGATACAAAAAAGCGGTGGTTTGAAGCCACCGCTTTTTTGTAGAAAATCTACTTACTTTGAATAGTATTCAACAACCATCTGGTCGTTGATTTCTACTGGAATCTCTGTGCGCTGAGGAAGACGAGTAAGTTTTCCCTTAAAATTGTCGTCTTCGCGCTCAAGATATTCGATTCTCGCTTTGCTGTCAGAAAGGAACGTCTTTTTGAACTGCTCGCTTTTCTTTGCGTTTTCAGTCAAAGAAATCGTAGAACCAACTTTTACCGCAAACGACGGAATATTCACACATTTTCCGTCCACAAGAATGTGCTTGTGGCTTACCATCTGACGCGCCATACGAATCGAAGACGCAAATCCAAGACGATAAACGAGGTTATCAAGACGAGTTTCAAGCGCGACAAGAAGCGCAACGCCCGTCATTTCCTTTGATTTTGCCGCCTGCTCAAAATAACGGCGAAGTTGCTTCTCAAGGATTCCGTAATACGCCTTGACTTTTTGCTTTTCAATCAAGTGAAGTCCGTAATCCGACGTTTTCTTTGTTTTCTTAAACGCTGGACTCTGACTTCTGTCTAACGCCTTTGGGTGTCCACAAACATTGACACCAAGCCTCCGACATTCTTTAAAACGCGGATTTCTTCTTGTAGCCATTTAATGCTCCTTGCCAAATTTCATCAAACGAATCTGAAAATTTTAGACTGTAGTTTGATTTTCAACGACTGTTAGAGGGAAACTAATCAGAAGTGTTTTTACAGTATACTTTTTTTTAGATTTCTCTTCAAGATGGCGAAACGAATCGACTTGTTACAATATCGTCAATCGCGTCTTCTTCCGCTTTGATTTGTTCTTTTTTCCAAGCGTTTATTCGGTGTTCGCGCAACGTTTCCAAAACTTTGCATCTTTTCATCGCCTCGCGCATGATTTCGCGTTTTTTGTCCGCGATGATTTTCGCTTTTACAAGTTCTTCGTTTAATTGGTCGCGTCGTTGGTCTAAAAGCGCGAAATAACACGAGGCATTGTAAAGGTCAAAAATGTTGTGCATATTATCCGCCTCAAGAACGGTTTTAATGCGACATTCTGCAACTGTATCAAGCGTGCGCTGAATTTTTGCTTCCTCACCCGCCGCTTTTCCTAATTCCGTTTCCGCTTGTTTTTTTTGAAACTCACGGAAATCCAATACTTTTTGAAGAGAAAACTCAAACTTTTTCATTTAGATTTTCCAGAAAGACTTTTTGAAATTTGTGAAAGGTCGGTATTCATTGCCGCAGAATTTGCGTTAGCAACTTCTGTCTTTTTTCGAGTTTTAATCTGCTCAGCAACGCTCCGCCTTGTAGATTGAGGACTTTCGTCAAATTCGTCCTCAGGAATTTCGATTCCAACAAGCGCACCAAGCCGTTTTAGCGTGTCTTCGATTGTGCAGTGTTCTTCTTCTTCTTGCGTCAAAAAATCTTCGATTTCTTGATGTTTTGAAATCGCCTCGTCAACTTCCGCACTCGCGCCCATTTGATAAACACCCGCTAAAATCATTTCGCGATTTTCTTCGTAAACGGCAATAAGTCGCGCGACTTTTGTTACGGCTTTGAGCGTTTCTTTGCCACAAACGCGACGCGCCAAACGACTAATGCTTTTTAGAACGTCAATCGCGGGAAAATGCTTTGACTGCGCAAGCGCACGAGAAAGCATGATATGCCCGTCAAGTGTACCGCGAACTTTATCGGTAATCGGTTCGTCCAAATCGTCGCCGTCAACCAAAACGTTGTAAAAAGCGGTTATCGACCCCTTGTCATTTGTTCCAGTTCGTTCAAGGAGTTTTGGAATCATGTCAAAAACGCTAGGCGGGTATCCGCGTTGCGCAGGTGCTTCGCCCGTAGAAAGTCCGATTTCTCGCTGTGCATGAGCAAATCTCGTCATGTTGTCCATCATCAACATAACGTCCATTCCCAAATCGCGAAAATACTCGGCGATTGCAGTCGTCGTGTATGCTGCACGCAAGCGATTTATACTAGTCGTATCGCTAGTGGCAACAACCACGACGCTCCGCTTCATTCCTTCTTCGCCCAAATCGCGATTTATAAAATCCATGACTTCGCGCCCACGCTCGCCAATCAAGCCGATTACGTTCACGTCGGCGTTTGTGTTTCGCGCAATCATCGAAAGAAGAGTGGATTTTCCAACGCCACTGCCCGCAAAAATTCCAAGTCGCTGACCTTTTCCGCACGCCAAAAGCGAATCGATACAACGAACGCCCGTAACGATTCTTCTATCAACAGGAAGTCGCGT
>CAJOEO010000071.1 GCA_905233535.1 uncultured Treponema sp.
ATAGTGTACCACATCGCGCTTGATTTTTTCTATTCGTAGCGTGGAAGAGATTTTTTGAGAAACCGAAAAAAAACGCGAAGGTTTCAACTTCGCGTTTTTCAGATTCTTATAAAATATGATATTATTCGCGATTCCACTTACCGCGACTTGGAATATACGACCAAAGCCCAACATTTTCTTGCGTTGCCGAGGTACTGCTGGGACTTCCCGAAAAAGTCGTCGTGCCGTAAATCACACTGTCGGATTCTGCCGCATCGGCTTTCATCGCCAAAACCACGCGAACTTCGTAATACGACGAAAGCGTGGATTTTGCGTTGTTTCCAAAATCGCTTGTCGTTTTTCCGTTCAACGTGCCGTCTGGAACGTCTTTTCCGTCGTTCGATTTTGTTGTGTTGAATTCAACGTGTTCGATTCCTTTGCTCGTTCCCAAATACAAGTAATTTTTTGTACAAGAAAGCGAATAAATCGTGCCAGAAGACGTGTCTTGTTCCGTCCAATTTTCGCCGTCAGTTGTCCAAGCAACTTTGCTTCCGTTTGCACGATAAAGAATCGTCGCCTCCGCGTCCGCCGTTTCGTTTGTTGCAAGCGCGTTTTTCCAAAAATAAACGTTTCCATTGAAATACGCGCACGAATGAGCCGCATAATAATCTGTTGTCGTCGGATTTTCAGGAGAATTTTCGTCCGAAGTTACCGTCGTTGAAGATGGCGTTTCGCCGTTTAATTCATACCATTTGTAAGTTGATGAGCCGAACTGTATATGAAAATACGCTTTTCTGTTGTTTTTTTGAACGGCGTTCGTGCAGAAAAGAAGCCCGTATCCAGAATCAATCGTGTCGATTTCTTTGTCGTCTGAATTTGTGAACTTGATTGGACCTTTCCAGTTTTCGCCGTCTTCTGAATAAAAAAGTTGCGAGCCTTTTGTCTGAATCTCTCCGTCGTCGGAGTTTTCGTTCAAAATCGTCATCTGCGCGTAAAGATACTTTGAATCAGCGGCAAGTCGATTAACGTAAGTGTAATCCGCACTCGCAGACGGCTTTGAAACTTGCGTCCAACCGTGCGCGCTTTCGCTGTCGGCTTTTTTCTTCCATATATTTCCGTTTTGCAAAAAAATGTAATCGCCAAAACGAACGATTGAATTCACGTCGCCAGAAATTTGCGCGTCTTCAAGTTCAACTTCCTCGCGAATATCGTCAAAAATAACGCCACTGCACGAACAAAAAAAGGCAGTCAAAATAAATAAAATCGACAAAATTTGAAAACGGGGTTTATTTGAGCAACGATTTGCAACAGTTTGATTTTTTTTTGCCATAAAACGCCCCTAAAAATGATACCTTGCAGATATTGCAAAAGAAGAAAAAAGTCCGTAATCATCATATTTTGAATCGCTATACCATTGCGGCATAAACCAAAATTCACCTAAAAGCCCAAAAGACCAACTTGCTGTAACACGCCAAAATGCGCCAGCCTCGCCTTTTAATACAAGACCTGGAAAATATGTTCGATTAAGGTAACTTTCCATTGCGCCACCCACGCCAACCGTTATAGGAAATTCAAAATTCTTGAACGTAGGTTGAAATGTTGCATTGATTATGATTGGAACGTAAGTAAACATATTTTCGCCGATTGTAGGATTGTAGCCGAACGAAACGTCAATTCCGAGAGCGAATCTATTTGTCAAAAAACGATGATAGCCTAACTCGCCCGCGCCACCCGTTGAAAGTTGTCCATCGCGAAAAAGCGGAAACGTTCCACCAAAATTAAGAGGAAAAACTCCCATAAGTCCGATTTTTATGAATTGGTCGCCAGGTTCGTTCATATTCGTACGAAATTCCGAAGAGTTGATTTCCTGCGCCACAAGAAATCCGCCCGAAAGCGCGAAAACGGCAGAAATTATTGTTTTCGTAAAACGATTCATACGTTTTTTCCTTTTTTAGATGTGCTTTTCGTTATTGTTCCGATTGTGGTAATTTTGCTAAAAATCAGATAATCTAAGAGTTAGACTCTCAAAATATAGCATTTTTATTGAAGAAAAAACAATAAACAAAGGCGATTCGTTACAAACAAAATCGCACACGCGGAGGAAATTATGGCGGCTCAAATCATCGACGGAAAGAAAATCGCGCAACTCGTTCGCGCCGACATCGCGCAAAAAGTCAAATCGCTCAAGGAAAAAGGTATAAATCCGTGCCTTGCCGTGATTTTGGTCGGCGAAAATCCCGCGAGCGTTTCTTATGTTACTGGAAAGCGCAAGGCTTTGGCGGAAGCGGGAATGACCGACCGAAGCGAGATTTTGAGCGAAAGCACAACGGAAGCGGAACTTTTGTCTTTAATCGAAAAACTCAACGCAGACAAAAGCGTTCACGGAATTCTCGTGCAGTTGCCGCTTCCCGCACACATCAACGAAGACAAAGTGATTATGGCGATTTCGCCCGAAAAAGATGTGGACGGATTTCACCCAGTGAATGTTGGAAATATGGTGATTGGACGCGACGGATTTTTGCCATGCACGCCCCACGGAATTCTTGTTCTTCTTCAAAAAATGAATATCGAAACGAACGGAAAAAACGCCGTCGTTATCGGACGGAGCAACATTGTTGGAAAGCCAGTTTCGATTCTTCTTGCACGAAAAGAAACGAACTGCACGGTTACGATTTGCCACACTGGAACGAAAAATCTTGAACAGTTTACAAAAAACGCGGACATTGTTGTGGTTGCATCAGGTCGCCCGCACACGCTCACCGCGCAAATGGTGAAAGACGGCGCGGTCGTAATCGATGTGGGCGTGAACCGAATCCCCGACGCGACGAAAAAAAGCGGATTTCGTTTAATCGGCGACGCGGATTTTGATGAAATCAAAGAAAAGGCGAGTTTTATCACGCCCGTTCCTGGCGGCGTAGGTCCGATGACGATTGCAATGCTGATTGAAAACACGCTGAAAGCCGCAGAAAATCAATGCGGCGCGTAAAAACGCGGCGGTTTCGACAGGCTCAACCACCGAATGTAAACGAAAAAAAACGGTTGTTGAGACTCTCAAATTCTCCGAACATTCGTCATTGCAGAATTGCGCTGGTTGAGCGAAGTCGAAACCTGCGCACGTTTTTTTTATCATCTTTATTATTCGTTTTTTATCCAGCCACGTTCGATTCCGCGAGAAATATTTGATTCAATCCATTTGTAAACTTCGGGCATAAAATCGGCGATGATTTTGTCGCGATTTTCAATGTCGCTTTTTTTTACGTTGCTTTCTGACCAAGTAAAACCATCGGTGAGAGTGTTGTGCAGAAACGGCTGAAGTTTGTCCATGCAATTCGCGTATTTTGCTTCGGCAGTTTGCATTTCGTCGAATTCTTCCCAAAGAGCGCGAATTTCTTTTTCTTGCTCGTCAGGAAGAATCGAAAAAAGTTTGTCGGCGGCAATTTTTTCGCGTTCTTTTTTGTCTTCGTTCGCTTTTTTGTCGTATGCAAACGTGTCGCCCGCGTAAATTTCAATCAAATCGTGAACAACGCACATCGCAGCCGAACGCGCACAATCCACGCGCTCCACGGCGTATTCCGCAAACAAAAGACACATAACCGCAATGTGCCAAGAATGTTCCGCGTCGTTTTCGCGCCGACTTTTATCGATTAAAACCGTGTGTCTAAGAACCGCCGTCATTTTGTCGATTTGAGCGGTGAACAAAAGTTGCTTGTCAAGTCGTTCGTTTCCGCTAGAAAGAAAATCCAAAAGAGCCATTCGCGTATTTTATCGAAAAGTGAAAACAGTTACAAAAAAAACGCCGTATCTAAAAGTGCAGACACAGCGTTAAACTCTCTTCCTTATGATTTTTTACGATTACGTTTATTTATACGAACGACTTTTCAAAATGGCTAAAAATTTTCAGATTTTGAAACAAATTAACAAAAGACGCGATGGTTTCGACTTCGCTCAACCACCGAAAAATCGAAATCACGAAACAAAAAAATCGAGCATACACCGAGAGCATAGCAGAAAAGAAATTTAGCATTGTACAATTCTTTTTTTCAAAGATAAATTAAATCAAAGAAATAAGGAGATTTTATGAAAAACTTTCCAAAAATCGCACTCGGTGCTTGGGCTTGGGGAAACGACGGAACTTTTGGCGGCGAATTGAACGCGGATTCGCTCCGACCGATTTTTGACGAAGCGATGAAAGCGGGCTTGAATCTGTGGGACACGGCGTTTGCCTACGGAATGGGAACTAGCGAAAAAGTGCTTGCCTCGTTTTTGAAAGATTTGCCGCGCGATTCTTTTCTTGTGTCCGACAAATTCACGCCGCAATGCGTGCAGAACGCATCTTCTCCGAGCGCGTTCAAAGATATGATTGAAATGCAACTTTCGCTTATGAATCTTGACCGATTCGACATTTATTGGATTCACAATGTTGTGGATTCTCCAAAATGGATTAGCGCGCTTGCTGAATATTTTGAAGGAAAAGCAGACGCTCCGCTAATCGGCGTTTCAAATCACAATTTGGCGGAAATCAAGCAGGCAGACGAAATCTTAAAATCCCGCGGACTGAAACTTTCCGCTGTGCAGAATCATTACAGCCTCATAAATCGCTCGTCGGAAGATTCGGGGATTTTGGACTGGTGCAAAGAAAACGGCGCGACTTTCTTTTCGTATATGGTTTTGGAGCAGGGCGCACTTTCTGGAAAATACGATGTTGCGCACCCGATGCCAGAAGGTTCGGCACGCGCACAGACTTATAATCCCGTTCTTTCAAAACTCGAAATCTTGAACGCGGAATTAAAAACGATTGCGCAAAAATACGGCGTTCAGACGGCGCAAATTCCAGTCGCTTGGGCAATCGCGAAAGGCACGCTTCCGATTATCGGCGTAACAAAAACGCAACACATCAAAGACGCGCAAAAAGCGGCGAACATCGCGCTTAGCGCGAACGAAATCGCGCATCTTGAAGAAACCGCGGCAAAACTCAAAATCAACGCCATTCGTTTTTGGGAAAAAGAAATGAAATAAATTCGGCGGTTGAGCGTAGTCGAAACCAAGCGAAATTCTGCAAAGACGGAAAAAACGGAGATTTTATGAAAAAAGCGATTCTTTCGATTTTGATTTTGTCGGCGGCGTTTTTTGCGTTTCCTCAAAATGTGGCGCAGAAATTGGCGCACCAAAGCGAATCTCAAAACGCGCCTATCGTGTATTTTACGCGCGATGTATCGGCGGAGGGGCTGATGAAAGTCTACAATGCGCTAAAGCAGAAAAAACAGGGCAAAGTCGGAATCAAAGTTTCGTTCGGCGCGCTCGATGAAGACGTTTTGAAGCCCGCGCTTTTAACGCAGCTTATCAAAGCGACAGACGGCACGATGATTGATTCTTGCGGACTGTCGGGCAATCGCTGGACAGCGGAGATGAACCTTTCTCACGCGCGAAAACACGGATTCGACAAAGTTGGCAGAATGCAGATGCTCGACGAAAAAGGCGACATCGATATGAGCGTAAAGAATGGCTATCTTCTAAAATATGCGCGGACGGGAAGCCATTTCGACGAATACGACACGCTCATTTCTGTGTTCAAGTTTAGAATGCACTTTCTGCCTGCACTCGACGGCGCAATCAAAAATGTAACTCTTTGCTTGGGAAGTCGCTCTGGAAAATGCTTGATTCATTCTGGCGGAACGGACGCGAATTATTACCACGACACAAAACCCGACGTGCTTGAAAAATCCTTTGCCGATTCTCTTCGTGCCGCACTCGACTACAAAAAGAACTGGGCGTTCATCAATGTCATCGATAGCTACGAGCCAGAAGACGCTTGCCGCGGAGCAAAGAACACGGGAAACATCGGCATAATCGCGTCAAGCGACCCTGTCGCACTCGACCAATGTTCCGTCGATTTCGTTGCACAAACGGCGCAAACAGCAGAACTCCGCGCCGCGTGGGAAGAAGCGCACCAAGTGAAAATGCTCGAATATGCGGAAAACTTGGGTTGCGGCAAACGCAATTATCGCCTTGTGGAAATCAAATAATTTCGGAGTAAGCAATGAATCAATCGGTGTCGATTCGAATTGTTCTGTTCTCATTCTTCGCCGTACTCGCGCTTTCGTTCAGTTCGGCAGAACGCGCAAAAAACTCCAAAGGAGAAACCAAAATGAAACTCAATTCTGGCTGCGAAATGCCGTCTTTAGGCTTTGGAACTTGGACGCTAACTGGCGAAACTTGCGAAAACGCGGTTTATTCTGCGCTGAAAAACGGCTGTCGGCTGATTGACACAGCGAAATACTACGGAAACGAAGCGGAAGTCGGGAACGCGCTTCGCCGTGCAATTTCCGACGGAATCTGCACGCGGGAAGATGTTTTTATCACAACAAAAATCGTTCCGTGGTCAAGCAATCCCGACGCGGACATTGACGATTCGTTGAAGAAACTCGCCCTGGATTACATCGATTTAGTTCTTCTTCATCAGCACGGCACATCTTCGGGCGACGACGCGGTGTATAGAGCGATGTGCCGTGCGGTCAAAGCGGGAAAAATCCGCTCAATCGGCATTTCAAATTTCTACACGGAAAAATCGGTTTCGCTCGCCGTCTCGCTCAAGGCACAGAAACTTTTGACTGCTTCGGGTTATCGGGTTGTGATGACGCGTACGACCGACATTGACGTTGCCGCACCGGGTGTATCGGATGCAACCGAACTTCAAGCCCGCGTCGACAAGGCTCCGCCCGACGCCGAACTTTTTATCAGCGTCCATTGCAACGCCTTTTCAAACGGCAGCGCGCACGGCATGGAAACTTATCACGCGCCCGGTGCCGTCAAAGGCGAACGTCTTGCCCGACTTCTCAACGAGGAACTTGAACGGCTCGGCGGACTTTTCAATCGCGGAACCAAGGCGGCAAGATTTTACG
>CAJOEO010000072.1 GCA_905233535.1 uncultured Treponema sp.
TTGAAAAATTCCTTGTTTTTGGTGAAAAGGGAACTCAGATTTTACAGAAACAAGTCGCGCAAATTCTGCGTCCATGCGCCCAGAAATCGTGTCCGACGGATTTACTTCCGCCAAAACGAGCGTGCGTATTTTTTTTTCAGATTCTTTTTCCTTACAAGAAATTACTATAATTCCTGAAAGTAAAATCGTCGCAAAAATAAACTTCTTTGGAATCATAGATTCCCCCTCCTCAAAACAAAAAAATGATAATGGAAAATTTGAGTATTGAAAAGCGAGAATATAAATGTATAGTGATAATTTTAAAATCAAAAAAATTTGTAATTATTACAAATTTAGTGTTGCCGAATTTATTTCAATGCGATATAGTTTGAAGCGTAGAAACAGTCGCCCATGTGGGCGAATAACACGAATTGCTTGCTAAATATTGGCCCGTGGATTGTTGATACTATTAAACTTCAAAGTAAACTAAGCGCAAAAACGAATAAACGAACGTTTGTTTTTTTTTGCCGATTTTTGTGTGCATTTTGCTGTTTTTTTGTGTGTCTGACTGTCCCCGCTCCTATACAAACGCAAGAAGGAGAGCTTTATGGCAGAAGCATGGAACGGCTTCAAAGGTCGGCTTTGGAAAGAAGAGATCAATGTTCGCGACTTCATTCAGAACAACTATACGCCATATAATGGCGACGAGAAATTCCTTGCAGGTCCAACCGACGCGACAAACAAACTTTTTGCAAAATTGCAGGAATTGCAAAAGGCAGAACACAACAAAAAATCTATCGGCAAAGATGGAAAAGAGAGAAGTGGCGTTCTTGATTTGGACACAGACATCGTTACAGGCTTGACTGCGCACGAGGCTGGCTACATCGACCCTGCTTTAAAAGATTTGGAAAAAATCGTTGGTCTTCAGACTGACAAACCGCTCAAAAGGGCGTTTATGCCTTACGGCGGAATCCGTATGGCAGAGCAGAGTTTGGAGCAGTACGGCTACACGCCAAATCCAGAGTTGCACAAGATTTTCACAGAATATCACAAAACGCATTCGGACGCGGTTTTCCAAGTTTACACGCCAGAAATCCGCAAGGCGCGAAGTTCTCACATTTTGACTGGATTGCCCGACACCTACGGACGCGGACGAATCGTCGGCGATTACAGGCGCGTTGCTCTTTACGGAATCGACCAACTCATCAAATACAAGCAGGCTGATTTTGCGGGAATTGGCGACGGCACTATGACAGAAGAAGTCGTCCGCCTTCGCGAAGAAGTCGCGGAGCAGATTAAGGCTCTCAAAGGAATGAAGGAAATGGCGGCAAAATACGGCTTTGACATTTCTAAACCTGCGACAAACGCGCAAGAAGCGGTGCAGTGGCTTTATTTTGGCTACCTTGCGGCGATTAAAACGCAAAACGGCGCGGCAATGTCAATCGGGCGCGTTTCAACGTTCCTCGACATTTACATCGAGCGCGACCTTAAAAACGGCGTTATCACCGAAGAGCAAGCGCAGGAACTCATCGACCACCTTGTTATGAAAGCGCGAATGGTTCGATTTGCTCGCATTGAATCTTACAACAATCTTTTCTCTGGCGACCCGATTTGGGCAACGCTCGAAGTGGGCGGACTTGGGCAGGACGGTCGTTCAATGGTTACAAAAAACTGCTTCCGTTTCCTCCACACGCTCGAAAATATGGGACCTTCGCCAGAGCCGAATATGACCGTTCTATATTCGAAGCGGCTTCCTGAAGGATTTAGACGCTACGCGGCGAAGATTTCAATCAACACATCTTCGATTCAGTACGAAAACGACGATGTTATGCGACCGATTTGGGGCGACGATTATTCGATTTGCTGCTGCGTTTCTGCAACTCAAACGGGAAAAGAAATGCAGTTCTTCGGCGCGCGCGCGAATCTTGCGAAGGCTCTTCTTTACGCAATCAACGGCGGACGTGACGAAGCGGACGGTTTGACTCCTGGCGTTCAGGTTGGACCTGAGTTCGCGCCGATTACAGCGGACGTTTTGGACGCTTCAAACTACGAGGAAGTTAAGCGAAAGTATTTGGCGATGCTCGAATGGCTTGCGGACATTTATGTGAACGCGCTCAACGCAATTCACTATATGCACGATAAGTATTATTACGAGGCGGCGGAACTCGCTCTTGAAGACACCGATGTTAAACGCACGTTTGCAACAGGAATCGCAGGATTTTCTCACGTCGTCGATTCTTTGTGTGCAATCAAGTACGCAAAAGTCAAAGTTATTCGTGGCGATGTTGAAGTCAAAGACAAGAAGACGGGCAAAGTTGTTGAAGTCGTTAAGAATCTTGCAAAGGATTTCGTTGTGGAAGGCGACTTCCCGCGCTACGGACAAGACGACGACCGTGCGGACGAAATTGCGGTTTGGCTTCTCAAAACATTCATCGGAATGATTAAAAAGCACCCGACTTACCGCAACGCAGAGCCGACAACTTCGATTCTTACGATTACGTCGAACGTCGTTTACGGAAAGGCGACAGGCGCGCTTCCTGACGGACGCAAGGCGCACGAGCCGTTCAGCCCTGGAGCAAACCCAAGTTACGGCGCGGAAACAAAAGGTTTGGTTAAATCGCTCAATTCTGTTGCAAAATTGCCGTATCACTACGCGCTCGACGGAATTTCGAACACGCAGACGATTAACCCTGGCGCACTTGGACACGACGAGGGCGAGAGAATCAACAATCTCGTGAATGTTCTCGACGGATATTTTGACATTGGACCTGACAGCGGACACGCTGGAGCGCACCACTTGAACGTAAACGTATTTGGCGTTGAAAAACTCAAGGACTGCCAGGCGCACCCAGACAAGCCAGAGTACGCAAACTTCACGGTGCGCGTTTCGGGCTACGCGGTTCGTTTCATCAATCTTACAAAGGAACAGCAGGACGACGTTATCGCCCGCACTTGCCACGCTTCTTTGTAATTGATTTGACGGCGTAAAAAACGAGGGATTTTTCCCTCGTTTTTTTTGTTTCTAAAAGATTTTTTAATCACAAAAAAAACGCGGTGGATTTTTTCACCGCGTTTTTTGTTTTTCTAAACGAAAATCAAACTTTGAATTGGTCGATTTGTGCGCCGATTTTGTCGATTGACGAGCGAACCTTTGCAGAAAGTCCGCTCAAACTTGCGCCCGTTTCGTTGATTTTTCTTGCTCCAACGCTCATTTCGTTCATACTTTCTTTCATAACGAGCGTGGAATTCTGTAAATTCTGAATTTCTTCCAGAATAGCGCGATTTCCCGCCGTCATTTCCGCGCTTGCGTTACGAACTTCAACCGTTCCGTCGTTCATCGTGTGTAGCGCGTCGCTGATTTGCCGAGAACCTTCGTTCTGTTCTTCCATCGCGCTTTTGATTTGAAGAACGAGTTGGTCTGTTTCGTCGATTTTTCCGCCCACCGTGTGGAACGATTCGCTCGATTCGCGACTTGCCGCAACAACGCCCGAAATCGAATCCTTGATTTTCTTGAGTTGGTCGCCGATTGTTTTGGATTGCTCGCGGCTCGTTTCCGAAAGCTTACGAATTTCGTCTGCAACCACCGAAAATCCGCGCCCGCTGTCGCCCGCGTGTGCTGCCTCGATTGCCGCATTCATCGCAAGAAGATTCGTTTCGTTTGCAATCTGCGCGATTGTTTTGTTTGCCTCTTGCAATGTTTTCGATTGCTCTTCGATGTGCTGAATCTGCTCGTTGACAGCACTTTGCTTTTTGATTCCGTCGCGGGCATTCGTTCTCAATTCGTCAAACGAATCCGCCATTTTTTCAACACTCTGATTTACGCTAGAAATGTTGCCAATCATTTCTTCGACCGCCGCGCTCGCTTCGCTAACGCCTGCGCTTTGATTTTCAATCATGCGTTCAAGAGATTCAATGTTCGACGCAATTTCGTTGACCGCGCCCGCCGTTTGCTCAACGCTCGCGCTTTGCGTTTCTATTTGATTTTTCATCGAATCGATGTTCGCGATTATTTGCGTAATCGCAGTCGTTGTATCTTCGGTGCTTGCTGTTAAATCTTCGCCAACAATTCCCAATTCCGCTTTGCTCGATTTTACGTCGCGAATTATAGATTGAAGTTTTGCCGCAAAATCGTTGAATCCTTTTACAACCCAACCGATTTCGTTCGATGAATCGAGTTCGATTCTTCGCGTAAGGTCTGCGTCTCCGTGTGCAATTCCTGTGATTGCGTTTTCCACAACTTTTAGCGGTTTAATCGATTTACTTGTCAAAATACCTATAATTATAAGAAGTAAAACAATAGTCAAAACTGAACCAACAAAAAGCGTCCAACGAATATTGTCGATTAGCGTGAACATAACTTCTTCTGGAATTGTAAGTCCAAATCCCCAAGTCGTTCCCGCAATCGGCTGATAAACGATAAAATCTCGCGACTTTTTGTCCTGCGACTTTATCCAACTAACTCCCGATTGTCCAGCAATGACTGCTTTTGCAACTTTAGAAAGTGCTTCGTGGTCTTTTGAAAGTCCCGTAGCGAAATTCTTTTTCATCAACAATGATTTGTCTTTGTGCGCAAAAACAACGCCGTCGCCGTCCAAAAGCCAGCCGTAGCCTTTTCCTGCAACGTTGATTTCGCCAACTTCAGAAACGATTTCCTTTGTGTTGACAACACCAGCAACAAAACCAAAAGTGCGACCGTCTTTTTTTAGTGCGCGTGTAAAATGAACGACAGGTTGCCCGTTCGTCTTTGAAATAACAGGACTTCCAACGTATTTATTTTTTCCTTCGTTCATTATTGCCTTAAAATATGGACGCGAACTAATATCATTTCGTACACCAATATCCGTGTACGACATACCATCATTTCCGCCTATCATAATATAATCGAACGATGAACTTCTAACATCTCCGTGTTCTGCAAGCCATTCACCGATTTTGTCGATTTCGCCAGTTTTTACAACGTCGGCATTAACATAAAAATCCAATTCCTTAAAGTAGCCTTCCGCCTTATTTTCCAAAGAAGAAGCGTAACCGTTTGCAAGAAGCGTAAAATCCGCTTGTTTATCCTCTTCTATGGCATAACTTGCTCGGGCTGATGTTGTAAACAGTTGAATTGTATTCAACGCAACGATTACCCCGCCTGCCGCAATGCAAAGACGCGCAATAATGCTAGTGCGTTTGCCCAAATTGATTTTATGATTTGGCATCAAAAAACCCCTTAAAATAAGATGATGAAAATACTTTTTAGGATTCGCCTAGTATATAACGAAATATTAGGCATTTCAATTTAGAATTTTTTAAGAAAGACAGAAACCCACAAAAACGAAAAAAGCAACGGGAATTTTTCTCAAATCTATTTTTATAACAAAAAATTATAAAAATTTACGAGCAAGTTTTGTTGCGTTTCGCTAACATTTTATTCAACTAAGAAACAAGGAGCATTTTTATGAAAAAAAAGATGTTTGCTACAGGACTTGCTGCGCTGTTTGCAGCGTCTGCAACATTTGCGGCAGATTTTACATTCTCGAATAAAGTGTCTTCAAACTTAATCGATTCGTGGCACTGGTCGAGCAAAAACGATGCTTACGAATACGGCAAAACTAGATTTGCAGGAATCAAAGACAATGTTGTTGCAAATTATGAAGGCGATATTCTTAAAGTCGGCGTTGACGCAACATTCAAACTTTCGCCTTATGCGTGGAGTTCAAAAAACAACGATTATTTCTACAAACTCGATTGGAGCGATGTCAACTGGCATGTCGAATTCAATCCGTTCAAAATGGTCGGATTTGGTTTTTCCGATGAACTTTACACGGAAGGCGCGGAATTGTTCGTTTGGGACGACAATCTTCCTAGCGGAAACTACAGCACGGACGGATTTGCGGTTTTGATTCGTCCTGCAAAGGAATTCACATTTGGAGCAGGAGTTGATTTCCCAGCGTATTTTGACGATTTGGACAATGACCACGATTTAGACCCTGCGCTTGCAATCGGAATGGATTACAATGCGGAGCAGTTTTCAATCGGCGCGGCAATTCATCACCTTACGAACAGCGATGCTCGTAGAATCGGCGTTCACGCGGCGATCAAGGCAATCGAAGGTCTTGGGCTTCATGTCGGATTCACGCACGCCGAAAACGCAGATGTCGGCTTGGGCGATGTGAGCTACGCTCCTTCTGGCTTTGTCGCTTACTACAAAGATCAAAATAATGTATGGCAAAAAGCGTCTGGTTTTGACAGATATTACGGAATGGGCGGAAAAAATGTTCTTGACGCGAGCGTTTCATATTCGTTCAGCCCGTTTGATTTTGCCGCGGATTTGGCTATAAGCCTTGACAGCGACGATGCTGACTACGACCTTTATTCTGCCGCAAAGTTTATGTTCAATCTCGACAGCGTTTCAAAAGGTCTCGGTCTTGATGTCAAAGGATTCATTCTTTACGATATGGGCGACGCTGGAAAAACAGAAGAACTCGGAACAACTTGGGGAATTCAGCCGCAAATCGTCTACAAGATGGGAAACGCAAAGAATTCCGAAGATGCTGCAAAGCACGAATTCCGCGCAGGCGTGATATTCCAGAACAAATTCAGCGACGACAGAGATTGGGCTGAAACAAAATACTGGTATTTCGGTCTTCCAGTTTCTTGGAAATACACATACTAATTTGGTTTAAAATCAAAAAAACGGCGCATCAAAAGTGCGCCGTTTTTTATTGTTTTTGAAAATTTCAAAAAATTGCCGTTTTGGTTTCGGCTACGCTCAACCGCCGAGGACATTTGCGAAGTTGCCGAAAAAATTGCCGCTGAGCGAAGCCGAATCGTCATTCTCCGCGCGAAGAAAAATACGCGGCAGAAAATCCAAGAGCGAGCGCGAGAATCGAAAAAATCATTACGGAAACA
>CAJOEO010000073.1:0-9703 GCA_905233535.1 uncultured Treponema sp.
TCTAAACACGATGTCAGAATCTCGGAACGTCTTTTTTAGACAATCGGCGATTGCTTTAATTACGTCGTCGCCTGTTTGGTGTCCGTATGTATCGTTTATGGATTTAAAATTGTCAACGTCCATCAGGCAGAACATTCCGCGTCTACATTCCGCAAGCGCGTTTCGCACTTGCAATTCGCCACAACCGCGATTTTTTACGCCCGTCATCAAATCCGTTTCTGAAAGTCTGCGCAACGCTTCTTGACGTTTTCGGTCTTCGTCGATTGATTCCACCGCAATCATCAAATGAGAAAGTTTAGCGTTGTCGTCGCGGTCAATCACAATGTAGCGAAGTCGCACCCATTCCCCGCGATTGTTAATGTATTCCACCGAAATCGAATTAACTCCCTCCAAACGTTTTTCGAGCGTGGAAATATCCAAAAACTCTTGCACCAATTTTTGTGCGCCGACCGACGCGATTTTTTCTGCAAAAATTTCCGTGCGTTTTGAATAATTCGTAAAATCGCCATTAACAAGCATTTCCAAATCTTCGTTGCTCCGCAAAAATGCAATCGTGTCGTTTTTTACGTTCAATCGAACCATAATTTCGTAAATATCGGCAACGGCTTCGATTTCAAGTCGTAATTGTTCTGCTTGTTGATATTTGTAATTCATATAGAAAAATACAGTTGAAATAATAAAAATAACAACAATTAAAACAATTATTAACATTATATAAATATAAACTAGAGAATTATAAAGCACTGAACTAGGAAGAACATATACGACTATCCAATCATCGTTTATTTCTTGTGAAAAAACAGTTTGATTTTTTGCAACGGTAGATTCAAAATGCGTATTCGCTCCATTTTTTATTTGATTCAATAATTCATTTACAGTTTCTTCACTATATGCTGCAAGAGATTGTCCTATTAGTTCAGGACTAGAATGAGCCACTACAAAACCCGTCTTATCCATTACAAAAGCCGCTTCTATTGAGTAAATCTTCTGTCTTTGTTCGATTATTTCTTGTACGCTGTCAAGAAAAATATCCATAGAAACGACGCTTTCGCCGTCGTCCAAAAGTTTGCTCACGGACATCATCATCGTTTGTGTCTGCAAATTCAAATACGGCTTTACAAGCGCGAGCGCACCACCGTTTTTTACTGCCTCAATGTACCAGGGACGCTCCGTCGGTTTGTAATCTTCGGGCGGAAGCCAACCGCTACCGTCTAAGTAAACGCCTTTATAGTATCCGTAAATTCCCGTGTTATTTTCGTCTATTATTGACGTGTAGATTTTGCTTTCGTTTATAAGATATTCGCCAACATCTTTTATTGGAGCATTATGTTCCAACATTTCATTCATAGTAACAGCAGAAAAAGACACAGCATCTTCAGGCATTCGCATATAATAATCGATTTGACGTGCAGTTTGTACAGCATTATCTTGCCATTGGCGTATAATAGTCTGTTTTTGTGCCTCATTCATACGGTAAAACGCTTTCAATATAGAGATAGACGCTACGACCAAAACTAGTAGAGAAATAACGGCAAATCTCAAGTTTATCCGTGGCATAAGTCCAAAAAGTTTTTTCATAACAGCGATAATATATCCTTTTATTACGGTTTTCAACAAAAATTTTATTTTGTTGTATAATTCAGATATTTTATAAAACATCTGAATACATTTTTTATCGAATCTTGTTCAAAAACCAAAAAGCGGTCGTTGAACAAGTCGAAAAATCAGCGCGTTGTGCCTCGAATTATGATTTCTTGCGAAAGTTTTACGCTTTTTATTGGAGAAGTTCGGTCAACGATTCTTTCCAAAAGCATAGAGGCGGCTTCCATTCCCGCAGATTCGTAACGGAATCTAACGGTTGTTAGTGGCGGAAAAACGGCAAGTCCGATTGTGCTGTCGCCAATTCCTGCGATTTGTAACGGAGAAGGAATCGCGCGTCCAATTTCGCGGGCAGCGGTTAGCGCACCCGACGCGATTGTGTCAGTTACACAAAAAAGCGTGTCGATTTCACCGTGTTGCGTGAGGATTTTTTTTCCAGCAGTCCGTCCGTCTTCCATTGAAAATCCACATTCTTCCACAAATTCTACGCTTTTTCCGTTTTCAAAAAGTGCGTCCAAAAATCCTTTTCGTCGAGCAGTTCCAACGGCTTCGTCCAATTTTGTTACGCAAATCATTCCGAATATTTTGCCCGTTTTTGCAAGATGCTTCCCCATTTCAAAACCTGCGGCGTAATCGTCAAAAAAAACGCACGGAAAACCCGCCAAATCTTGCGCCAATACCACAGACGGAACAGAAAGCGAGTTCAAAACGGTTTTGTGGGATTTTGTCAAAATCGTACCAAATAGGATTATTCCGTCCACGTTTCCTTCGCTAAATACGTTTAAAAAGTTGAGTTCTTTTTTCTCGTCGTTTTCTGTACACGCAAGTAGAAGTTGGTAACCCGCATTAGAAAGTCGGCGACTGATTCCCGCCACCATTCTGGCTATTGAATCCGAGTTGATTTTTGGAATCACAACGCCCACGCATTTTGTGCGTCCGCTTCGGAGCGTTTGCGCGGAAACGCTCGGCGAATATCCAGTTTCTTCTATAACAACGCGGAGTTTTTCGCGCTTTTCGTCGCTAACGTATCCATTGTTCAAATATCGAGAAACGGTTGCTCGGCTCACCCCTGCAATGCGCGCAATTTCATTGATTGTCATAACGCCTCCTTTTTTTCAAAAAAAAGTTCGGAAAAGTACAAAAAATCTTAAAAAATTCATTTGACAAACATTCCGAAGTGATTGTAATATGTTTCATAAAGTGAGAACGATTCCATAAAAATATGGTCGCACGGTTTCAAAATTTTTGCAATAAGCAAAAATAGAATGGCTTTATTAAAAAAGGAAATGTGAAATCAATTCCACATTTTCAAAGGAGGAAAAAATGGATTACAGAAAGTCGGCTCAAGGAGTTCTTTCTGCGATTGGCGGAAAAGAGAACGTCGTTTCGGCGGCGCATTGTGCAACGCGATTGCGCCTTGTCGTTGCGGACAATTCAAAGGTCAACAAAAAACAAGCAGAAAACGTTGAAGGCGTAAAGGGTTGTTTTGAAGCAGCGGGACAGATTCAGATTATTTTTGGAACGGGAACAGTAAACAAAGTTTTCGATGAATTTGTGGCTTTGGCAGGCGTGGCGGCAGGTAGCAAAGACGACGTAAAACAAGCGGCGGCTTCAAAAGCTCCCTGGTACAAACGCGGAATCAAAACACTCGGCGATATTTTCGTTCCGATTATTCCTGCAATCGTTGCAACTGGTCTTTTGTGTGGTCTTTTGGGCGGTCTTTCGCGCGCGTTCCCAGGAATGAGCGGAAGCGGCGTTTTCAAACTGCTTGATATGTTCTCGAATGCGGCTCTTACGTTCTTGCCGATTTTGATTGCGGTTAGTGCGGCTCGAATTTTTGGCGGAAACATTTTCCTCGGTGCCGTCATCGGAATGATTATGATTCATCCGAGTTTGATAAACGCTTGGAGCGTGGGCGACGGCTCGAATCTTCCGACGCTGTGGTCTTGGTTTGGACTTTGGAACATTCCCGCGACTGGTTATCAAGGACACGTCATTCCAGTCGTAATCGCTGTTTTGCTTATGTCAAAACTCGAAAAGAAACTTCACAAAGTCGTTCCCGAAATGGTAGACCTTTTTGTAACTCCACTTTGCACGGTTTTGGTTACAGGCTTTTTGACTATGACGATTATCGCTCCGATTTTCGCTCAAATCGAAACTTGGGTTTTGTCAGGTGCAAAAGGACTTATCGCTCTTCCGTTTGGAATTGGCTCTTTCATTATGGGCGCGGCTTACGCTCCAACGGTTGTTGCTGGCGTTCATCACATGTACAACGCGATTGAACTTGCAATGCTCGCGGAAAACGGACACAACATTTGGATGCCATTGGCGACTGCGGCAAACGTTGCACAAGGCGCGGCGGCGTTGGCGGTTGCATTCAAATCAAAACAAGCAAAAGTTAAATCGATGGCGTTGCCAGCATCTTTGTCAGCGTTCATGGGAATCACAGAACCAGCGATTTTCGGTGTAAACGTTCGCTACATGAAACCGTTTATTGCAGGTTGTATCGGTGGCGCGGCTGGTGCGGTTGTTGCATCAATCACAAAAGTATTTGCGACTGCAAACGGCGTTACGGGAATCTTCGGATTCTTAATTACGACAGATTGTTTCGTCGGATATTTGTTCACATTCTTAGTTGCTTTGGTAGTTGGATTTGGTGCGTCTTTTGTATTGTACAAAGACGAAGAAGAAGAAGTCGTTGAAGAAAAAACTGAAGTAAAAACAGCGAGTGGCACGGTTTTAAGAATCAAAGCTCCACTTTCTGGCGAAGCGGTTGCATTAAAAGACGTTCCAGACGAATCGTTTTCATCAAAAGCACTCGGCGAAGGCGTTGCAATCATTCCAACAGGAAACAAAGCCACGATTACAGCACCCGCAGACGGAATCGTAGAATCGATTTGCGACACAAAACACGCAGTCGGACTTACGCTCGACAACGGCGCGGAAATGTTGATTCACGTTGGACTAAACACCGTTGAATTGAAAGGCAAATTCTACGAAGCGCACGTCAAAGAAGGCGACCGCGTAAAAGCGGGACAAACGCTCATCACGTTTGACGCAAACGCAATTTCAAAAGCAGGCTACAACGTGATTACGCCAGTTCTAATAACGAATCCCGACGACTTCGGTTCAGTTTCTCCAGTTGGAGCGGGAAAAGTAAACGCAGGCGAAATCGTAATCGAAGCGAGAAAATAAAGAAGAGGCGCGAAAAATGGAAAAACGATATTATCCGCAATTCCACATCGCGCCAGATTCTGGCTGGTTAAACGACCCAAATGGAACGTGCTTTTTTGACGGAACGTTCCATGTCTTTTACCAGCACGCTTCTAGCGCGAAAGGCGGTCTAAAAAGTTGGGGACACACGTTTTCAAAAAATCTTCTTGATTGGAAAGACACGGGCGACGCGCTTTTTCCAGACACCAAAGATGACAAAGACGGAGCATATTCTGGCGGAGCATTTTTGGACGACGGAGAACTTGAAGTTTTTTACACAGGAAACGTAAAACACGCGGGCAATTTTGATTACATCAACGAGGGACGAGGACACAATGTCATTCGAGCCTGGGGATTTGACGGAAAAACTTTCACAAAAAAAGAAACGATTTTGACGAACGACGATTATCCGTCTTCGCTTTCGTGCCACGTTCGAGACCCAAAAGTTTGGAAAGTCGGAAACGAATATTTTATGCTTTTGGGCGCGAGAACAAAAAAAAGCCATGCCGCACTTCTTCTTTTGAAAAGTTGCGACAAAAAAACATGGAAAACTGCAAAACTCTACGAACCAAAAGACGATTTTGGATATATGCTTGAGTGTCCAGATTTTTTTACACTCAACGGAAAATCGTTTTTGTCGTTTTGTCCGCAAGGAATTCCAAGTCAAAGCGGCACGGGAAAATTCCAAAACGTCTATCATTCGGGATACGTTTCGATTGAAAGCGAAGCGCAAAACGCGCTTTTGGACGAAAAAATCGACGATTTTGTGAGAAAAGAGAATTTTTTGGAATGGGACAAGGGATTCGATTTTTATGCACCGCAAACATTCGCACTTGGCGACGGTCGTTTCGCGCTAATTGGTTGGGCGGGCGTTCCAGACGCGCCTTACACAAACGAAGCAAGTATTCGCGAAGGTTGGCAACATTCGATGACGCTTATTCGCGAGTTGACTCTTTGCGCTGACGGTTCGATTCTTCAAAATCCGCTAAAAGAATTCGATTCTCTTCGCAAAAACAAAATCGAAATCAAAGCGGGCGAAAAAACAAAAGTCAAAACTATGTTCGATGCGACCATTCAAATGAACGGAAACGGACGGATTTTGTTTGATAATTCGCTTGAAATAAAAGCGGAAACCGGCGTTTTGAGTTTGGAATTTTTGGACAAAACGGGCGAAGGGCGCAAAAAACGCACGGCATTTTCAAAGGCGGAAAATTTGCGCATGATTTTTGACCGTTCGATTTTGGAAATTTTTGCAGACGGCGGAAAAACGGTTTTTACAACTCGTTGGTATCCTTTATCGCAAGAAATCCAAATTGAATCCACCCAAAACGTTTTGCTTTGGGAAATTTAAGGGGACAAAAATGGAACGACTAATCGCAATTGGCGAAGCGTTAATCGACTTTATTCCGTCGGAATCAGGTTTGGGAATCGAAAAAGTCAAATCGTTTGAACCAAAAGTCGGAGGCGCACCTGCAAATGTTTGCGCCGCGTTTACAAAATTGGGCGGTTCTTCCGCGTTAATCACGCAGTTGGGAGAAGACCCGTTTGGCGACAAGATTCTTCACGCACTTTCTTCCGTTGGAATCGACTGCGCAACGGTTTTGCGAACAAAAAAGGCGAACACGTCGCTTGCGTTTGTCGCACTAAAAAACGACGGAAACCGCGAGTTTGCGTTTTACAGAAATCCAGGGGCGGATATGCTTTTGGAAAAAGACCAACTAAAAGACGAGTGGTTTTCCGATTCGTTTGCACTTCATTTTTGTTCGGTTTCGCTTGGTGACTTTCCGATGAAAGACGCGCACAAAAAAGCGATTGAACTTGCACGAAAAAACGGCGCGATTGTGAGTTTTGACCCGAATTTGCGACCGAATTTGTGGAACAGCGCGGACGAAATGAAAAACGCCGTGGAAGAATTTTTGCCGTTGGCGGACGTTCTAAAAATTTCCGACGAAGAAATCGAATTTTTGACGGGAAAAACAAAAATTCAAGACGCGATTCCACAATTATTTCGCGGAAACGTCAAACTCGTCGTTTACACGGAAGGTCAAAAAGTCCAATCGTTCACGCGATTGACACGACGGGCGCGGGCGACGCATTCATCGGTTCGTTTCTGCACTCACTTTTTTCGTTCGGAAAAACGTCAAAAGATTTGGAAAATTTGAACAAAAACGAACTTTTTGAAATGCTCGATTTTTCAAATCGATATTGCGCAAAAAGCGTTCAGAAAAAAGGCGCGATAGAATCGTATCCCACAAAAGAAGAATTTGAAGCGAACGAAAAATAATCGCGTAAATTTAAGAAAGTGGGGAAATTAAAAATCTCCACTTTCTTTATAACGTTCGCGATTTTTGCGGGATTTCTTTCCTTATTATTGTAAAAAATTTGTTCAACTCACCAAAATCGGCAAAGAAAAAAATCGCAAAAATCCAAAACGTGTGATAAAATGGTAAAACCGTCATTTTAAGGAGAATCGTAAATGAGAAGGAGTAGCGGAAAGTCGATTTACAAGGGCGTTGCCATTGGAAAAGTGCGCATACTCAAAAAAGCGACGGCGGACACGTCGAAGCGCGAAATCACTGACGTAGAAGCGGAGATTGAGCGTTATCAAAATGCGAGAGACACGGCGGTTCAGCAGTTGCAGGACGTTTTCAAGAAAGCGTGCAAAAATATTGGGGAAGAGTCAGCGGCGATTTTTGATGTGCAGTCCATGCTTCTTGCCGACGATGACTATAATGATGCGGTTTACGAAAAAATCCGCAACGAAAAAGTGAACGCCGAAAACGCGGTTCAAAGAGCGGGCGAAGAAATTTCTCGGATTTTTTCGGAAATGGACGACGAATACATGAGAGCGCGTTCGGCGGACATTTTGGACGTTTCAAAACGAGTAATCGACGTTCTTTCGGGCGTGTCGACTAAAGCGTTGGAAGCAGACGAACCATCGATTTTGATGGCAGACGATTTAACGCCAGCGGAAACGGTGCAACTCGACAAATCAAAGATTTTGGCGTTTGTAACAAAATACGGTTCTGCACAATCGCACACGGCGATTCTTGCACGAACGATGAACATTCCCGCGATGACAGGAATCATCATCGACCCAGAATGGGACGGAAAACAAGCCGTTGTGGACAGTTTTACGGGTGAACTTATAATCGAACCAGACGAAGAAACGCTCGTTCATTCGATGGCAAAATTACAAGAAGTTCAAGCAAGAATTGAACTTTTGCAAAAACTCAAAGGTCAAGAAACCGTTACGCTTGACGGGCGAAAAATCAATCTTTACGCGAACATTGGAAGCGTGGAAGATGCGTATCTCGCGCTTGAAAACGATGCGGAAGGCGTTGGACTTTTCAGAAGCGAATTTTTGTATTTGGGGCGTTCGACGTATCCAACGGAAGAAGAGCAGTTTGTGGCGTACAAAAACGTGGCGCGAAAAATGGGCGGAAAAAAAGTCATTATTCGCACGTTGGACATTGGCGCGGACAAACAGGCGGATTATTTCAATTTGGACAAAGAAGAAAATCCTGCGATGGGATTCCGCGCGATTCGAATTTGTCTTGAGCGACCCGAACTTTTTAAAACTCAACTTCGTGCGATTTATAGGGCGAGCGCGTTCGGAAATATTGCAATTATGTATCCGATGATAATTTCCGTGGACGAAGTTCGCAAAATCAAACAGATTTCCGCGGACGTTAGAAGCGCGCTAAACCGCGAAAACATCGCTTACGGCGCAGTCGAAGAAGGCATAATGGTGGAAACGCCAGCCGCTGTTTTGATGAGCGAAGAACTTGCAAAAGAAGTCGATTTCTTCTCGATTGGAACGAACGATTTGACGCAGTACACGCTTGCAATCGACAGGCAGAATGCAAAACTCGACAATTTTTACAATCCGCACCACCCTGCCGTTCTAAAGGCTATCCAAATAACGATAGAAAACGCGCACAAACACGATTGTTGGGTCGGAATTTGTGGCGAACTCGGCGCAGATTTGGATTTAACCGAAACGTTTATCAACATGGGAATTGACGAACTTTCAGTTTCGCCGTCAAGAATTTTAGCAGTGCGCGACAAAGTTCGTTCCACTAGAGCAAAAGGCATTCGATGATTTTTACCGTAACGATGAATCCGTCGCTCGACTATTTTTTGACGCTAGACAATTTTGAAAAGAGCGCGATAAATCGTGCGTCGTCGGCAAAAATTCGTGCAGGTGGAAAGGGAATCAACGTTTCGCTCGTTCTCAAAAATCTTGGAATAGAAAGCGTGGCGTTGGGTTTTGTTGCAGGCTTTACAGGAAACGAAATCGAAAAGTTGCTTCTTGCAAATGACGTAAAAACCGATTTCGTTCATTTAGCGGACGGAAATTCCAGAATCAACGTGAAGATTTGCGAAAAGGAGGAGACGCAAATCAACGCGACCGGTCCGCTCGTTTCAAAGGAAGCGTTTGACGAACTTTTGAAAAAAATCGCCCATTTGAACGATGACGATTTTTTGGTTCTTTCGGGGAGCGTTCCAAACGGAGTCGGCGAAGACGGCTACGAAAAAACGATTCGAGAGGCGGGCAAAGGCGCGAAGTTGATTGTGGATGCTTCGGGTGAACTTTTGCGAAAGGCGGCAAAAGAAAAACCGTTTCTTGTAAAGCCGAACGCGCAAGAATTGGGGGAACTTTACGACGTAAAAATCGACGACGCAAAAAACGCGATTTTTTACGCGAAGAAACTCCAAGACGAAGGCGCGAAAAACGTAATCGTTTCGCTTGCGGAAAAAGGTGCGATTTTTGTCACGGAAAACGGCGAAATCTACCAGGGCGACGCGATAAAATGCGAGTGCAAAAATTCCGTTGGCGCAGGAGATTCGCTTGTAGCTGGCGTTTTGATGGCGATTTTGCAGAAAA
>CAJOEO010000073.1:9711-12847 GCA_905233535.1 uncultured Treponema sp.
AGCGTGGAAATGGGCAGGCTTGCGACAAAAGAAAAAATCGATTCGTTTTTAGAATCGAATCCAAATGTTTTTAAGGTTTGTTAAAGACGACGAAATTCGTCGTAGAAAATAAAGGAGGCTTTATGAAACAATTTTCGTACAAAATCACGGACGCGCTTGGAATTCACGCTAGACCAGGCGGAGAACTTGCAAAAGTCGCAAAAAAGTTCTCGTCAAACGTGAAAGTCGAATGTAACGGAAAGTCCGTGGACGGAAAAAAATTGATTGCGCTTATGAGTTTGTGCGCAAAACAAGGACACACAATAAACGTAAACGTGGAAGGTATAGACGAAAACGATTGCGCAACCGCTTTGGAAGCATTCGTGAAAGAGCATCTATAAAAAATTACCCCGCTTTTGCGGGGTGTTTTTTTTCGCGCGACATAGCCGTGTTAAAACATCTAATTGTATATCGCTCATATTTTTTCTCCTTATTTTGCTGTATTTTATTCGTAGTTTGCAAAAAGATAACGCGATGTGCCGCCTGTGTATTGTGTGGCTGAAAATGCCGTGCCAGAAACAGAATTTTCCCGCCAAGATTTCCATTTTTTGCCGTCTTTTAGACTATTTTCTGAATCGGGCTGTATGATTTGGACGGTTTCGCCGATTGAATGGTACTCGCTGAAATCTTCCGTTTTTGTAACCGACGAGCCGTTTTCTGTATAGGAAATTGTACCGCCGTATAGGCGATAGGCGATTTTGTAGCGGTTTGCAACTTGCCCCGCACCTGCCGCGCTGTAAAACGCTTTTGCGTTATATGTTCTGTAATTTACATAGCCGTCAACTGTAAGATTCACGCTGACATCATTATAAAATGTTGCATAACACGGTTCAGATATTCCGCCGTTGTTATAAGATTCGATTTTTGCAATATAATATTTTCCAAGCGAAACCCAAAGAGCAATCGCCGTGCTATTTTTTTCAACAGAACCATAAGTTGGCGTATAGTATGCAAATTGCGTTCCGTAATAATTTTCGCTTTCTTTGTCCGCGCTGAAAACTTTTACATTTTTCGCGTAATTCGTCCAAAACGAATCGGTCATCGTTTGCGGAACGCGCGAAACTTCGCTTTCTGCAATTTCTGCAAGCGAGATTTGAAATCCGCTTTCGTTCGCGGAATTATCGCTCCAACTCATTACAAGTAGACAAACTTCTTCTGTTTCTGTGTATTCTTGACCGTGCGCGTCCGTCATTCCGCTGTTTATGTAGCCGATGTGAAAATCCGATGGAGATGCGGGAGGGGATTCGATTATGTTCGGAATCGTAAGCGTTGAATCTATGTTTTGATTAGGCAAAACCATTATTCTATCGCTATATTCAAATGTTTTATCCGTATCTTTTATTGAAAATTTCACACAAAGATTGTATTCGCCAGCGGGAATGTTCGTAAAATTGAGCGTCGTCAATGTTTTTGTGTTTTTGTCCAAACTCAAATAAATAAAATTTACCGCCGTGCCGTCAAATTTGTAAATTCCGCCAGTAATGTTTTGAAAATCCCGCGATAAATCAAAATTGTCCGCAAGGCGAAGCGCGACTTTTGCGTTGCCGTTGCCCGAAAGTCCGTCGGAAGTGAGGAAAAACTTGACATTTTGGTTATAGCGCAAATCCGCCTGCGTACGCCCCAAAAAAAGCGCGTTCGGTATGATTTTTTCGCCAGAAGAAACGTCGCTGGCTTCGTCTTTTGTTACGGCAAGAAAAAAATCGTAGCAAGTTGCGGGAAAATCAAGCGGAATCGTTCCCGTGTAAGAAGATGTTGGATTTACGGCGATTTTTTTCGGCGGAACTTCCGAACCTGTCTGCGCATCGCTTCCCCATATATAAAAACAGTAGTTTTGCGATGAATCGTTAAGGTCGATTCCAGCAGGCAGAATCGTCCGCGAAAAGCCGACCGCCTCGCCGTTTATTTGGTAGGAAATGTAAACCAAATCGATATCGGACAATGCAATCTGGTTATAACGGAGAGCATTGACCAGCGAGTCAGGAGTATACGAAAATACTTTGATTCTGTCGTACAATCTGTATTCGCTTTCTACAAACGGACTGAGTTCCAGAATGTCAGATGCAAATTTGTTGCATCCGGTATATTTAATAGAGCAATACAGTGTGTTGAAATAAACATTCGCTTCGGTGCCTGTCGGGTCATCTGCCCACACATAGGTGCCGATACCAGGGGCCGGAATAAAGTCGTCAATGTAAACCTCGTTGACATATTCCTGGAACGCGATAACACCAGTCGCTGTTGATGCTTCGGATAATTGCACTGTTCCACGTGTATTGCTGTATGAGATATTTTGCGTATAGGTTTTTCCTTTATAAGTCAGAGACACGGCAGTATTACCTGTCGCGGATGTGACGGGCAGGGAATGCGTGTAGCGGTATTCCACATTGGCGTCGTACAGATGCACTTCTCTGGTGCTGCTGCCGCATGCCAACGTGGCGGTTTCTGATGCGGTGAGAGCTTTATCCTGAATCGTATAATCGAGGTTTAAAACGGGTTGGTCAACAATCGTATACAACGTTTCTCCATTCATATAGCGGGTATACGCATCGGGGTCTGTCGTTGAAACGGCGAACCCAATATCCGAAAGATAGGCGCCGGGAGCAACTTCATCATATTCAGAATAAATCGGAGATACAACATAAATCGTTCTGCTGTCAATCGCTGTTACTGTGCCTGTGTAAATGGAGTCAATGCTGATATCAAACGGGAAAGTGATAATAGCACTGCTGCTTCTGACATTGTGCGACGACGTGTTCTGCATCGTCACCTTGACGTTTGCGTGAGCGGCCCCGTTATAATACGACACGTCGGTCAGCGTCACCGCAGATGTTGTTGGGGTGTCTGAATAAAATGTCAATGAGGCGTCAAGCGGATTATTGGCGGGAATGACAGCTGAACAAATATTGGAGTAATATTTGTTTTCTGTCGAAAACTGAAATTCAAGCGTTTTATTTGCATCCGTTTCTGCAATGGTATACGAGCAGTCAACCGAAACCTCGTAATCTGCGGTATTCGTGGTTATCGTGTGTCCAGAATAAGATACCGTGGATGTGTTCGTGATGACAAAGTTGTTGGTCGCGTTTTTAAGAGAAGCGGT
>CAJOEO010000074.1 GCA_905233535.1 uncultured Treponema sp.
CGAAATGGCTATCGGTATGGTGAACAACAAAACGACCGCCGTGCGCCTTATTCCTTCACCTGGAAAAAAGCCTGGCGATTGGGTGGAGTTCGGCGGATTGCTCGGCGGCTGTCCTGTTATCGACGTGAATCGCTTTAGCTGTGCGGATTTCATCAATCGCGGCGGCAGAATCCCAGCCCCAATCCACTCCTTCCGCAACTAACCGTCGAGGACTGTTTTTTGCAAAAAAAAAGATTGTCGCAGATACGGCAATCTTTTTTTATTCCATTTATTCATCTAAAAAATCTTCTATCAAACCAAAAAAATCCCCGCGTTTGCGCAAATAAAAATCGTAGCAAAAAGCGTGAACGCGGAAAAAAGCGATGTCCAAACCACCAGTTGCCCCGCTAATTCCGCGTCGCCCCCCATTTCTGCCGCCATCGGCACACTCGAAACGGCAATCGGCGTTCCGTAAAGCGCGATTAGCGCGGGAAATTCGTTTGACGAAAAGCCGAATTTGTACGCAAGCAAAAGGCAAACGAGGGGACAAACGACGATTCGCATTGACGTTCCGATTGCGATTAGTCGCCCAAGTCGCGCGACCGCAGAAAATTCAAAGTTTCCGCCAAGCGCGATTAGCGCGATTGTGGACGCAGAATTTGCCAACATTTGCAAAGTTTTGTAAACGAACGGCAAGTTTTTTTGAATCGTAAAAATCGGTTCTCCGACGGGGTTTAATGGAAGAAAATTGCGCACAAAAAGAACAACAAAACCCGTGGCGCACCCCAAAATCAAAGGATTCGTTGCGATTTTTTTTGCAAAATTCAAAAAGTCGAATCGTTGTTCGTTTTCGCGGCTAAAAATCGTCAACGAAATCGTAGCCAAAACGTTAAAAAGCGGAATCGTAACGGACGAAATCACGCTCGCGATTGCGGCGGCTTTTGGTTCGGCATTCAGCGAAAGCGCGAGCGAGATTCCGATTATCGCGTAGTTCGAGCGGTACGTCGCTTGAAGAATAACTCCGCGTTGACTTGAATTTTTTGTTGACAAAACGCAAATCACAAATCCGATTACAAAAAACGCCAAAATCGAAACGATTGCAAAAGCAACAACAGAACCGTATTCGGCGATTTCTCCGAACGATTGCACGTTGTAAACGTTAAAGAACAACAAACACGGAAGACAACATCGAAAACAAAGTTTGTTCAAAAGCGGAAAAAAATCGCGCGGCAACAATTTGATTCGTTTTAGCGCGTAACCGACCAAAATTAAAAGCACAATCGGCAAAATCGCGTTGCTTGTAAATAAAAGTTTTGCACCCATTCAAATTTCCTTTGGCGCGTGATTTTGCGGATTTTCTGGACGATTCATCAGTGCGCCACCCGCTCGCAAATCGTCGTTGAACGTGTCGATTTTTTGATGCGCCGTTAAATTGTAAGACGAAAAATCGCCCGCGCCGCCGCCCCAAAGTTCTTTTCGCATCGTGCTTCCTTCTTCGGCTGGACAAAAAACAAGATTTTTCGTGTCGATTTTCTTTTTAAGATGATTCATCATCGGAATCATTTTTCCGTCAGAAAGAACGGGACGCATAAGCCACGAACCACAAAGATATAAGCGATTATCAGGTCCAAGAGTTATGGCACACGATTCTTCCATCATAAAAAGATTATAACATACAAGATTTTCAAGTATTCTTTCTTTGGGAACAACAAAATTCATTTTGCGATTATTTTTTTCGCGGTCTATAGCGATTGAAATCGTATCTTTTAGAACGCGATACATCTCGCATTCGATTTCAAACGTCTGGTCGATTTGTGTATTTTCAATAATTTCGCTGTCCATACGCACATTTTCCAATGAAAGTTTACATTGTATCAGCGTTTTTCGCCATAAGCCAAAGAAAAGGATTTTGAATCGGCGCGGCTTTAATTGAATCGGAGTTTGAAATTTTGTAGAATCGACGCATGAATAATACTAAACGAACAGTCGATGAAACGACGCTTGAGCAACTGCTTTATCTTTCGCGTCTTTCTCCAGAAAGCACGGATATGGCGACCTTAAAAAAGCAGGTCGATGAAATTGTTGGGTATTTCGACATTCTGTCAAAATACGATGATTCTGAAAATCCTTACGACGCTTATCCTTCCACACAAGCCGAAAAATTGCGCGAAGACAAAATCGTTCAAGGTCTTGAAATGAAAGACGTTAAAAAAATCAACGAGGGCGAATTCTTGGACGGATATTTCCAAGTGCCGAAAGTTTTGGGCGAAGGCGCGTAAAAATCGTTCAAGGAAAAACGATGATAAATATTTCAAAAGATTCGGTTTTTAATTTAAAGCCGATTTCGTTTTCCGATGTCCGCGAGGAAGTGCGCGCGCTTTTGCTTGACGACGAAAAAATAGTTGCGGCGTTTAAAACCGTGCGCGACCAACTCGTTTTTACGACAAAACGCATAATCAGCGTGGACATTCAGGGAATTACTGGAACGCGAAAATCGTTTACTTCGCTTCCGTATTCAAAAGTTCAATTTTATTCCATTCAGACTCCAGGTTTTATGGAATTCGTTTCAGATTCTGAACTAGAACTCGTTTTTGCAAGCGGATTCACAGCGCATTTTGAAATAAAAGGAAATTGTAACATTTTTGCCATTTCAAAAGCGATTTCAGAATTTGTGCTTTGATTTTCTTTTTTTAGAGGAAAAATTATGTTTTATACAATAGAAGAAACCGTCAATGCGTTAAAAGACGGCAAAATCTCGTCTGTGGATTTGGTAAAACAATCTATCGACACATTTGAGGCGGACAAAAACTCATCTTTGCCGCTCAACGCATTTCTTGAAATGTACGACGACGCGATTGAAAAGGCAAAAAAAGCCGATGAGGAAATCGCCGCGGCTCGCGCGAACGGAACGCTTGACGCGCTTTTTGAGCAAAAGAAATTGCTCGGCGTGCCGTTTGCAAACAAAGACAACATCAGCGTTCGCGGCAAACGCTTAACGTGTGCGTCAAAAATCCTTGAGGGCTATGTTGCGCCGTACAATGCGACGGTTATCAATCGCCTTGAAGACGCGGGCGCAATTCCGCTTGGGAGATGCAATCAGGACGAGTTCGCGATGGGCTCTTCAACGGAATATTCCGTGTACGGAGCAACGCGCAATCCTATTAACCGCGAGTATGTTTCGGGCGGTTCTTCGGGCGGTTCTGCGGCGGCGGTCGCGGCAAATCAGGCTCTCTTCGGCTTGGGAACAGAAACGGGCGGCTCGGTGCGACTTCCTGCGAGTTACTGCGGCGTGTACGGTTTGAAGCCGACGTATGGGGTGCTTTCGCGCTGGGGCGTGGTGGCTTACGGCTCATCGCTCGACCAAGTGGGCATTATCGCCCATACTCCGCGCGACATTGCTCTTCCGCTTTCTGTGATGTGCGGCGTGGATATGTACGACGACACGAGCGCGGATTTGCCAGACGGAACATCGCTTTCACAGCTCACCTCGTTGAGTGCGGACGAGTTTGCACAGCTCAAAATTGCCGTTCCTAAGCAGTTTTTGGAAAGCAAAGGTATGGACGCGGACGTTTCAAAGGTGTTTGAGCAAACGCGCGCGTGGTTCGAGAAAAAGGGTGCAAAAATCGATGTGGTTGACTTGCCGATTCTCGATGCGTCGATTGCGTCGTATTATGTCATCGCGTTGAGCGAGGCGGCGAGCAATCTTTCGCGCTTCGACGGTATCCGCTACGGCAACCGCGTTGACAACGGCGAAGGCTACGACAAGCTGTATGTGGACACGCGAAGCAACGGTTTTGGTCCAGAGGTCAAGCGAAGAATCATCATCGGAAACTATGTATTGTCCGAGCAATTCTCCGGCGACACATACAAAAAAGGAATGAGCGTGCGTGCGCGTATGCAGCGGGAAGTTGCAGAGCTTTTCAAGAGCTACGACATTATTCTCTGCCCAACGTGTCCGACGGCGGCGTTCAAACTCGGTCAGAAAGTCGATGACCCGCTTGAGATGTATTTGAGCGACCTTTTCACGACGTTCGTCAATCTTTCTCGCATTCCGTCGATTTCCGTTCCTGCGGGATACACTTCGGGAAGCGCGGCGCAAGGCGGCACTCCAATGCCTGTGGGCGTGCAGTTCGCGGGCGCAATGTTCAGCGAGGCAAAACTCCTCCGAATCGCGCAGAACTGGGAAGACGAGCATACACTCTGCGGCGTTCCCGTTAAGGAATAAAAGATTTTTGAGAATGGAAATGCAAGAAAGACCCCTGGCTGAAAAAATAAGATTTATCGACCTCTTTGCTGGTATCGGAGGAATACGAAAAGGCTTTGAAAATGCTTGTGAAAAAGCTCATATTCAGAGCGAATGTGTGTTTACTTCCGAGATAAAGCCTTATGCCGTACAAGTTTTAAAGCAAAATCATCCGAATGAAATCATTTTTGGCGATATAACAAAAATTGATTCAAGAGATATTCCTGATTTTGATTTTTTGCTTGCGGGTTTTCCCTGCCAGGCATTTTCTGCAGCGGGTAAACGTCGTGGATTCTTGGATACGAGAGGAACTCTTTTCTTTGAAGTTGAACGAATTTTAAAAGAAAAAAATCCATTTGGCTTTGTTCTTGAAAATGTTGAGGGATTGGTAAATCACGATAGGGAAAAAACGTCTGATAAAATCGGACGCACTCTTTCAACGATTATTGCTCATCTTGAAAATCTTAACTACAAAGTCAGTTGGAAAGTTCTTAATGCAAAAGATTTTGGAGTTCCTCAAGACAGAAAAAGAATTTATATAACGGGTACAAAAAAAGCATTTCCAAATCTTGAAGATTTTTCTGTTACACACAAAAATCTTTCGGCAATTCTTGAAAATGGGCTTTCGGTATCAGAAAGCCCATTTGTAAAGCTGCTTCTTTCTCATTATCCAATAGAAAAACTTTGTGGAATGTCTATAAAAGACAAACGAGGCGGAAAAAACAATATTCACAGTTGGGATATTGAGTACAAGGGAAAAGTTTCAGAAGAGCAAAAAGAACTTCTGAATCTTATGCTCAAAGAACGGCGAAAGAAAAAATGGGCAGAAGAATTCGGAATTGAATGGATGGACGGAATGCCTCTAACGATTTCTCAAATCCGCACTTTTTTCGACAGAGAGAATCTTCTTGATATGCTTGAAGACTTAACTGCAAAAAAATACCTTGTGAAAGAGCATCCAAAGAAAAAAGTTGGAACAATGCGAATTCAAGACGATACACTGCCGCTTGGGTACAATATCGTTGCTGGCAAAATATCGTATGAAGTTGCAAAAGTTCTTAATCCTAATGAAATTGCGCCTACTCTTGTAGCAATGGATATGCAGCATCTTTTTGTTGCAGACGGAGATGGGCTTCGTAGACTTTCGCTTAGAGAGGGACTTCGACTTTTCGGCTATCCAGAGAATTTCAAATTTGATGTTTCAGATTCTGACGGATATGATTTGCTCGGAAATACCGTTGTAGTTCCTGCGATTGAAGCGGTTTCCGAGAGAATTCTTGCAATTTACTTGGCAGAAAAAAAGGAGAGTCGAAATGCGTCTGAGTGCGCTTGATGTTTATAAGAAACTTCTCAACGAAGATAAACTTTTGGAGTTGGAAGGTCAGATAAAATTTTTTCTGGGCGATGTAAATATTATTGTAAAACAGAAAGATGTTGTAGGAAATATAATTCAAGAATGGTTAGAAGGCTGGCTGAAAAAAAGATGTATAGAATATTCTCCGAGTGAAAATACGCAGATGCCTCCTGATTTTTTTCTGAATCCTGACGACAAAACTTCCGATTTGCTTGAAATCAAGGCATTCAACAGAAATGCAAGTCCAGGTTTTGATATTGCAGATTTCAGAATGTATGAGGAAGAAATTATCGAAAAGCCATATATGCTTAATGTTGATTATCTCATTTTTGGCTACGATATGAGCGATGAAGGCATTGTTACAATAAAAGATTTATGGCTCAAAAAAGTTTGGGAAATTACGCGGCGAATGGACGGCTGGGCTTTGAATTTGCAGGTCAAACAAAATGTCGTGCATAAAATTCGCCCAGGCGTTTGGTACAGTAACCGTCCTGGAAATATCCCGATGTTTCAATGCTTGGAAGATTTTATTTCTGCGGTTGAAGAAACTGTATATCAAAATCCTAAAACGCACGAAAATGCGGCAACTTGGAAAAGAAATTTCCTTGAAAGTTATAAAAAATTCTACGGTGTACAGCTCAATATTCCTCGTTGGAGCGATATTGTAGATAAATATAATGTACAAAAAAAGTAAGGCTTGATGTTTTATGACGAGAAAAACATCAAAGAAAGCAATCGCTGCAGTCCTCTTTCTCTTTTGCGCGCTGGCAGTCTTTGCAAAACCGAAAGCGAAGGGGCAAAAAGCGACGCTTTTGGAGCAAGGGCTGTCGCTCGCCGCGCTGATGAAGGAAAAGGCGAACTCAAGCGATTATCGCGCGATTGTGCTTGGCGCGAACGGCGACCTAGACGAAAAAGTGCGTGAACTTGGCGCGGGCGATGTGTCAAAGCCGACGGCGGTCTATCGGTTGAGCGGAGATTTTTTCTTTCTCGTCGATATGATGGGCTTGGAGGTTTCAGAAAGCGTCAATCTTTCTCCTGCCCTCAAGCGCGACATTGCCGAGCGTCTGATTTCGGGTTTTGCGGTGATGTGGACGGGAAAGATGACGGGCGCACTCTCTGTTGCGGCGGCAAGCGTTTTGCAATCACAGTCAGCATTTGTGAGCGATGAGCTTTCGGAAAACTGCGCGTATATTTACACGTTCGCGGAGGGCTATCCCGTGGCGGTGAGCTTTGTGAAAGGCGATGGCGGCGCGGTGTTGGCA
>CAJOEO010000075.1 GCA_905233535.1 uncultured Treponema sp.
GATTACTACACAAGTTTTCAGGCGACATAAAACCAAGCGGAACATATCTTCGTTTTTCTGAGCTAACCACAGGGACAATCATAAAGTTTGATTCTGGTATCACCTCAAGCCCAAAATGTGCAGGATAATCAGCTGCTTTTACAGTTGCCGAGCGTTTGCTCGCTAAACGGTATTCTCTTACTTTCTCGATTATTGCTTTACAATTCGGCATTTTTTTGAGTTCTGCAGGCGAGCAATTTCCCAAATATAAACACCAACGCGGGCGATTATTCAAAAACTCATCCGCTCCGTACCACACACGAAAATATTTTTCAGCTTGAGGTTCTTTTTTTAAGAACTCCTCTTTTGACACATCATCAAACATAAAATTATCATCATCAATCCTTTGGCTTCCTGTCAAAAGAGGTGGTACATCGCATAACGGAGTTTTTCGGCTTTCGATAAACACATTCGGCGCGTCCAAAAGATAGCCGTTGATATTCTCTGCCTCTTCAATCGTGCCGTCCGCGTTATAAATGCGCTTCGTCGTGATATGCTTATCCTGTACGGTCGTAACCTCACCCCCTGCCCCTCTCCTAGCAGGAGAGGGGAGATTGTTTGCAATCATTGATTCAACTAAAGCCGTAAGTTTGTTTGCATTGCAATCTTCGTTTTTCAAGCGATAGGTCTTTATGCCGTGATACGAGAAAATCTCTGTTCGGACTTCGTCATAATCTTGCGCGGCTTGCGTGTTATGCACAGAGCCGTCAATTTCCAAAACCGCCTTTAACTCCGCACAATAAAAATCTGCAATAAAGCCGTCGATTACCTGCTGTCTGCGCCATTTTAAGCCTTTTATCTGCCTGTTACGAAGCATTTGCCACACCGCATTTTCGCTTTCTGTCGGCTCTTTGCGAAACTTTCTCGCCAATTCAAGTTTCTCTTTGCTCACTTTTTGATGTCGTATGACCTCTCCCTTGACCTCACCCCCTGCCCCTCTCCTAGCAGGAGAGGGGAGATTCTGCGCCGACGAAACATCTCCTTTTATATTACGAGAGGTGAACACTTGAGCCTCCCCCTCGCCTTCTAGGAGAGGGGGTCGGGGGGTGAGGTGTGAAAATCCCACGATAACGCAATGAACGTGCGCTTTTTCCGTGCTTTCGCTGTCCCAGCGGAACGTGCGATAAGCGAAATCGATGTGAACGCCGTCATTTTCAAAAAGGTTTTTCCACAAAATCGCCACTTGCTCGCCCTGCGTGATTGAGTTCGTGGACACAAGGGCTGTTTTTGTCGCAGTGTCTTTCATCAAAAGCGCGGCTTTTTTGTACCAACACGAAACATAATCAAGATTGCCGATGTTTTTGATATTGCCGAACACGCTTAAAACGTCGTTTTTCTGCGATTCGCTCATAAGTCGCGCGCCCACGAACGGCGGATTTCCCATGATGTAATCGTAGCGGTGCACCGTGCCGTCAACCTTTGTCGTAAAGCCCGAGAACAAATCTAACTCCCCCTCGCCACTTTGGAGCGGGGGTCGTGGGGTGAGGTCTTGCAACGTCGCCCAATCGAGCCGCAATGCGTTGCCCTCCACGATGTTCGCGCTCGTCTTGAGTGGCAAAAAATCAAGGTTTCGCCCCAAAATGCGCGAAGTTTCTTCTGTCATTTGACATTCTGCAATCCACATTGCAGTTTTTGCCACCGTTACCGCAAAATCGTGGATTTCTATTCCGTAAAAGTTCGAGATTTTTACTTGCGGCGCAAAATCTTCCAAAATATCAAAAGCGTTCTGCCCGCCCAAACGCATTTTGATACATTCGTTTTCCAAGCGACGCAAACAAAGATAACTTTCGGTCAAAAAATTTCCAGAACCGCACGCGGGGTCAAGGAATTTTAATCCGCCGATTTTTTTCTGAAACTCAAAAAGTTGTTCATCTCTTCGTTTTTTTGTTTTGATCTCCGAAATTTTGTCGAATTCCGCCGTCAAAGAATCCAAAAACAGCGGCGCAATCACTTTGTGAATATTCTCAATGCTTGTGTAGTGCATTCCGCCCGCTCGTCGCGTTTTGTCGCCAAGCGTGGATTCAAACACCGCGCCGAAAATTGTGGGACTAATGTCTTCCCAATGAAAATCCGCGCAGTCGTTCACAAGAACATTTACGATTTCGTCCGTAAAATTCGGGATTTCAATGTTTTCGTCGCTAAAAAGTCCACCGTTCACATACGGAAACGCTTTTATCGATTCGTCGTATGGGTCGCGATTTTCGATTTTTGTGTCGAGAGCCTTAAAAAGATTTATCAGCCCCAAACGAACATTTTGCAAATTAAAACTTTTGATGTAATTTTCAAAAGCCGCGTGAGATTCAAAAAGTCCCGCCTTTTCCGCGTAAAAACAAAAAACCAGCCGAACGCAAAGAATATTTAGACTTCGTTCGCTTTTTTCGGTTTGATTTTTGTATTCTTTCAAAAAAGCGTTTTTTAGTTTGCCGACAATTTCGCCCGCTTTTACAGAAATTTCTTCTTCGCGCCTGATTTTTTCGGTTTTTGGGTCTACAAGAAATCGCAAGCGGTAAAAATCTTTTTTCAAATCGCAAAGCAAAATACTTTGCGGTTCGCTGTTCGGAACTTCAAGGTCGTAAACCAAAAACTCACGGAAATTGCAGACCACAATCCACCTAGGCTTTTCGCTCGCTTTCATTTCGCCGACATAACGTTTTGCTTGACCGTACGGCGTAAGAAAAGAACCGTCGGATTGCAAATATGTTTTTCGCAAATCGATTTTCGCGCCTTTCTGCTCGATTAGAACTTTTGTTTTTTCGATGTATGCGTCAATAAAACTCGTGTGCGAAAGTTTTACGCGCTTTTCAAAGTCAATAATCTTTGTCGCGTCCGCCACGCCCAAAACATTCTGCAATAAATCAATCCAAAACCGCTGACTTTCCTGCTTTTCGTCGCCTTTATCTTTCCAAAACTCTGCAAATTCTTGTGCCTTTTGCATTTCCTCATTCGATTTCATACGTTTTCAGTTTATCATAGGATTTATTGTTAGAATTAAATAAAAAAACGCGGCGTTTTGCCGCGCTTTTTTTTAGTTTGCAAGATTAAAACTCACCGTTCGCATTATGTCGCCAAAAACGCCCGCCGCGGTAACGCCCGCGCCCGCGCCGTAGCCCCGCACCGTCAACGGAATCGGCGTGTAACGCGCGGTTTCAAAAACGAATGCGTTTTCGCCGCCTTTTACGCCAAAAAGCGGGTCGCCCGCGCCAACTTCCAACATTCCAACGCTCACCTTTCCGTCTTTGATTGACGCGCCCATTCGCAAAACTTTGCCCGCCGCGCGTAGATTCTTCATTTTTTCTTCAAAATACGAATCGATTTCGGGAAGACGATTCATAAATTCTTCCACCGTTCCATCGATTTTAAAATCGTCGGGAAAAATCGAATTCATTTTGATGTCCGAAAGTTCAAGGCTCATTCCCGCCTCTCGCGCAATAATCAACGCTTTTCGGGCAACGTCCGTGCCTTTTAGGTCGTCGCGTGGGTCAGGCTCGGTAAAACGCAATTCTTTCGCCTCGCGCACCGCTTCGCTAAAACTTTTGCCCTCGTCGAGTTTTCCAAAAATGTATGAAAGCGAACCAGACATAATTCCATTGAATCCTGTAAGGCGGTCGCCCGATTTAAACAAATTTTGAAGCGTGTCGATTATCGGCAAACCCGCGCCAACGTTCGTTTCGTACAAAAATCTGCAATGATTTTCGTTTGCAACCGCGCGGAGTTTTTTGTAAAAATCCATGCTCATCGAATTTGCGCGTTTGTTTGGCGTGGCAATGCTCATTCCCGCTCGCAAAATGTCCAAATATCGTTCGGGCAAGTCGTAACTCGCCGTGCAATCCACAAAAACTGGGTTGAGCGGTTTTGCTTCGCGCACAAAATCCAAAATCTCGTCGAGATTCGTTTTTTTGCCAGAATCGCGGATTTTTTGCCGCCAGTCGCCCGTCAAATCGATTCCGTTTGAATCGATAATCATTCCTTCTAGCGTGGAAATCGCGCAAACTTTGATGTCGATGTTCTGCGAAAGAAGTTTGTCGTGCTGGTCGCGAATCTGCTCAAGAAGCGCACCGCCAATCGTTCCCGCGCCAAACGCAAAAACTTCCACAGGTTGCGCCGTATTAAAGAAGAAAATGTGTGCTGAACGAACCGCCGTGTCGCCGTCTTCGCCCGAAATTACAACGGAAATCGACCGTTCACTTGAACCTTGCGCAATCGCTTTGATGTTGATTCCGCGACTTGAAAGCGAATCGAGGAATTTTCCCGCAACGCCGCAATTCTTTTTCATGTTGTCGCCAACAATCGAAACAATCGCCGTTCCTTCTTCCACGCTGATTTTGTTCAAAATGCCGTTTCCAATTTCAAGCGCGAATTCTTGATTTAGCGCGTCTTTTGCTTTTTCCGCCTGATTTTGTAATCAAAAGCACGGAAATTTGCGCACGCGAAACCGCCGCAAAAATGCGCGACGCGATTCCCGTTTTGCCTTTCATGCCACTGCCCGAAACCGAAATCAACGCCGTGCTTTTTAAGCAAGAAATGCCGCGAACAGGTCCGACGTGCTTTTCGCTTTCAAATGGACCTTTTCCGATTCTAGTTCCTCGCGCCGACGGATTGTGAGAATTCAAACTCCATGCTTCGATTCCTTTTGACGCAAGCGGGGCAAGCGTTTTTGGGTGCAGAACTTTTGAACCAAAAAACGAAAGTTCCATCGCCTCTTCATACGTCATATCTTTGACCAAAATCGCGTTCGGCACGACTCGCGGGTCTGCCGTAAAAATGCCGTCAACATCCGTCCAAAACTCGCATTTTTTTGAACCGAGCGCGTAAGCCACAATCGACGCAGAAAAATCCGAGCCGTTTCGTCCCAAAAGTCCCATCGTTGTTTTTTCGCCAGAACGTTTTGACCAAGCGCAAACAAATCCCGCAAAAAGAAGAATTCTCGCGCCGTTCATTTCCGCGCCGTCGCGATAACTTTCCAACGCGGCGGACGTTCTCGCATAATCGATGTCGCCTTCTTTTTGTTCGCCCGTTGCAAAAATGAATTTGCGACTGTCCAAAACCAAAACATTTTGATTTTTTGCGTGCAAAATGGCGTTTACAATCGGCACGCAACAAAGTTCGCCCATGCCCATCACGCGGCAATGAATCGAATTTGGACACTCGCCAAAAGTCGCAATTCCGCCCAAAAGTTTTGAAAGTTCCACCAAATTTTCTTCGATTTCATTCATCACGGAAGTAGAATCGAATCCGACCACACTCGCCCTAATTTCGTCGCAGATTTCGCGGTGCGTTTTTCTAATTTCGTCGATTGCCTTAGTCTGCAAATTTCCAGCCACAGCCCCGTCAATCGCTTCTTGAAGCGCGTTCGACACGCCAGAAACCGCCGAAACTACAACGCTGATTCTGTCAATTTGAGCGCGACCTTCCATAATCGCAACGGAATTAAGAATTCGTTTGGCGTTCCCCATAGAAGTCCCGCCGAATTTGAGTGTAAGCATTTTTTCCCCGCATTTTTTACAAGATTCTTCACATTTTACAAAAAATCCGCACAAAAGTCGCGGGGATTTTTGATTGGTAAAACGTCTCTAAAATATTGTCTCGTAGTTAAAAATCATTATAATAAAATTATGCTCGAATCAAAAAAAAATTGCTGGAACTCGCTGATTTCAAAATGCAAAGATTTTGAAAACTCTTTGCCAGCGGATTTTCGCAAAAGAACTGGAAGTTATTTCACAAATTTTGAAACCGCTCTTTCGATGTGTTTCGATTTGATAGAATCATTCCGCAAAAAATACGGAAAAGAAGATTTAATCGGCAAAACTTTTCTTGAACCGTGCGGCGGCGCGGGAAATTTTGTTTACTGCTATCTTTATGAAATTTCAAAACTGGAATTTTCGCAAGAGAAAATAAAAAAAATCATCGAAAAAATTTATTATTGCGACTCAAATCAAAAAGCCGCAGATTTTTACAAAGAAAATTTCACGCAGTTTTGCAAGATTTTTTTTGACATCGATTTGACGGAAAATTATTTTTCTTCGCACATCGGCTCTTCTCTTCTTTTTGATGTAAACGATGAAAATCCAAAATACATTTCTTTGCAGAGCATTTTTCCGAATCTTGAAAACGCAGACATCATAATCACAAATCCGCCTTACAAAAATTTCAAAGACAGCGCGATTTATTCAAAAATAAAAAAACTGGCGGCAGAATACCTGAAATATTCCTATGACGGAATTTTGAATTTTTACAAACTTTTTGCGGAAGAAATTTTCGGTCGTTATGCAGGCAAAAATTCGTTTGTAAATCTTTTGATTCCTTCTTCGATTCTTTCAGACAAAAACTGCACGGATTTGCGGAAGCATTTTTTGCAAAATTCAAAAATCGTTTCCGCAAAAGTTCTTCCAGAAGGCGCGAATGCAGTTGACGCGCACCAAAGCCTCTGCGCCGTTTTGATTGACAAATCCGCAAAAACTGACAGGATTCAAATTTACAAGGATTTTTATCATTTCCCGAAAAATTTTTCCGAAATCGATTTTTCGGACATAAAAACTTTTTCGGCGGACTGGAACATTTTGCCGCTTTCAAAAGAAGACGCTCAAAAACTAAAAATGTTGAATTCTTTTCCAAAAGTAAAAGATTTGCCGTACATCAAAAATCTTCGCGGCGAACTTGACATTACGCTTTGCGCAAAAAAAATCGTCTGTGAAAAAACTCCTTACAAACTCGTTCGTGGCAGAAATATTGATTTTTACAAAACCAACACAGATGAAATTTGCGAATTTGTTATGCCTGATTTTGTTGAATCGTCGGCAAAAAAAGAATTTATCAAAAAAGAAAGAATTATATGCCAGCAAATCGCGAACAAAAATAAAATTCGCAGAGTTTCGTTTTCGCCTATTCAAAAAGATTTTGTGCTTGCCAATTCCTGCAATTTTATCGCGCTTGAAGATAACGCTCCCGTTTCTCTCAATTTTTTGCTGGGAGTTTTTAATTCTTCCATAATAAATTGGTATTTCAAACTTTTCAGCACAAACAATCACATCAATAATTACGAAATCGACGATTTTCCAGTTCCAGTAAATTCTTCGCACAAAGAAAAAATCGATTTTCTTGTCGGCGAATATCTGCAAACTCAAAATTCAGAGCTGCTTGAAAAAATCGACGAACTTGTGAATCTGTCTTTTTCCGTTAATGAAGGTTCAAAAATGAGTTTAAAACTTGAAGAAACTATAAAAATCGGCAGAGAAAAAAAACAGTATTTAATCGAAAACGGCAAAGTTCTAAATCATACGACTTTCAAATTGAGCGATTTGGATATTGAAATGGTGAAAAATGTTCCGCAGGGCGGAAACTGGAAAAATATTCCCGCCGAAGTTGTGAAAAAATCAAAGCGACGTGAAAAAATCACAAAAAACGGCGGACGCACGACGCTGTACGGACGGATAGATTATTCAAAACCTGCTTACACAATCACAACTTATTTTAATCGCCCTGGAAACGGAACTTATGTTCACCCGCATTTTAACCGCGTTCTGAGCGTTCGTGAGGCGGCACGGATTCAAAGTTTTCCAGACGATTATTATTTTTGCGGAAACAAAACGCAACTTTTAAATCAAGTCGGAAATGCTGTTCCGCCGCTTTTGGCTTATCAAATTGCAAGAAAAATAATTGAAATTTCTTCCTGCCGCAAAACTGTCGATTTGTTTTGCGGAGCGGGCGGAATGACTTGCGGATTTAAATTGGCTGGAATGAAATCGATTTTGGCAACTGACATCGTGCGCCACGCTTGCCGTAAACAACGGAGAAATTCCGATTTTGTGCGGCGACATTACGGCAGAAAAAACGAAAAATCAGATTATCGAAAAAGCAAAAATCGGCGGTGCGGAAATTATTTGCGGAGGTCCGCCCTGCCAGGGATTTTCAATGGCGGGATTTCGCTCGCCAGACGACCCGCGGAACAGGCTTTTCCGCGATTTTGCGGAAATTGTAAAAACGGTTTCGCCGAAAATCGTCGTGTTTGAAAATGTAGAGGGACTTCTCAGTTACGAAAAAGGAAAAACTTACAAAGAAATTTTGCAGCTGTTTTCTGAACTTGGCTATAACTGCCTCGGCAGGCTTTTGAATGCAAGCGATTACGCAGTTCCGCAAAGAAGAAAAAGAGTTATCATAATCTGCACAAAAAAAGATTTGCCCTACAAACCCGAAAATCTTTTTCCGCAAGAACTGACAAAAGACGAATCTGCAAAAATCACGGCATTTCAGGCAATCGGCGATTTGGAAAAAATTCCGTGCGACGAAGATTTTTCTTACAATTCGGAGAATCAGAGCGATTTTGTGAAAACGCTGAAAGGTCAAATCGCATATTCGATTTTCCTGCAAAGCGTCGCAAAAAATTTTGAGGCAGAAGAAAATCAGCCCGAACTTTTTTGATTTTTAAAAGATTCCAATTCTCTCTTTTGAATTTCGTTCATTAAATCTTTCAAAAGAGAGAACACCAAATCGAAATTTTCTGAATTTGTGCATTTGCAGATTTCTGCGATTTTGTTTTCTTCAGAACTTGAAAAATCCGCGTTTAGATTCCGATTTTCTTTTGATTTGTATTCGTCCAAAGAATCAAGGCTTATCCGCTTTATTCTTTCAAATTCTTTTGATGCTCTTTCTGTTATATGCCTTTCTTTTTCTGAATAAGAGCCGTCTTCGCGAAAATCGTAGTCGATTTCAAAATATTTCATTTTTGGCTTTATCAAAACGGTCGAAATAAAATCAATTCCGTTTTTTGAATTTTTGATTTTGCAAAGTATATTCAAAAAATTCGTCATATTTTGCTTGAGGCAAACTCTGAAATTTTCAAAATCTTTCTGAGAAAAATTATCTGCATTTGATTTTAAATAGTCCCACAAAATAAAAGCGAACCAGGAAACCGCGTTCTGCCCGAATTTTTTTTCAATCTCGATTGCCTTTAAAACATCTTCTTTTGAAAGTCTGTCCCGCTTTGAAGAATTGTCGCCAGTCGGCATAGGCTTCAAAAATCGGGAATCGTGAACGCCTCCAAGCGAAACTGGAATTATGTGGTCGGCAGATTTTCCCGCAAAGAATTTAGAATTCATAAATTTATCAGCCGCGCGGATATTTCCGCCGCTGAAATATTCATAGGCGCGTCGGTCTTTGCCGTAAGTTTTTAGATTTTCGCGGCTTCTGCCTTTGTCTTCGCTCGCACGGCAACATCGATTGTAGGTGTGAAATCCGTCGTATCGGTCTGGAAAATTTGACATTGCGCCAGGACCGAGCATTTTTGAAATTCCGCCTCGGCATTTTAATTCGCAATGGCAAATCAAAGTTTCAATGTCAGAATAATCATCTTCAAGTTTGAATTTTGCTTTTAAAAAATCAATGATTTGTTTTTCGGAAATTCCTTTTTCTTTTAGATTTCTGCAAATATCATAAATTGATTCGTAAACGCCGCAATCATAGTCAAATTCTTTCTTAAATGATTTTGCGAGCGGCGCGTTCGGATAATAATAGAAAAGCCACATTGATTTTCCGCAGATTTGGCACGGCTTTGTTTTTGTTGGGTGAACTGCAAGCATAACTTTTGCATAAAAACCGTCCGTATTATTTAAAATCCCAAGTTCTTCGCCTTTCTTTTCTGCCCACGCTTTGCGCTTTTTTCCGATTTCAGATTGAGCGGTGGCAATCCAATTGTATTTTCCGCTTTCAGTTTTTGTAATCGGCAGTCCTCTGTAGTTTTCGTGATTCGCAATAAAATCTTCATATTCAAGAAATTCTTTAGACCAATTTTTTTCTGACATAAAAGACCTCTATTTTTCATATCGGTTACAAAAAATCCGCACAAAAGTCGCGGGGATTTTTCTACGGTTCAAAAATCAAACGATTGAATTCTCTAAATCAATCATCAAAAAATTTTATATGTATAACACATAAAAACTTTCGTTTACAATTCAAAAAGAAGGGTTTATAATTTTGTAATATTCGTTTTTTAGGAGAACCAATAATGGCAGACATTTACGACACATTCCGCGACATCGGCATTATTCCAGTCGTTGCTATCGAGGACGCTTCAAAAGCCGCTCCTTTGGCACACGCGCTCGTTAAGGGCGGACTTCCAGCATCGGAAGTTACGTTCCGAACGGCTTGCGCGGCAGAGGCAATCGAGGCGATGATAAAGGCAGAACCCGATATGCTCGTTGGCGCGGGAACTGTTCTCAACGTGGAGCAAGCAGAAAAAGCGGTTAAAGCGGGTGCAAAATTCATCGTTTCGCCAGGATACAATCCAGACGTAGTTGACTGGTGCTTAAAAAACAATGTTCCAACAATGCCAGGAATTTCTAATCCTTCAGAAATCACCGCTTGCATTAACAAGGGCGTTACGCACCTAAAACTTTTCCCAGCAGAACGAAAGGGCGGATACAAAATCATAGACGATTTTTCAGGTCCATTCCCGCAGTGTACGTTTATGCCGACTGGTGGCGTTACGACGGAAAACGTCGGCGAGTACGCAAAACGCAAGAACATTCTTTGCATGGGCGGCACTTGGATGGTTAAAAAGCCGCTCATCGAAGGCGAGAAGTGGGACGAAATCACAAAGATTTGCCAAGACGCTGTAAAAGCGATGCATTCTTTCCACATTGACCACTGGGGAATTAACGCGGCAAACCCAGACGATGCAACAAAAATCGCAGAAGAATTCGACCCATTTGGATTTACGGCAAAAGTCGGCAATTCGTCGATTTTCGCGTCAGACCAAATCGAAATTATGAAGCAGAACGGACGCGGCACACACGGACACATTTCTGTTGTTTGCAACAACATTGAGCGCGCCCTTGCCTACCTCAAAAAGTTCGGCTTTAATCCTGTGGCAGGAACAGAAAAATGGATGGGCAAAGAAAACGCTTCTCCGCGCAAAGTCGTTTACCTTGACAAAGAAGTCGGCGGATTTGCAATTCACTTGAAAAGAGCGTAAAATCTTTCGGCTGTAAAAAAATCCCTCGCGTTTGCGGGGGATTTTTTGTTCACTTTGCGCGGATTTCTGCGATTTTTTCAAGTTCAAGTTGAGAAAGTTTCCTGTACGAACCTGGAAGTTTTCCAAAAGGATTCGATTCATAAAGCGACGAAATTTCCGTAAAAACATTTTCCGCAGCATCGTATTTTTTTTGCTTCATGTAAATATGTCCAATTTCGTATTTTGCCTCAACAAGAATCTCTGGACTATCGCCGAATCGTTCTAGCGCGGTATTGTAATATTTTAGCGCGTTTTTGTAATTTCCCGCAGAAAATTCGTTTTGTCCGCCTTGAATAATTTGCTTTGCCGAAGCGTCTTCGGGAATCTCAATCGTAGAAGAACACGAAAAAAGCGCGAAAGAAAGAGCGCAAAGGATTTTGATTGAATGTTTCATGGATTTTAGTTTACCATAACGAAACGCAAAATGAAAATGGAGGAAAATATGGTTGCAGGAATCATTGGGGCGACGGGCTACGCAGGCGTAGAACTTGTGAGACTTTTGCTTTCGCACCCGCACGTTGACAAACTCGTTTTGAGTTCCGTGAGTTTTGAGGGGCAGAATATTCAAGACGTGTATCCTAGTCTTTTGGGTAGGCTTTTTGGAAAAACCGACGGAATTTTGCGAACTGCGGACGAAGTGAAAACGCAAGCGGACGTGATTTTTACGGCTCTTCCAAATGGGCTTGCCGAAGAATACGCTGATTTTTGTTTGAAAAACGGAAAAAAACTCATCGACTTGAGCGCGGATTTTCGATTTAACAAGGACGAAGCGACATTCAAAAAATGGTACAAAGCGGATTGGAAATTCCCAGAAACGCACGCGCAAAGCGTTTACGGTCTTCCTGAATGGAATCGCGACAAAATCCGCCAAGCAAAAATCGTTGGAAATCCAGGGTGCTACGTTACCGCTTCAACGCTCGCGCTAATTCCCGCGTTAAAAGAAAAAATCGTCAAAACGGATTCGATTATCGTGGACGCAAAAAGTGGCGTTACGGGAGCGGGTCGAAGCGCGACGATGACAAATCAATTTTGCGAATGTGGCGAAAGTTTTAGCGCGTACAAAGTTGGCGCGCACCGACACCAACCCGAAATAGCGAAAAATTGTTCGGTGGTTGCGGGAAAAAACGTTGGAATCATTTTTACGCCACACCTCGTTCCGATGTCGCGTGGAATTTTTGCGACGATTTACGCGCCTCTTTCAGACGAATTTTGCGAGAAAATCAAAGGAAAATCCGCTGAAGAAGCGAGCGCGTTCGTTCGTTCGATTTTTGAAGAAACGTACAAAGACGAACCGTTCGTTCGCGTTCTAAAGGCGGGTCAAGCGGCTACAACGAAAACCGTCCGCTATTCAAATTTCTGCGATATTCAAGTCTACGTTGTAAATGACGGGAAAACGCTCGAAATTACGAGCGTAATCGACAACATGGGCAAAGGTTCTTCAAGCCAAGCCGTTCAAAATATGAATTTGATGTTCGGCTTTAACGAAACTGAGGCAATCAATTTTCCTTCACCAGCAATTTGATTTTTAGCAGAGAATAACGCCAAAAATTGCACCCGCAACGACCACAAAAAGCGGGTGCAATTTTGTTTTTGATAAAACGGCAAGCGCGACAAAATAAAAAACGGTGTTCGGCAACGAAAGCGAAGCGTTCTGCCAAGTCGAAATGTCAAAAAGAACGAATCCGTCCAAACGCACAAGTGCTAAAATTAAAACTTTGACGGCGGCAACCGCAATCGCGCCTGTTACAGCGGGGCGCAACGTACTGAACGCCGCTTTTACGCCGCTTTTTTGTGCAAACGCGCCAAAAAATTTTGCAATAATCAAAATGCAAATTATAGACGGCAAAACTTGCCCAATCGTTGTGGCAATTCCACCACCAAAACCATAAAGTTCCGTGCCAATATAAGTTGCCATATTGATTCCCATTGGTCCTGGCGTACTTTCTGAGATTGCAACCATATTATAAAACATATCAAGTGAGATTAGTTGGAATTTATCCACAAGAACCTGTTGCATAACTGTAATTGCCACAAGTCCACCACCAACCGTAATTAATCCAACATAAAAAAACACTGCAACAAGACATAAAAGTCCCAAAAAAGTCTGCCCTTGTATTTGAGAAATAATCCATTGTGTCATTTTGATTCCTCCGCGTTTGATTTTTTGCCCAAATCCCCGCGGATTCCTGCCAAAATCACGCCAAAAACCGCACTGCCAACGATAATCCAAACAGTTCCAACTCCGAACGCGAAAATCAGCAAGAACGAAACAACAAAAAGTACAACGCCAAGCGCGTTTTTCACGGATTTTTTTGCAAACGACGAAACCGCGTTCGTCAAAAGTGCGGCAACGGCGACGTTAATTCCCGTGAGTGCGCGTTGCACCCAAGCGATTTGCGAAAAATTCGAGATAAATTTTGCGATAAGCGTAATTATTATGACCGAAGGGCAAACGATTCCCGCGGTGGCAACGATTCCTCCAAGTGCGCCCGCTTTTTTGTGTCCAATAAAAGTCGCTACGTTTACCGCAATAATTCCAGGGGTACTTTGTCCAATCGCAAAATAATCCAAAAGTTCGTCGGAATTTGTCCAGTCGCGTTTATCCGCAAGTTCTCGCTCCAAAATCGGAAGCATCGCGATTCCGCCGCCAAACGTACAGATTCCAATTTTAAAAAAAACGGAAAAAAGTTCCCAAAAGATTTTTATGTTAGATTTCATTTTTTTGTCCATAATACACATAAAAAAAATTAGCAACGATAACGAAAAATCGCGCTGACAAAATTAAAAAGAAAATATTTGTAAAAAGCCGTTCAAAAAGCAAAGCCGAAACGACGTGCATCAATTCGACTTCACTTTTTGAAAGAAATTTCAATTTGAGATTTGAAAATTAGCGGTTATATAGTAAACAAAGTTTTTTTAGTTCATTTGCGGCAGAATTTGCTTTTACGCCGCAAACCATGCTTCGCGCCGCTCGCCAATTCCAGTTTGCGCCACTCGTTGACGGACGATTCATGCGCCCTTCCGCGCCAATGTGATAAACGTCTTGAAGAGGAATAATCGCCGTTTCTGCAACGGACGCAAACGCAAGTCGCACCAATTCCCGCGTTAATTCCGCCGCGCCCCAAGTTTTTTTCGCGTTCAGATAATTTGAAATCAAATCCAACGACGGCTCGTCAAGCGATTCAATAAATCCTCGCGTTGTATCGTTGTCATGCGTTCCCGTGTAAACGACGCAATTCGGCGATTCAAAATTATGCGGCAAAAATGCATTTTTTAGACCAGTGCTAAATTCGTTTTTGTCAAACGCAAATTGCAAAATCTTCATTCCCGCAAATCCGCACGAATCGCGAAGTTCCGCAACTTCCTTCGTTATGACTCCCAAATCCTCGGCGATAATCGCAAGCGGTTTGTCGGGCGAAAGTTCTGATTTGAGCGCGTTAAAAAAGTCCATGCCAGGCCCTTTTTCCCACTGCCCGTTTTCCGCAGTTGGACTGCCCGCGGGAACTGCCCAATAAGATTCAAATCCGCGGAAATGGTCGATG
>CAJOEO010000076.1 GCA_905233535.1 uncultured Treponema sp.
AAACCGCGTGTTCTGCGCCGCCAACATAGAGGTCAACAGGCATCCAGTAGCTTTCTTTCGCCTTGTCTACAAACGCCTCGCTGTTCTTCGGGTCGATGTAGCGAAGATAATACCAGCACGAACCCGCCCACTGAGGCATTGTGTTCGTTTCACGCCGAGCTTCTCCGCCGCATTTCGGACACTTGCAGTTCACCCAATCCGTGATGTTCGCAAGCGGGCTTTCGCCTGTTCCTGTCGGCTGATAGCTCTTGACGGCAGGAAGCTCAAGCGGCAGCTCGCTTTCGGGAACAGGCACCGTGCCGCACTTCTCGCAATGCACAAGCGGAATCGGCTCGCCCCAATATCGCTGACGGCTGAACACCCAGTCGCGCAACTTGTAATTGACCGCCTTTTTGCCGATTTTTTTCTCTGTAAGGAACTCCAGCATTTTCGCGATTGCGTCTTTCTTGTTCAAGCCGTCGAGGAATTCTGAATTGACGTGAATACCGTCTTCTGTCCAAGCCTGTGTTTGCACATCGACTTCGCTCTTGAGGACTTCGATAATCGGGAGATTGAACTTCTTTGCAAACTCCCAGTCGCGCGTATCGTGGGCAGGAACAGCCATAATCGCGCCTGTGCCGTAAGAAATCAAAACATAATCCGCAATCCAAATCGGAATGAGCTTGCCGTTCACAGGGTTAATCGCATAGCTTCCGCTGAACACGCCTGTTTTTGTCTTTGCAAGGTCGGTTCTCTCAAGGTCGCTCTTCTTTGCCGCCTCTTCAACGTACTTTTCGACAGCCTCTTTCTGCGCTTCAGTCGTGAGCGTCTTCACCAGCGGGTGCTCAGGGGAAACAACCATATATGTCGCGCCAAAAAGCGTATCGCATCTCGTTGTGTAAACCGTAAGCGTCTTGTCGGTCGGCTTTCCGTCTTTGTCGGCCACAGTGAAATTGACTTCCGCGCCCTCGCTTCTGCCAATCCAGTTTCTCTGCATAGCCTTAACGCTTTCGCTCCAATCCAAGCCGTCGAGGTCTTCAAGCAAACGGTCTGCATAGGCTGTAATCTTCAAAATCCACTGACGGATTGTCTTGTGAGTAACCTGTGTGCCGCAGCGGTCGCAATGACCTTCTTTGACTTCCTCGTTTGCCAAACCAGTCAAGCACTTAGGACACCAGTTAATCGGGGTTTCTGCTTCGTAAGCCAGCCCTCTCTTGTAGAGCTGAAGGAAAATCCACTGAGTCCACTTGTAATAATCTGGGGTACAAGTGCGCACTTCTCTGTCCCAATCATACGAAAAGCCGAGAGCCTTAATCTGCTCGGTAAAATGCTCGATGTTCTTGAAGGTGGTTTCTGCAGGGTGCGTGCCTGTTTTGATAGCGTAGTTTTCGGCAGGAAGACCGAACGCGTCGTATCCCATCGGGTGCAAAACGTTGTAGCCGTTCATACGCAGGTATCGGCAGTAGATGTCGGTTGCGGTGTAGCCCTCTGGGTGTCCGACGTGCAAGCCCGCGCCTGACGGATACGGGAACATATCAAGGACATAGCGGCGTTTTTCTTTGGGGAAAGACGGGTCTTCGGTTGCGCGGAACGTCTTGTTGTCCGCCCAATATTTCTGCCATTTCGGCTCGATAGTTTGGAATGGATACATTTTTTCCTCTTGAATATTGAATTTTTGCGAAATTGTACCATTATTTTTTTTATTTTGAAAACGGTCGGTCAAAAAAGCGGAAAGTTAATCTTTTAATATTATTTCAATATTGACGCAATTTTTTTCTTCGCGATAAAATCAGCCGATGCCTTTGCGAAAAACGATTCTCCACGGATTTTTGACTTTTCTCCTCGTGCTGTTTGCGCCGTGTGCGAACGATTTTTCGTTTTCCGACATCGACAAAGGCGCGATTTTCTGCACGGGCGCGGACGATTCGCCCGTTTTTACCGCGACAACATTTGAATCGGCGCGCGTATTTTTGCAGCGCGAAAAAGCAAAACGACTTTCGGCAGCGTTCAGTCCGTTCGCGCCAGCCTCCGTCTTTTCGCTCACATTTTTCGCATTTCTTTTCCAAACCATCGTCGCAATTCGATTCGTCCGTTTTTTCAAAAACAAATTCTTCGACTTTTTCACAAAACGCAAATCCCTTCCGTAGATTTTTCTCCGCATTCGACTTTTAGACTGACAAATTTCAAAAAAAATTCTGATTTTCTCGCAAAAATAGATTTTTTCGATTCGATTAAGTCAGTCCAATTTTTGAAAAATTCTCATTTTTAGGTGGAATTATGACAAATCTCATCATTGTATCGGCGATTGTCATAGTTTTGACGATTGTCTGCATAAATTTTTTTGGCTAATGGAGAAAAATATGCTATACATAATGACAATAATTTTGATTTGCGTTTTTGCAGTCGCGTTCAGCATTCTTGGAATTATGCTTGACGCGCTGGGCGACAAAATCATAAAGCGCATTGACGAAAAGCGTTTGGCGTAAAATCAAAAAGACCGCGATTTTTGCGGTCTTTTTTTGCTCATAAAACAGCGCAGGAACATTCCGCTAGAGTAATTGCAAAACTTCCTCAAGCGGCAAACCGACTCCCTGCGCCACCTGCTCTGCGGGCAATCCCATGCGCAAAAAATTTTTCGCACTTTCCCTCGCTTTTTGCATTTGCCCCTGTGCAAGCCCTTGCTCACGCCCTTGTGCAAGCCCTTGCTCACGCCCCTGTGCAAGCCCTTGTTCAATGCCCTGTGCAAGCCCTTGCTCAAGCCCTTGCTTAATGCCCTGTGCAAGCCCTTGTTTTATTCCCTGCTCAATACCGCGGGCAAGTCCTTTCTTTAACATTGCTTCCCTGCTCGACAGTTCGTCCCGTTCTGCAAGCTCTTTTCGGTACTGTGCAATCCATAAATCTCGATTCGCACTAATATTTGACAATGACATTTGCGCATTCATAAGTCCTGCCTCCTTGTTTGCAAGTTGGTGTATCAATCCCGTTTTATTCGGATTGTCCGCGTCTTTGAGAAAAATTGCCCAATTCTCAAGTTTTGAATTCGTTTCAAGGCTGTCTTCAAGTTTCTTGACTTTCGGCAATTCAATAAACACAACATTCAGCGAATTCGTCAGTTCTCTGCCGTCTTTTGTGCGCATTGCATATCGGCTCACAGGCTTAAAACTCTCTTTGTTATCCTCACTCGGCTTTGTGTAGACAAAATCCAAAACCGTTATTTGATACACTTTCGGAGCTTTTTCCCACGAATCGCCCTTCTTCAGATAAGTCGTTTCAAGCCGCGCAACTTGATATTCCGCACGCTTGCCGTAATCATATTCCTGATTGAACGCCTGCATTTCAATGTTAGCCGCCTCTCCGTCCGTGAAGACGCACATAATGTCATAACTCACCCGCCGCTGACCAAAGAACTCTTCAGGCGCATCATTTGCAACAAACTCAAAGGAATCTATGTTTCGCTCGGTTGCGGCTTCAAGAAAAGACTGCAATGCAGCACGCGATTCTTTGGTAGGCTGTGTGAACAACGCCTTGAACGTTGAATCAATGCGAGGGTTCAAGAGTGCGCCGGTGTACATTTGCGCGACGTACTCTTCTTCGCTCATAAAATTGCTTATGTCCATACGAATATATTAGCATAGCAAAAAATATTCGCCAAATTTTTATATATAAAGAATCGAATCATCATAGTTTTGTACGAACGCACGAAGACGCGCTTTTCAAGCGTAAAATCAAAAAACTCGTTGATTTTCTGCAATGTTTGTGCAAAAATCTCGTAGCATTTTTGGAGGAAAAAATGGCAAGCATAAATAGTTCGCTCAAAGGATTGGACTGGATAGTAAAAATTATACTAGTAGTCATTTACGACATTTACGGAATTCTCCGCAGACTTACGAGCGGAAACATTGTTTCGATTTTGGTCGCGATTGTGCAACTCTGCACGGCAAATCTTTTCGGGATTATTTGGCTCATCGATTTAATCACGGTTTTGACCAGCAAAGAAGTTACAGTTCTCGCGCCGTAAAGAACGAATGTTTGAGTTTTGTCATTTTGAACGACGCTGTTCAAAATGACATTTTTTTTAACTGCTTCAAGAAATTTTTGGACGAGGATTTGTAAATGGAACTTTCGCGGTTTCTTTCGATAATGACGATTTGCTCGGCAATTTTGGGCTTGATTGGCGCGGCACTCGGCATTATAAACACGCTTTCACTATTGTTTGACCGCCGAATCGACCTTGACGTTCATTTTGAGTTTGCGCACATTTCGGGCGAACGTTTTATTTCGTTTGAATTGCCGACCACGCTTTCTCGGCGCGGCGTTACCGAAAAAATTAAACAAGGACGCGCTCTTCACCCGTCCGTCCGTATAGTAAACAAGAGTAAATACGCGATTTTCGTTACGAGCGTTGGACTTGCGCGAAATCGTCGCCTAAAAAATCGCATGGAATTTTCGCCAAACCTTGTAAAACCAAAATCTGAACCGCCATACAAAATGGAGCCTTTTTCATCGTTGATTTTGACTTGCATCGACATCGACATTTTGACCTTGCCAATCGACGTAAAATTCGTTTACGCGACAACGGCGCACGGAAAAATCTTTTTTTCTCGACTTGCAAAACTCAAAAAATCCATGCTCGAATACAAAAAAATCGCCTCCGAACGAAAAGATTTGCCCGTAGAAAATCCAATTCTCGCAGAATTGATGAAATAAACTAAAAAAATTAAGCGAAAGTCTAAACTTTCGTTTTTTATTCGATAATACGAAAAATCCAGCAAAAAAAATTCACGCTGTCAAAAAGAGTGTTTTTTGATACAATTTCAAGGTTATGAATGAAAATCACAATGCAAAAAAGCGAAACACGTTTTCTAATTCGTTTGGGTTTGTTTTAGCGGCGGCTGGTAGCGCGGTTGGACTTGGAAACATTTGGCGTTTTCCGTATTTGGCGGCAAAAGACGGTGGCGGTCTTTTCCTTGTAATGTATTTGATTTTGGCGGTTACGTTTGGATTCGCACTTTTAACAACAGAAGTCGCGATTGGACGAAAAACGAAACAAAGTCCGCTTACGGCATACAAAAATCTTCACAAAAAATGGGGCTGGCTTGGAAAAGTCGCGTGCATAATTCCAATGATGATTATGCCGTATTATTCAGTAATTGGCGGTTGGGTTTTAAAATACACGATTGCATTTTTGACAGGAAAAGGCGCGAGCGCGGCAGAAGACGGATATTTTTCTTCCTTTATAACTGCGCAAATATCGCCAATCGTTTTTACGGCGATTTTTCTTTTTTTGTCGTGCTTTGTAATTTATCGCGGAGTCAAAAAAGGAATCGAATCTCTTTCAAAAATTCTCATGCCGATTTTGATTCTTTTGGTCGTTGGAATTTCCATTTTCGCGCTCACAATGAATCATTCCGCGGACGACGGTTCGATTCGCACGGGACTTCAAGGCTTGAAAATCTTTGTGATTCCCGACTTTTCAAACATCACGCCAAACACGTTTTTAATCACGCTGATGGACGCGATGGGGCAACTTTTTTACAGCCTTAGCGTCGCAATGGGAATTATGATTGCGTATGGTTCTTACGTTCCTTCGGAATCGAATCTTGTAAAATCTATAAATCGAATCGAAATTTTTGATACCGCGGTGGCGATTTTGGCTGGCGTTATGATAATTCCGACGGTTTTTGTTTTTATGGGCAAAGAAGGCGTTAGCGCGTCAGGTCCAGGCTTAATGTTCGTGGCGATGCCAAAAATCTTTGCGCAAATGGGAATCATCGGCAGTTTTGTTGGCGCGATTTTCTTTATTATGGTTCTTTTTGCCGCTCTCACAAGTTCCATTTCGATTTTGGAAGCGGTCGTTTCAAGTTTCATGGACGAGTTTGGAATTTCGCGTCGCAGAGCCGTCGTTTTTGAAGGAATCATCGCGCTTTTTCTCGGAATCGTCGTTTGCTTGGGCTACAATCGCCTTTATTTTGAAGTCGCACTTCCAAACGGCGCGGTCGCGCAGATTTTGGACATCATGGATTACATCAGCAACAACATTTTGATGCCAATCGTTTCAATCGGAACGTGCATTTTAATCGGCTGGATTTTAAAACCAAAAACAATTCTCGACGAAGCAACAAAAAACGGCGAAGTTTTCAATCGAAGAAATCTATATATTTTTATGGTAAAATTTGCCGCTCCATTCTTACTTGTCATTTTGTTTTTAAAAAGCCTCGGTATTTTGAATTTTTAATACAAAATAATATAATACCCGCATTTTTCGCGGGTATTTTTATAAATCATAATATCTGACATAAATTTATGGAATTCTTACAACATCATCAATTAAACATCATGCTTTTTTTAAGCGGAGTTTGCGCAATTCTCGCGCTTCTCGTCATTTTTCAAAAAACAATTCCCGTACAACGTCGTCGCGCACTTTTTTTGATAGAATTGGGCGCAATGATTCTTTTAATGTCAGACCGTTTTGCATATATTTACAGAGGAAATCCAAGTCAACTAGGTTTTTATATGGTTAGAATAAGTAATTTCCTAGTTTTTTTTATGTCAATTTTTGTTTTGTATGCGTTCAATCTGTATTTGATAGACGTATACAAAAATGAAGGTGGTGGCGACCAAGTTCCACGAAGATTGCAACTAGCGCAATCTTATTCGTATGTTGGAATTGTTCTAATTGTAATCTCGCAATTTACAGGATTTTACTACACGTTTGACGAACAAAATTTTTATCATCGCTCGTCAGGATTTTTTGTTTGCTACTTTATTCCGTT
>CAJOEO010000077.1 GCA_905233535.1 uncultured Treponema sp.
CAACACGCGAAAAATTATTCCAGTGCTACACGCAAACACGCTTGGTAGCACAAACGCAATCGCGTAAAAAAAATAACGGATTTTTCGCGTAATAAAAATGCAAATCAAACTTTCCAAAATTGCCGCAAACGAAAAAACGGCAAGCATTATTGCGGTCGTCGTTGCAAAAAAAAGAATCGTGCGCAAATTTTCGTCAAGAAAATTTTGACGATTTCCAGTTACAAAAAGCGCGATATACGCAAAAAGCATCATTGATAAAAATACAACACCACGCCGTGTAAGACGCAAAAACATAGGAACAGAAGAACGTTTAGGATTTCCCATAAATCGTTCAGTTATTTGAACAAACGGCGTTATATCATCATAACTTTCCAATTCTTCAACATCTAAAAGAGATATTTCGTCATCGGTTAAAAGTTCAAAATCTTTGTTTTCTTCTTCCATTTTTTCGCGATGAAAATTGCGCGTAAAATCGAGAGTATCGAAACCACGTTCTTTTTGATATTATAGAAGAAATTGACGCAAAAAAGCAAAAAAGGAGAAAATATGGCAGACGAAAAACGACTTTACGCAATTCGAGGAGCGACTGGAGCGCAAAATACAAAAGAATCGATAATTTCTAACGTGGCGCAAATGTGTTTGCAGATTTTCAAAGAAAACGCGCTTTGTGCCGAAGACATCGTTTCGATTCAATTTACACAAACGCAGGATTTAACCGCACAAAACGCCGCCGCCGCGCTACGCTTGGGGCAAAACGAATTTGACGTTTCATCGGTCGCGCTTTTTACAATGCAAGAACCAAACATTGACGGCTCACCAAAAAATATGGTGCGCGTTCTTGTTACAGCGTATTTACCAAATGGAGCGCAACGTCATCACGTCTACATAAACGGTGGCGAAAAACTCCGTCCAGATTTTGCAAAAAAATAAATGAAAAGCAATTGACATTTTTTTTTCGTTCTTATATATTATTTATCGTTCCCAATGGCAAATGCTTAGGAATAAGGATTTGCTGCCTTAGCTCAGTTGGTAGAGCACGTGATTTGTAATCTCGGGGTCGTGGGTTCAAGTCCTACAGGCAGCTTTGTTTGACTTATCGGGGAGTTCGCATAGTGGCAATTGCGGCGGACTGTAAATCCGCTCCTTATAGGTTCGGGGGTTCGAGTCCCTCACTCCCCAAGGCAGGTCTTGAGATTTCTAGTTTGATTCTCAAGACCTTTTTTTATTCTATTTCTTTTTTAGGCGAGAAAAAAGTGTTCTACGATTTAGGTCTTCGGTTTTCGTGCAATCGATGTTCTGACTGTTGTCGTTTGTCGCCTGGTGTTGTTTATCTTTCACTAGAAGACCTGCAAAATCTCTGCGAAGTTTTTGGCATCTGTGAATCAAAGTTTATTCCTTTATATTGTCGTTGGCTCACTTATTATGATGGTGCGGAGGTGCTTGCGTTAAAAGAACGGAAAAATTATGATTGTATCCTTTGGAAGGACGGCGAAGGTTGTTCTGCGTATTCAAAACGACCTGTGCAGTGTTCGACGTATCCTTTTTGGTCTTGGATTTTAGAAAGTCGCGAAGATTGGGATTCTTGTGCAGCCGATTGTCCAGGAATCAACGCGAAAAATGGCAGACTTTGGACAAAAGAAGAAATCGAAGAACAGCGCGTCGCTTACGACAAAATTGAACCACTCCGACGAAGTGAAGCGGAAAAATTGTATGGCGATTTGGAGATGTGAAAAAGGAGTTTTGTTGTGAATATTCATTTTTGGGGTGTTCGTGGGTCGATTCCTTCTCCGCTTACGCCTGGACAAATCAAAGCAAAAATTTCTACGGTTCTTCAGAGGGCAACTCCTGAAGACGTTGTAAACGATGAATCGCGGGAGCGTTTTTTGGCATCTTTGCCTCGTTGGGTTTATGGAACGGTTGGCGGAAATACTGCGTGTGTGGAACTCGTTGCGGACAAAGGCACAAAATTGATTTTTGATGCAGGTTCTGGGATTCGCGTAATGGGCATTCTTTCTGCGCCTCCTGAAGATTTCCATTATCATATGCTTTTTAGCCATTTTCATTGGGATCATATACAAGGATTACCGTTTTTTGGGCAGGCTTATAATCCACGGGCTGTATTTGATGTTTATTCACCATATCCTGACATGGAAAAATATTTAGTTGACCAAATGACAAGCCCATATTTTCCTGTACCATTCAGCGGACTTTCTAAAAATTTCGTATTTCATGTTATAAAAACAGAAGAACCTTTTGAAATCGACGGACTAAAAGTCGCTTGCACGGAGATGTTTCACCCTGGAAAATCATTTAGTTATCGCGTGGAAGAAACTTGCGCGGACGGCACAAAAAAAGCGTTTGTATACTCAACTGATGTTGAGTTAGGCGAAAAAGATTTCGTCAAAACTCCAGAAGCAGCGCGAGTTTTTGAAAATGCAGACGTTCTAGTTTTAGATTCCCAATATACTGTTGAGGAACTTCATAGAAAACCAAATTGGGGACATTCGGCATTTTGCTATGCGATAGATTTTGCGGCGGTTTGGAACATAAAACATTTATATCTTTTTCATCACGAACCGACTTACGACGACAGAAAAATCGATTCGATTTATGAATCTGCAAAATGGTATGCAAATTATTCGACAAATAACACTGTTTCTGTTCATGTTGCTGTGGAGGGGCAGTCTGTCATAATATGACATTCGACCAAAATCTAAACAAACAAAGCAAAAATGAGAACGACGCATTATCTTCGGGGATAGATTATCATTTTTCTTCTGAAGAAATAAAAGAGTTGGCGGTTATTCTTCGGCGAAATCAGGGAAATTTGCCCGATTCTTTAAGCGCGTTTGCAAATATCGTGGAAACGTATATTTACAACACGATGTCCGTTTCCGAGGTTATGAATTTATTTTCGTAGGGCGTAAAGCAGATGAAAAAAATTAGGAAAGTTTTGCTAATTTCTTCCATCGTTGCGTTCTTTATTTCGGCGGTTGCGGGCGTTGTTGCGGCGAGTTTTGTGCGTTTTTTGCTTTCGCCCGTGTCTTCTAGCGAAGAAATGCAAACGGTGCAAATTCCGCAAGGAACTAGCGCGAAAGTCGTTGGCGAGATTTTGGAAGAAAACGGATTAATTCGTTCTTCGCACGCTTTTTATGCAGCGGTTCGAATCCCCGAAAAACTTTTAGGAGTTTCTTCTCCGATTGTTTTGCGTTCAGGTCGTTACAAAATTTCTCCGTCGATGTCCGTTAGCGAAATCGTTGACATTATTTCAAACGGAAAAGAAGCGTTTGTAACGACAGTTATTCCCGAAGGATTTACGATTCGAAAAATCGCACGAATTTTGGAAAACGGTGGCGTTTGTTCCGCGGAATCATTTATAAAAGCGACAAAAAATCGCGAAATGCTCGAAAGTTTTGGAATTAACGCGGAAAATTGCGAAGGCTACCTTTTTCCTGATACATATTCGTTTTACGAAAATATGGACGCGAACGAAGTCGTTTCAATAATGATAAAAAATTTTCATAAAAAACTTTCTTCGCTTGGAATTGAAGAAATCAATTATAAAACGCTCGTTCTTGCGTCGATTGTGGAGCGCGAATATCGCGTTACCGAAGAAGCCCCGTTAATTGCGAGCGTTTTCAAAAATCGCGTTGACGCGGGTGTGGGACTTTATTCGTGCGCCACTATCGAATACGTCATCACGGAGATTTTGGGAAAACCGCACCCCGATATTATTACTTACAACGACTTAAAAATCGACAGTCCGTACAACACTTATCGTTGGGCGGCTCTTCCGCCAGGACCAATTTCAAACCCTGGGCTTGTCGCGCTTAGTGCAGCGTTAAATCCGCCCGAAACGAATTATTTTTTCTTTACGCTCACGGACGCGGAGGCTGGCAGACATACGTTTTCCACGAACATTACGCAACACATAAACGCTACTGCGCAATTTCGGACAAAGAGGTCTAATTGATGTCGCTCGTTTCGCAAAATTCGCTCGACGCAATTTTACGAGGCGCGGACATTGTTTCCGTTGTTCAGGGCTACGGAATCGAATTGCAGAATCGAGGTTCGGCTTGGTTTGGTTGTTGTCCGTTTCACAGCGAAAAAACGCCAAGTTTTTCCGTTACGCCCGACAAAAATTTGTACTACTGTTTTGGCTGCCATGCGGGCGGCAACATTTTTTCGTTTGTTCGCCAAATGGAAAATTGTTCGTTTACGGAAGCCGTTGACATTTTGTCGAAAAAATTTTCGATTCCGATTCAATACGAAGATGGAGCGGTCGAAATCGACAAAACGCAAACGCTAAAAAAAGAATACATCGATTTGTATACTAGAATCGCAGGAACTTTTCATTTTCTGCTTGTAAAAACGGACGCTGGAAAATTCGCGCTTGATTACATTCATTCGCGAGGATTTTCTGACGAAACGATTTCTCGATTCAATTTGGGCTACGCTCCCGCCGACCGAAAATGGCTGAGGAATTTTTTGGAAAAAAAACATTTTGGCGCAGATTTTTTGAACGATTCTGGACTTTTTTCAAAAAAAAACGTTAGTGTTTCGGTTTTTGCCGACAGATTGATGTTTCCGATTTGCGACAAAAACGGTTCGACGGTGGCGTTTGGTGGGCGATTTCTTGACCGCGGAATCGCGATGGACGAAAACAAACCTCCAAAATACATGAATTCTGGCGACCTTTTGCAATATCAAAAAGGCGAAACGCTTTTCGCTTTTAATTTTGCAAAAACCGCGATTCGACGCGAAAAGCGCGTTATTTTTTGCGAGGGATATTTTGATTGCATTGCGTATCATCAATGCGGAATCGATTTTGCGGTTGCGCCACTTGGAACGGCGTTGACCGAAGCGCAGTTGCACCTCGTTTCGTCGAATGTGCAAACGGCGATTTTATCGTTTGATTCTGACGAGGCGGGAAAAAAAGCCACAAAAAAAGCGATTTTTCTTTGTCGTTCCAAAGGAATTGGCGTAAAAGTCGTGCAGATTAAAGGCGGAAAAGACCCCGCTGAAATCATGCTTGCGTTTGGGGCGCAATATTTGCGCGAGGCGGTTGATTCTGCGACGGACGATTTTGAATGGCTTTTTGGCACACTTTGTGCAGAAAATCCAAATCAAAATCCAGAATCTGCTCTAAAAATCGAAACGGGTTTGTTTGAATACGTCGATTCGCTCGGCACTGAAATTGAAAAAGCGCGTGCAAAAACAAAAATCGCGCTTAAATTGCAAATCAGCGAAGACGCTTTGGAAAGTGATTTTACGAATCGAAGAAATTTGGAAACGCGCATTGAATCTTTTTCGGTTTTGCGAGGAATTCAAAATAACGAATCGGCGGAAATTAAAATCGACGCAGAAATGCGGGCGATTTTTTCCGTAATCGCGAATTTGGATTTTTTTCCGATGATGAAAAACGAACTTTCGCAAAAAGATTTTGAAAATCCGTTGGCGAGATTTTTGTTCGGAATTCTTTTGGAATGCGATTCAAATCAAAATCTTTCGATTGGCGTTCTTCAATTAAAAATCGGAAACGACGAATTGTGGCGCATGATTACGGAATCGATGGTTCGTGGAGAATTTGCAGAAAATGCCGAAAAATCTGTCAAAGATTCGGTTTCACTTTTGAAAAAACGGGCATTAGAAAAAAGGCGCAATTATCTTCAAACGAAGATTCAAGAAGGCGAAGCGCAAAATTATGACGGTGAGGATTTGCTCGTTTTAATAGAAGAAAAAATGGAAATCGATAAAATTCTTGACAAAAAATGATTTTTCGTTTTGACGAATTCAAAAAATCGATAAGAATAAAAAAAGGTCAAATTTCAAGGAGAAAATATGGCTGGAAAGAAAAAAGACACGGACGTAAAAGGCGAAGCGGGTGAACCGTTAGTCGAAAAACTTTTGAATTTTGCGCGTGGAAAGCAAGTCATTACGTTCGACGAAATCAACTATATTCTTGGCGCGGATTACGTTGGCGACGATTCTGACGGCAAAATGGAGAATATTCTTCAACTTTTGAGTGGAATGGGCGTGCAAGTCATTGAAGACGGTCTCGACGATTTGGAAGACGAAGGCGACGAAGACGATTCGATGCTCGACGACGACGACGTTGAGGAAACGGGCGACGACGAACTTTCTGCGGAAGACGTTGATATGGCGGGCGTTTTGGACGAGTTCGCAAATCATCGACTCGTTGAAAACGACAAAGATTCAAACGTGGACGACCCGATTCGGCTTTATCTTCGCGAAATCGGAAAAGAAAAATTGCTTACCGCCGAGCAAGAAGTCAAATATTCCAAAGAAATGGAAGAAGGCGAAAATATCATCAAAGACGTGATTAAACAAGCGGGCATGATGATTCCTGAATTTTACGAGATTTCTCAAAAGGCGTTCAAAAAAATCGACCCGCACGAACCTGGCAGACCGCGAAAAGAACTCAACGAGGCGCAGGCGGAAAAACGCAGACTCAAAACGTGCTACGGCGAATTCATCAAACCTGTAAAGGAAGAGATGAAAAAATACATGGCGTTAAAAAAGCAACTTTTTGAGGCGAATCAATCGCGCGAAGTTTTTGATAATCCGCAACTCGTGGAATTGCGCGCAAAAATCATGCCGTCGCTTTCGCAAATCGACATTCAAAGCGAAGAAATCGACCGATTCAGCCTAAAATTTTCCGACGCAATGCAAAAAATCGACGAGTTCCACAATCTTAAAGAAACTTGCAATTCATTCCGAAGCGATAAAATTGGAGCAAGAATTGGGACTTCGCCCCGACGAAATCCGCGACGTTTTTACGCAAATCCAAAAAATTGACCGCAAACTTCGCAAAATGGAATACGAGTTCGAGAACAGCGTGGACGAAATTCTTGCGATGGCGAACAAAATTGACGACGGACGACGAAAACTCGAAAAAGCGAAAAATCATTTGATTAACGCAAACTTGCGACTCGTCGTTTCTATTGCAAAAAAATATACAAACCGTGGATTGCAATTTTTTGACCTAGTACAAGAAGGAAATATTGGACTAATCAAAGCCGTCGAAAAATTCGAATATCGCAAGGGCTACAAATTTTCAACGTATGCAACTTGGTGGATTCGACAAGCGATTACGCGCTCGATTTCTGACCAAGCGCGAACGATTCGTGTTCCAGTTCACATGATTGAACAAATCAATAAAGTCGTGCGCGAATCGCGTCAACTTATGCAAAAATTGGGGCGCGAACCCACAGACGAAGAAATCGCGCAACAACTCGGTTGGCTTCCAACGCGCGTAAAACAAGTAAAAAACGTCGCCCGCGAACCAATTTCGCTTGAAACGCCAATTGGCGAAGAAGAAGACAGCCAACTTGGAGATTTTATCGAAGATAAAGACGTGGAAAATCCCGCGAACAAAACCGCGTACACGCTTTTGCAAGAACAGTTGCGCTCCGTTTTGAACACGCTTCCAATGCGCGAACAAGAAGTTCTAAAAATGCGTTTTGGACTTGACGACGGATATTCTTTGACACTTGAAGAAGTTGGACTTTACTTTAATGTAACTCGCGAGCGAATTCGACAAATCGAAGCAAAGGCGTTAAGACGGCTTCGACACCCGCGCCGTGCGAGCGGACTTCGCGATTACGTTGAAACGTGATTTTGAGAAAAAAAAATCCGCATTGCAATTAGAAAAAAAATCATCTATACTTTGCGGATAATTTTATGAGGTTTTTCACATGGAAATGACAGAAGTGTTCGACAATCTGAAAGAACTTCAGACTGTTCTCGTTAAACGATACGACATTGAGAAGCAGTTGGCGGAAGCTCCGCAACAACTCGATGCGCAAGAAGAAGCACTTGCACGCGACAAACGGGATTACCAAGCAAAAAGCGAGACTTACAGCGAATTAAAAAGCGCAGTGGACCACCTCAAAGAAGAATTGAATGTGGCGGTGAATTTGAAAGAGTCCGCAGAAAAAAGCATGGACAACATCACGACTCATCGCGAATACGAGGCACTTGACAAGCAGATTTCCGAGGCTGGCGAAAAAGAAAAAACGACGCGAAGTCAACTTCTCGACCAACAAAACGAACTTGCAAAAGTCGAAAGCGAGATGAAAGAAAAAGAGGCTCTCATTCAAACGGGCGAAGAAATGCTTTCTATTCAAAGGAACGCGCTTGACGAGCAGATTGGTTCGTACAAAGCCGAACTCAATTCTCTTAAAGAAAAAGAGAAAGAAATAGAAAATTCTTTCGATGAATCTTTTGGAGAAACGATTTACAAGTTTCACAGCATAATTCGACGAAACAGCGAAGGCATCGTTTCTGTTCGCAACGGCGTTTGTTCAGGTTGTCACATGATTCTTCCAGCGCAATTTGCAAACGAAGTGCGCGAAGGTGGAAACATTCTTTTCTGCCCGTATTGTTCGCGAATTCTTTTTTACGAAGAAACGGACGACGAAAGCGCAGAAGATTTCTCTTCGCTCGACGAAACTGGAAGTCTTGCAGATTATTCCGATGCGGAATTTGACGACGAAAGAGAAATCGACGAAGAAGAAGATAGGGACGAAGACGCGGATAGAGATGACCGCGACGATGAATCGTCATCGTTAGATGGCTATCAGAGCGATGATGACAGTAGCTTTGACGAGGACGAAGAGCCTTCGGACTCCGATGGCGACGATATGTAAATTGTAAAAATAGGGAAAAGACAGATGACCGCGCTTTTATTCGGTGATGATACCGTTTAAGAGCGAGGAAAGTCCGGACTCCACCAGAAAAAATGCTGGGTAATAACCAGGCAGAACATAAAGATTTCTTTATATTCTGACAGAAAGTGCAACAGAAAATAAACTGCTATTTTTATAGCGATGGTGAAATGGCGGGGTAAGAGCCCACCGTGCGAACAGTGATGTTCGTAGCAGTGCAAACCTCATTTGGAGCAAAGTTGAGCAGCAGTCGCGATTCTGGCGTGTAACTGCGGGTAAACTGCTAAAAACGTGCGGTAACGCGCGTTTCAGATAGATGGTCGTCTAATACAGAACTCGGCTTATTGTCTTTTCCCTTTTCTTTTTTTTTAGTTCTTTGGGCGGAGGGCAAATCGTAGATGAAACATAAAACGCTGAATGGCAGAGACGTTTTTGGACAAGACGGACGGCTGCTCAAACGGCTTATTGTCGTTTTCATCATTGCGGTCGCGCTTTCTGCCGCAGTTTTTGGCGCGTATCATTTTGTAAAATCCAAATTACATTCAGAATCTTCGTTTTTTACGTTGCGTACAAAATGGCGAGATTCAGATTATCAAGGCGTGTACAGCGTAAGCAATGCGATTCTTTATGAACGTCCGTTTAATCATACCGCGTTGATGTTTCATGGATACGCCGCGTTTTTTCTTTCTGCTGCTGAAACCGATACCGTTCGCGCATTTGAATTAATCGACGAGGCGATAATCAACATTCGACAATCGCTTTTGAGCGCGAAATCAACGAACAAAGATATTCCTCAACTTGAGTATATGCTTGGAAAAGCGTATTTTTACAAAGACACGCTTTCGTCTTACGGATATTATGCCGACCTTGCCGTTCGATATTTGCTTTCTGCGGCAAATCGCGGTTACAAGGCGGACGACATCAGTGAACTTTTGGGGTTGTCTTATGCCGCGCTTGGAATGACAATGGAAAGTATTTCATCTTTCACGGAGGCTCTTCTTGTTCGAGAAAGCGACATTTTGTTGCTTTCGATTGCGGAGCAGTATTTTAACGCGGGACAATATCCAGCGTCAGAGCAGTACATTCGACGAATTTCTGAGGAATGCAAAGACGAAAAAATCGTTCAAAAAGGAAAATTACTTTTGGGCGAAATCTACCTTGCAGAAGAACAATTAGCGGAAGCCGAAGCGGTTTTTCAATCGATGGTTGACGAATTGGGAAACATTGACGAAGCGGCAGACGCATATTATGGATTGGGGCGCGTGCATGAAAAACGTGGCGACCTCATAAAAGCGCGAAATGCTTTGCGAAAAGCATACGCAATTCGCAAAAATCACCCTGGCGTGTTGGCGGCACTTTCGCGGATTGCGGAAAAACGGTAAACATTTAGAGGGGTAATTTCTCCGCCGAAAATAAAATATTGTAAAATAAACCGAAAAAATGGGGGAAACAGATGGGCGTTTTTGAGCGGTTTTCAAATGACATTGGAATCGACCTCGGCACCTGTAACACGTTGATTTATGTTCGCGGAAAGGGAATCGTGGTAGACGAACCGTCAGTCGTGGCGGTTGAAAAGGGAACAAAGCGGGTAGTTGCCGTTGGCGCAGAAGCGAAGCGTATGCTATACAAAACGCCTGGCAACATTAGCGCGATTCGACCGATGAGCGACGGTGTTATTGCAGACATTGACAGCACGGAAAAAATGATAAAATACTTTGTTTCAAAAGTTATTCCGCGCCATCAACTTTTCAAATCTACACGAATGAAAATCGGAATTCCGTCTTGCATTACGCAAGTTGAACGCCGAGCCGTAATCGAAGCGGCTCTAAAAGCGGGTGCAAAGGAAGTTGACGTAATTGAAGAATCGCTTGCGGCGGCAATCGGTGCGCAAATCAAAAGCGTTATTTCGCTTGGAGGCATGGTCGTTACAAACGCAATTCGCGTTGGTGGCGATAAATTCGACGAATCAATCGTTAAATACGTTCTAAAAAATCACAACCTAAAAATCGGTCTTCAGGCGGCGGAAAGACTTAAAAAAGAAATTGGAAACGCATTTTCCGACAGAAACAACACGATTGAAACAATGGAAGTTCGCGGAAACGACGCAATTACAGGCCTTCCAAAACGACTTGAAATTGACAGCGTGGAAATTCGTGAAGCCTTAAAAGAAACCGTAAACCGAATCGTTGAATTGATTAAGCAAACGCTCGGCGAAACTCCGCCAGAACTCGCGGCGGACATCGTTGAACGAGGAATCATTATGTCTGGAGGCGGTGCGCTTCTAAAAGGACTCGATACGCTCGTTCAAAAAGAAACGCAAGTTCCAGTTTTTATTGCGAGCAATCCACTCGAATGTGTTGCGTTGGGAGCAGGTCAAGCGTTTGAACTTTTCCGCGATATGTCAACCGACCGTTCGATTTACGACAACCTCAACGACTAACGATAAAAAATGGGCGGTCAAAAGCATATATTCGGCGGATTTCGTGCGTCGGAAGTTGCGTTTATTTCGCTTGTTGCAATTTCAGGACTTTGCCTTGCGTTTAATTCGGGCGGATTCGTTTTGAATTTTGAGAGAGTCGGATTTTCCGCACTTTCTTCGCTTCAAAAAGGCGTGGGCGCGATTGTTCGTGGTGGAAGCGACATTGTTGATTCTGTGCATGAACTTTCACGTTTGCGCGAAGAAAACGCTTATCTTGCAGAGCGACTCAAAAATTACGAGTATTTTCAGCGCAACAACACAGAAATCACGAAAGAAAACGAACGATTACGCGAGCAGTTGGGATTTTCTACGCAAGTTGAGCAGAAAAATTTTCCAGCGCAAATAATCGGGCGAAACACGGACAAC
>CAJOEO010000078.1 GCA_905233535.1 uncultured Treponema sp.
TGGGGACAAGTTAGTGTTATTGTTTTCGTATTTTATATAATACTACACTTTTCCTATTTGCTCTTTTTTTATAGCATACTTTTTGTAACACGTCCAAAATTGTCTTAGGCTAACAAAATCGTTTTCACTACAATTTTGTGAGGGGGAAAAATGCTTGGACTTTTCTTTTCTGTACTCGCGACAGTTTTTGTGGCGGAAATGGGCGACAAAACGCAACTTATGCTTGTGGCACTTTCGGCAAAATACCGATTGCGCGACATTTTGCTTGGAACTGCGGTGGCGATTTTGGTTTTGAACGCGATTGCGGTTGCCGCGGGCGGAATTTTACATTCGTTTTTGGTCGGAAATTTGTGGATTGTAAAAATCTTGGCGGCGGCGGCGTTTTTAGTGTTTTCCGTTTCAACGTTGGCGGGCGACGACGACGAGGAAAACGCCAAAGAATCAAAGTTTGCGTTTGCGCCGCTTGCGATTTTCTGCACGTTTTTTGTTGCCGAACTTGGCGACAAAACGCAACTTGCCACGATTACGTTTGGCGCGACGAACGGACTAAACAAAACCGCACCTATCGTTTGGCTTGCCTCGTCGATTGGACTTTTTGCGGCGGATTCAATCGGGCTTTTGGTAGTAAAACTTTTGGACGGACGCACGCCTACAAAATTCTTTTCGATTCTTGCGTTTGCGATTTTCGCGATTTTTGGATTTTTGACTCTTGCGGAATCTTTGAATTTGATTTTTGAAAAATTCTCCGTGGACGAAAAAAATTCGCTTTTCGTTTTGATTCTTTGCGTTTGCGCCGCGATTTTTGCCGCCATTTGCCTTTTTTTGATTTTAAGAAAACGAAGAAAGTCCGTGTCGTAATTTTTAGGCGTTTTCGAGAACCTCAACCACCGAGGGAAACGGCGGTTGAGCGAAGTCGAAACCCCGTTTTTTTACGCGAGAGCGAGTTTTGCGTCTTCGCAGATTTGATTTGCCGTTAGGCGATTTTCAAAAAGAACGTCGGCGGGAACGAACAGGTCAAGAAATTTTTTCTCGAATCCGCGATTCAAAACTTTTACGCTGCTTTTTTCTGCAAAAAACGCGCTAATCGTTTGTCCCCAGCCACCAGAAATAATGCCGTCTTCAAGCGTGATTACGACTTTGTGATTTTCCGCGATTTTGGAAAGCGTTTCTTTGTCGATGTGCGACGCGGAAAGTGGATTTATCAACGTGGCGTTTATTCCGTTTTCCGCCAATTTTTTCGCGCTTTCTTCGCCGATTTGAAAAAAATCCCCAAGCGCAATAATCGCAACGTCTTTTCCTTCCTGCACGATTTCATACGAAAGATTCGAATAATCTTTTTTGATTTTTCGATTTGAATGAACGACACCGTTTGCGGGTTGACGAATCGCAACGGGAAAAGATTTTTGTTCGATTGCCCAATCTAGCATAGCAAAATATTCTTCGCAACTCGTCGGGGCTAAATAAACGAGGCGTGGCGTGTGTGAAAGCATCTGCACGTCGTACCAGCCCGTGTGCGTGATTCCGTTCATTCCCCAAACGCTTGCGGCACAAACCACAAAAACCGCGCTGCTGTTGTTCACGCAAACGTCTTGTTGCATTTGGTCGTAGCAACGTTGCAAAAACGTGCCGTAAACGCCAAAAATGCTTTTCGCGCCGCGCGTCGCCATTCCGCCCGCAAGCGCGACCGCCGTTTCTTCGGCAATGCCAACGTCAATAAATTGTTTTCCCGCCTTTTCGCGCAAATCTTTTGTAAAACCCAAAACCGTTGGCGTGCCAGCCGTAATCACCGCGACATTTTTGTCGTTTTTCATTTTTTCAAGCAGAAATTTTGCAGAAAGTGCGCCGTAACTTTCGCTCGTGCTGACTTTTAGCGGTTTTCCACTTTGAATGTCGAACGGTTGCGCAAAATGCCAGGGTTCTCGGTTTTCCTCGGCGAATTTATAGCCTTTTCCTTTTTGCGTTACTATATGAACGACGACCGCTTTTTTAGAATTTTTGACCGATTCAAAAGCGTCGATAAGACTTTTTATGTCGTTGCCGTTTTTTACAAAAACGTAATCCAGACCGAACGCCTTAAAAATGTTGTCTTTGTCTTTTCCGTCGGAATCGCGGAGTTTTTTGAGCGACGAATAAAGTCCGCCGTGATTTTCCGCAATCGACATATCGTTATCGTTTACGATGATTATGAAATTTGAATCGAGTTCGCCCGCAACGTTCAAGCCTTCCAACGCCTCGCCACCAGAAAGCGAGCCGTCGCCGATTAACGCGATGACGTTTTCTTTTCCGCCCGCCAAATCTCGCGCCTTTGCCAAGCCCAACGCAAGACTAATCGACGTGGACGTGTGTCCAATCGTAAATTGGTCGTGTTCGCTTTCGTCTGGATTCGTGAACCCCGTAACGTCGTTGTAGCGATTTTTGTCCGTCCACGCAAACGCGCGTCCCGTCAAAATCTTGTGCGGATACGTTTGATGCGAAACATCAAAAACAATTTTGTCCGCGGGAGAATCAAAAATCTTGTGAAGCGCGATTGTCGCCTCCACAATTCCGAGATTCGGACCAAAATGTCCGCCGCATTCAGATAATTTTTTGATTAAAAGATTTCGGATTTCTTGAGCAAGTTCCACGAGCGCGGAATCAGAAAGATTTTTTAAGTCCTTTGGCGAATTGATTTTTTCGATGTACATTGTTTCTCCAAAAATATGTTTTTTCAAATATAATAAAAAAGTCAGCAAAACGAACACATTTTTTTATGAAAAAACGGCGTTTTCGAGAACCTCAACCCCCGAGAAAACGTCGGTTGAGCAAAGTCGAAACCCCCGTTGTTTTTCATTCAGAAATCGAAATGTCGAAACCTTAGACGATTCCGCCGTTAATGCCGATTACTTGGCGAGTGATGTAGGCGGCGTTTTCGCTTAAAAGAAAAAGCGCGAGATGTGCGACTTCTTCCGCTTTGCCCGCTCTGCCAAGCGGAATCATCGGCAAAATCTTGTCGAATTGCGCGTCTTCTGTCATTTGCGTGTCTATGAATCCTGGCGCGATGCAATTTACTGTGATGTGTCGGCTTGCCAGTTCCACGCTTAACGCTTTGACCGCGCCGATTAAAGCGGCTTTGCTTGCGCTGTAGTTTACTTGTCCGCGGTTTCCAATTACGCCAGAAACGGACGAAAGCGCGATGATTCGCCCGCGCCGTTTTCGGCACAACGGCATAATTAGCGGTTTTAAAACGTTGTAAAATCCGCCCAAGTTCGTGGAAATTACGCTGTCCCAATCGTCGTCAGAAAGCGCAGGGAACGCCGCGTCTTTGCAAATGCCTGCGCAAAGAACGATTCCCCAGGGCGCGTCGTTTTTTGTAACCCAAGCATTCAATTTTTTTTCACATTCTTTTCGATTTGAAACGTCGAATTGAATTTCCTCCGCTTCTCCGCCAAAATCGCGGATTTCTGACAAAAGCGAATCGATTTTTTCGCGTCCGCTTCGCCAATGCAAAACAACTTTGTAGCCCGCCTTTGCCGCTTCCAACGCCACCGCGCGCCCAATTCCGCCAGATGCTCCCGTTACTAGAACCGTTTTACAAGAATTTTCATTTTCCATTCGTTTTTTTTCCATATAAATTAGATTTTCCGAAAAATTCGTATTTTCTGCAAAAACTTACTCCGCAACCATTAAAGTAAAATTTCCAGAACCGACGTTTTTGTCGTCCACAAAAAGTTCGGCGCAAAAAGAATGAGCGTTTCCCGCCTCGCTTGTTCGATGCGCAAAAACGCCAACTTTTGAATTCAGCGCGAGCGCGGGAACGGAAATTTCAAGCGACGAAACGCTCAAAATGTAGCCGTTTTTTTTGCCCTGGGTTTTTGAACAAATCCCCAAAAGTGCGGCAACCGATTGCGCAACAAATTCAATGAAAATGTAATTCGGAATTCCGCCAATCGATTTTTCAAAAAAAATGCAGTTTTCGCGCACGGTCGTTTGCGTTTTTACGCTCCAATTTTCCGTGTCAAAATCACAAACGCGGTCGATTAAAAGCATTTTTCCCGCGTGTGGCACGAGTTTTTTTAATTCGTCGTGTTCAATAGTCATATTTTCTCCATTTTGCTCGATTTTAGAGAGCGTTTCCGATGATTAGGCTCACGTTGCAACCGCCAAAAGCAAACGTGTTCGACATACAAAAATCGATTTTTGCGTTTTCGCCCGATTTTACAAAATTCAGCAAAGGAATTTTTTCGTCCGTCACGCCGTCCCAAACGTGCGGTGGAAGTTTGTTTTTTTTCATGGAAAGAAAACACGCGGCAAGTTCCAATGCGCCCGCCGCTCCGAGCGTGTGTCCCGTGATGGGCTTCGTTCCGCTTACAAAAACGGGGGATTCTCCAAAAACGGTTTTTACGGCACGCGATTCCATTGCGTCGTTCAAAATCGTTCCCGTCGCGTGAAGATTTATGTAGCCGATTTTAGATTTGTCGATTTTTGCGTTCAAAATCGCGTTTTCCATTGCCGAAGCCGCTCCGCTTCCGTCTTCTTTTGGCGAAGTCATGTGGTTCGCGTCAGAAGATTCGCCCGCGCCAAAAAGCGCGATGTTCGTTTTTTCCAAATCGTCGCGCGAAAGAACAAAAAACGCCGCGCCGTCGCCGAGCGTGATTCCGCTTCGGTTCGCGCTCATCGGATTCGTGATTTTTTGCGAAATCGCGCCCAACGAATCGAATCCCAAAAGCGCGGTTTGAGACGCAACGTCAACGCCGCCCGCCACAACTGCGTCGCATTCGCCCGACAAAATGAGTTCTTTTGCAACTAAAAGCGCACTTGCAGACGACGAACAAGCGGTAGAAAACGCAAGCGAAACGCCGCAAACGTCCAGAATTTTTGACGCAAAACTTGCAAAATATTCCGCGCCTTGCTCGCGAATCGAATATTCGCGCGGAAACGCGCCGTTTTCAAAAAACGCTTTGTGCGCCAAAAGCGACCGCTCAGAGCCATTGTCGCACGAACCTAAACAAACGCCGATTCGATTTTTTCCGTAGAGTGATTTTGCTTTTTCAACTGCGGGAAGAATCTGCAAAAGACACGAATTCAAAATTCTAAGACAATGCGAATCGAATTTGTCGAGCGTGGACGGAAGCGCGTTCGGGATTTTTGCGGCAAAAAAACTTTTTCCATAAACGTCCGTTTTTACGATTTGCGATTGATTTTTCAAAATCAGAGAATCAAAAAAATCGTCCGCCGTTTTTCCCGCCGCACAAAAAACGGCAGGATTTGAAAGGTACGTCGTCATAAAACTTGAGAATCCTTCGATTTTTCTTCCAACAATTTTTGAACTTTGTCCGTGAAACACGCGGGGCAAACGATTTGCGTTTCGCCCGTTTTTGCGTCCACACAAATCTGCGAAACCGTGCCTTTTGTAGTCAATTCGCCAGTTTTCGCGTTGTATAGTTCAAATTCCATTTCGAGCATATTTTCCCATTCCGTGAGAATCGCGCGTGCGCGGCAAACGTCGCCAAATCTTAGCGAACGAACATATTTTGCGCGCACTTGCGCCACAGGAAAAAGATAGCCCGATTTTTCCATTTCAAGATAATCGTAGCCGATTTTAGAAAGCAAAGCGCACCGCGCCCGCTCAAAATAATTGATGTAATTTCCGTGCCAAACGATTTTCATAGGGTCGCAATCGTTAAAATCCACAGAAAATTCGATTTCCGAAGAAAGCAATTTTGATTTATCACGCTTCATGCGAACATTGTAGCAGAAAATCGCCCGCCCGTTGCGACAACAAAACGCGCTGATTGAGGAAGTAAAAACCACGGTGCGTTTTTCGCTCATTGTCAGTTTTACGATAAAAAATTCGTTATAATAACGTTCATGTTTAGGCGTTTTGTGATTTTTGCTGGCGCGATTTTTGCTTTTGCTGGCGCGATTTTTGCGGAAGAAACGGAAAATTCTGAAAATCCAACGGAAGAAAATCCGCTCACGTTTACGTTAAAGTTTGATTCAATCTATTATCTGAAATCTGCGTACAAATCTGGGTCATCTCATTTTGCGCCACTTGATTCACTATACGACGGAATAGTTGCACGAACGAGCATAAATGCCGCGTACACGCTAAAAATGCCACTTGGCGAGCATTTTCTGCTCAAAGACGCAAACGCGGTTTTTGGTGGCGGAATCGAACTTTCGCCAGTTTCGCTTAGATTTTTGGCGAGTGCGTACTTTACACCTGTTCCGTTTTTAGAATTTGGCGCGGGCGGTTCTGCGGGAACGGGCTGGGCGTTGGCTGGAAAATGGAACGGCATGGCACTTTTTAACGAAAACGCTTCAAATCCAAAGTACGAATCTTTAACGCCGTTTGCTGACTGGTATACAGATGTTTGGGCGCAGGCGACTTTTCAAATGGATACGGGCGCGATTTGGGCGGGCGATTGGACGCACGTTCTTTTTTTGGCGACCGCGCAGATTTTTTACGCGCACCTTTCCGTTGACGATGGCGAACTTTGGGAATGGCAAGCGACGAAGCACTATACAAACGGTTTGCAACTATACGAGCAACTACTTTTAGGTTACCAACTTCCTTTAAAACTAAGAATCGTTGGAGTGATGGCAGAATTTACTAGTCATTTAGATTCTGACGACTATAAAAAACGCGCACAAAGTTACGGTGGCGATTTTACGAGCGTTTCGATTTCGCC
>CAJOEO010000079.1 GCA_905233535.1 uncultured Treponema sp.
CCCCCTTTGTCTGCTGTTTGTGAATCTTCACGCGCTCGGCGATTTCGGCATAGTTCATTTTGTCAGCGTTCGGCTCGCAAAAGTCGTGCATCAGTTTGCCGATTTTGTCGTCGCCACGGTACGCGCCGTTCACATAAATCGTGTGCGCCCCGTCGTCAAAAATCTCGTCCGATTTTCCTTCGCCAATAATTTCAACCGTCTTTTTGATTTTATAAAGCGGCTGTCCATAGCCAAAATAATCGTTTTCCGTGATGAAAATGATGTACGTTTCGGGCAAATCTGCAAAATCACTTTTTCGTTTTAGCGCGTGAGAATCGAGCATCGCCAAGTTGTAGCGCGCGCGTCGCGGATTCGCGCCTTTGTCCGCGCGTTGAATCTCGATGTTGTAAATTTTTCCGTCCGCGTCTTCCGCCAAAATGTCCAGGCGCACCGACCGTCCAAAAAGATTGTGCATTTCTTTTTGCGTCATCGACTTTTTGACGCGCAAATCGTCGCGCGAAAGAGTTGTCGCCCGCGAAAACGACGGTCATAAAATCGTCGTCCATCAATCTGAGAGCCTGAATCCGCGCGAGCATTTTCGGGTCGATTTTGCTTAAATCGTTCGTGTCGTCGTTCATTTGAAAAGTATACCACGGCTTTGCGCCAACCGCATACAAAAACAAGGCAACTTCCAATGCGAGAAATTGCCTTGCTGTCGTCCAAGCGGTCGCTTTGCTTATAATATGGAACCAGTCCAAACCGTAATCGTGTAGCTCGCAGTATTTGTGGCGTAGGTATATGTGTCGGAATCCGCTACTGTGGCGGTGATGTTCACCGTTTTTCCCCCAGCGTTGGTAACAATGGTAACTTCACCTGTCAAAGCATTTACAGTGGCTACTGTTTCATCGCTTGAAGAGTATGTTACTATGCCGTCGCCTGTCTTGGTAAGGGGGTTGATGAAAGTGCCAGAATCAACGTTCTTATTCATTGAGGACTTTTCGTAACTGATGCTACCAGCGGTCTTTGCTGGCAGTTTCGCTGTTTCCGTCCACTTCGCTTTCAGCGTGATGTTCTCAGTTATGGGCGTGGCAAAGTCAAACAAGTTGTTTCCGTTGTACCAACCCGCAAATATGTAAGTCACGCTGTCTGTTGCCACTTTTGTGGGGTCAGCGGGTTTGGTAGCGGTCTTGCCACTTGCCACGGTCTGCTTTTCCACCGCCGTGCCACCGTCGCTGTCAAAGGTAACGGTGTAGTAGGTCGTTTGCGTTTGCGAAGACGAATCGTCGTCGTCGCTGCACGAAACAAACGTTGCCACAAAAATTGCGCAAAGCACCCCACCAATTTTTTTTGAAAATCGTCATAAATTCCTCCGTCTTGAAAAAGATGAGATACTTTACAAAAAAAAAGTTCTTATACAAGTAACACGTGCAATTTTTTCGCAGTAAACGCGGTGGATTTGTTTTGATTTGTAATTTCCGAGAAAAAAAATTCTTTCCACGATGGACAAAAAATCAACTATATTTTTTTCATGGACAAAGAGTTGATTTTGCGGCAAGCGGTCATTGACAACCGTGGCGAACTTGCAAATCCTAGTGATTTTATTGATGTTGCAATGCAATTCCAGCAACTTTTAATGCTTTATGAGAGTGCCATAAAGGAAATTAAGACTCGATTTGAGATTTTGGAAGATGAATTTGCGGCAAAACACGAGCGCAAGCCGATTTCTACGATTTCTAGTCGAATTAAAGAGCCGATGAGCATCGCGGAAAAGCTGCAGCGCAAAGGGCTTGCAATCACAATCGACAACATGATTACAAAACTCTACGATATTGCGGGAATTAGAATTACTTGCCCGTTTATCAGCGACGTTTATCACATTTTGCAAATGCTCGAAAAACAAAGCGACATCGAAGTTATTGAAGTTAAAGATTATATAAAGAATCCCAAAAAAAGCGGATACAGAAGTTTGCACGTCATAGTGAACGTGGGCGTGAATTTTAGCGACGAAAAACGCGAAATTCCCGTGGAAATCCAAATCCGCACGATTGCAATGGATTTTTGGGCAAGTCTTGAACATCAACTTCACTATAAAAAAGACTACGCTATGCCACAAAACGTTGACGAAGAATTGCGCTCGATTGCCGACACGATTTCAAAAACTGACGAACGAATGCAGAATCTTGCAAAGAATTTGCCGAATTTTGTAGACTATTCAAAAATCGCGGACGAAATTGCGTCTTCGGAAAATTCTGACTTTTTGGAGAATCCGCAATGAAAAGTGCAAGAACTTACCTTTTTTTTGACGTGGAATGTGCAAATTGTTTTGGTGGCGTTGGAAAAATGTGTTCATTCGGTTATGTTATTACAGATAGTTGTTTTAACATTATAGAACATGATGATATTGTTATGAATCCACAAAGCGAATTCGATTGGTATTTGCTAAAAAACGGCGGAACTTCGCTTGCGTATCCAAAGGATTATTTTTTGTCGCAGCCACCGTTTCCTGCGTTTGAAGAACAAATCCGCTCAATTTTTATGGAAAAAAATCGAAAAGTTTTTGCGTTTGGCGCGTTAAACGACGTGGGATTTGTGGTTTCAGCGTTTGAACGTTATCGCTTTCAAGTTCCAAGATTTAGCGCGTTCGACGTAGAAAAATTCTGCAAAAAAGACGGCGAGATTTTCGGCTCATTGGAAAAGCGGTGCGAAGAACTCGGAATCGACAACAGCGATTTAATCGCTCACAAATCTTCGGACGACGCATTGATGACGATGCGACTTCTACAAGCGTATGCTCGTCGCGAAGGCATTTTTGTAGATTCCATTGTTTTAAATGAAGATTTTTGTTTTTCCGTTTCCGATTTTTTGAAAAAACGCGAAGCGAAAAGACGGCGCAAAGAAAAAAAAGAACAGCCTGCACTCAAGAAAAAAGCAATAAAGTCGCGACGTTTTGATTCGCGCACGATTTCTTTTGATTCTTGAATCGTAGACGAATTTTTATAAATTCGGTACTGTATAGAAAGATTGAAAATACATTAAAAGGAGAAAATCAAATGGCAGTAAAAGTTGCTATTAATGGTTTTGGTCGAATTGGTCGCTTGGCGTTCCGCCAAATGTTCGGAGCAGACGGTTATGAAGTCGTTGCAATCAACGATTTGACAAGCCCAAAAATGCTCGCTCAGCTTTTGAAGTACGACACAGCACAGGGCGGATACGCTGGACGCATCGGCGAGGGAAAACATACAGTTGAATCGCACGACGGCGAAGGTGAAGATAACTACATCGTTGTAGACGGCAAAAAAATCGTCATCTACAAAATGCCGAATGCTGCTGAACTTCCATGGGGAAAAATCGGCGTGGACGTTGTTCTTGAATGCACAGGCTTCTACACATCAAAGGCAAAGGCTGAGGCACACATCACTGCTGGCGCAAAGAAAGTTGTTATTTCTGCACCTGCTGGAAACGACCTTCCAACAATTGTTTTCAACGTAAACCACAACACACTCAAGAAGGGCGACACGGTTATTTCTGCTGCTTCTTGCACCACAAACTGCTTGGCTCCAATGGCAAAGGCTCTCAACGACTTCGCACCAATCCAGAGCGGAATTATGTCAACGATTCACGCTTACACTGGCGACCAGATGATTCTTGACGGTCCACAGCGCAAAGGCGACCTCCGCCGCTCACGCGCAGGCGCACAGAACATTGTTCCGAACTCAACAGGTGCTGCAAAGGCGATTGGTCTTGTTATCCCAGAATTGAACGGAAAACTTATCGGTTCTGCACAGCGCGTTCCAGTTCCAACTGGTTCAACAACAATCCTCACTGCTGTTGTAAAAGGCAAGGACATCACAAAAGAGGCTATTAACGCTGCGATGAAGGCTGCTTCAAACGAGTCTTTCGGATACAACGAGGACGAAATCGTTTCTTCTGACGTTATCGGAATGCGCTACGGCTCACTCTTTGACGCAACACAGACGATGGTTTCAAAGATTGCAGACGATTGCTATCAGGTTCAGGTTGTTTCTTGGTACGATAACGAGAACAGCTACACAAGCCAGATGGTTCGCACAATCAAATACTTCGCAGAAAACTGCTAAGTTTTCAAAACTTTGACTGAGTTCTTTTAAGCGATTCATTTTTATTTGAGCGTTTGTTGAGCGAAGTCTGAACAAAAATCCCTCGATGAAAAATCGGGGGATTTTTTTTGGTTGACAGGTTTTCGATTTCACACAAAAATTGATTCGCTATGTCAGAAAAAGTTTCCTCTTCAAAAAAAAATTCTCCTGCTATTATACGATTTTTTAAGGGAATTTTATTGTTTATTTGTGCAATCGTCGTGATTTTTGTTGGACTTTGCATATTTTGCGCACTCGACAAAAAATCGCCAGTTTCCGCAATTCCTAGAGATTTTTCCGTTTGCGTTCGCACAAAAAGCGCGTTTGAAACGTTTGACCCGCTCCTCGATTTGCAGGCGGCAGACGTTGCGTTTGCAAGCGTTCCCGACTTAAAAAAATTCCGCTCTTCATTTATGCTTTTGCGTTCGTCGCCGTTGCGCAAAAATCTTCTATTTAAAATCGCGCTTTCAAGAAGCGTGGACGCGGTTTTGTATTCCGACGAAAGTTTCCTTGCCGTCGTTGATTTTGGATTTTTGTCGATTTTGACTCGACCGCTGAAATTTTTGTTCAAAAATGCAGGATTCGTTCAAAAAATCGTTGCAAAAAACGGAATCGATTTGCAATTTGTGAACGATGACGTTTTTCCGCATTTCGTTTTTACGAGCGAAGACGAAACTGGAAAAAAGACCGAAACTTTTTTTGTTCCCGTAAAAAATCTAGTTTGCGCGTCTTCAAGCCTCGACACGCTAATGCTTTCCGTGCTTGCGCGCAATGATTCTTGGACGGACGCGCAAAAAAAAGCACTCGACAATTCGTTCGACGGGCTTAGAATCATTGCCGCCGCGCGCCGATTTGCCGACACGTTTACGCAAGGCGACGAAATTTTGAGCGGATTGAGTTCGCTTCTTCCTTACGACGAATTTTCTGTAATCGACACAAAAATTTCTGATTCAGAAATCTTTTTGGATTGCTCGCTTCCAATTTCCACGGAAAAAACGTCGCTTTCAGATTTACTCGCGCAAAAATCCACCGTGCCTTCCGTTCTTTCGTCGTTGAGCGATTCCGTGCAGTATTACACGGTTTTGAACGCAGGAAGTTTGGCTGAACTCAAAAACGCGCTCTTTCCGATTCTTCCTGTCAAAAATATAGATTCAACGTGGGCAAAGGCAGATTTTGCGTGTCGCGTGGCGTTTGGTTTGAGCATTGAAGACCTTTTGTTTTCTTGGACGGGCAAAGAATTTGCCGCCTTTGGAATCGAAAATCAAAACGACCCAGTTTTCGCTCTTCAAATAAAAGACGAAAAAAAGCGACGCGCCGTTTTTGACAAATTCGTTTCGTCGATTTTCATAAAAGACGACAATTCGCTGATTTTGGGCGGAGTTCGACTTCCGCGTCTAAAATTGCCGTCGTTTTTGAACGGACTTCTTGCGGTTTTTGGCGTTGAAATTCCTTCTCCGTATTATTTGGTTTTGGACGATTTCGTTTATTTTTCAGAAAGTCCCGAAAATCTTTCCGCCGTTTTTAATTCGCACGACAACAAAAATCTTTTGCAAAAAACGGAAAATTGGAAAATCGTTTCTTCAAAAATCAAAAACGATTCTACGATTACGCTTTTTTACGACCTTGCGCGTTCCGTTCCGTTTTTTATCCGAAAAAATGTGGATTTTGCGAACGTTCTAAAACTTTACACGCTTGGACGATTTGACGCGAAAATCCAAAACGATTCGATTTCGCTTGTTTTGCAAGCGAGTTCAAAAAAACGCAAAAGTTCGCGTGCGATTCCTGGATTTCCGATTTCGCTTGAAAAAAACGCGGATTCTTCAAGCGTCGTTTTGGAAAGCGGAAAAAATCCGCAGACGATTTTTTGGACTTCAAAATCTTCTGTGAACGCGCTTGACGTTTCGTCGCTCGAAATAAAAACCGTGGAAAACGTTGGAAAATGCGCCCTTGCGTGTGCGCCTAAAAAAACGAAAGACGGCGTTTTGTGGGCGGTAAGCGAAAGCGGAAACGTGTATTTGTGCGACAAAACGCTTTCGCCCATTTCAGGATTTCCCGTTTCGCTTGGCGAAAAACGCGCCGCGGGCGTTGGAATCGTGGCGGTTGAAAACGGCGTTTTGATTCCGACGGATTTTGGAAAAATCGCGTTCGTGGATTTTTCGGGCAAAGTTTACAAATTCGACGAACTTGAACTTTCCATAAAATCGTCGCCGACCGTTTTGAACGAATTTGCAGCCGTTTATGACAAATCGTTTTTTGGCGGAATCTATTTTTTGGATTTGAAAAATCAAAAATATGCGAACGCAAAAAATCCGCTTTCCGTGGACGGAATCGGTTTTGGTTCGCCCGCTATGATTCGTTCTGGAAAGCGTGTTTTTACGGCGTTCGTTACGCAGGCTGGACTTTTGACGATTTGGGAAGGCGCAAATCCCGACCCAGATTTGCAAAAAACGATTGATGGGAATTTCGTTGGAAATCTCGTTTCCAGCGACGAATATTTTTACGCGCTTTCGACCGACGCAGTTCTTCACAGAATCGGGCTTAACGGCGAAGAACTTTGCGTTCAAATTCCGCACGCCACGGCAAAAAATGCGCATTTGTGCGTGCTGGACTTGGGCAAAAACGAAAAAGGCGTTTTCGTAAACGCGGATTCAAACGTGATTTATGCGTTCAACGAGAAGTTGGAACTTTTGCCAGGATTCCCGCTTGCTGGTAGCGGAATTCCAGTTCTCGTGGACGTAAACGGCGACAAAACGCCTGAAATCGTGTCGATTACGATGGACAAAAAAATTGTTGCCTTGTATTTTCTTGTCTTTGCTAGTTCCTATATTTTTTTCTTGTACTAGTTTACAGCAAGATGTGAATATTGAGCAGGTTTCTTTTAGCGAAGACGTTTTGATTTTTGAAGAGCGATTTTCAAAAATCGACGCTGATTTTTTGATTCCAAACGTGGATTTGAACGAACAACTCCAAAAAGAACAAAAAATCGACGATTTTATCGCGGAAATTCAAGAGGCGAGTGCGGATTTGTCGTTGCAAAAATCGGCGCGGGCGCGACTTTTTGCGCTTGAAGGCAAGGCGCAACTTGTGGCGGGGCGCAAGGGCAAAGCAAAATCTTTGTACGAATCTTCCGTTAGCGCGTACAAGGGCGACGCGCACGCCGCTATTCTTTTGTCGAGAATTTCGCCGTCTGAAAATCCCACGGAAATTGAATCGAAATCAAGCGAGGTTTCGGATAAATCGCTTTTGATTTTGGAATCTGCGCTGAATCTTTATAAATGTAAACGATACAATGATTCCGTTGCAAAATTCGACGAGGCGTTTTTGAATCTTGCGCCGTTTTATCGCGAATCTTACGGAAAAATTCGCGACATGGCTTGGAATTTGCGTTCCGTGGATTCGCAAAGCGTGATTTCTGACATTTTGCCGTTAAAGGAAATCAACGTTTTGCAAATGCTTTTTATTGCGCGCGAAAAATCGGATTTTCTTTACAATTTTTTGAACGGTAAGCGTGGCGACAAGGATTTATTTAGCAAAGTTTCGGCTTCGGGACTTTTGAATCCTGTTTCAAAGCCACTCGACGAGAAAAACGCGGTTAGTTCTAGCGACCGCGTTTCAAAATATATTGCCGCGCGTTTTTTGTGGAATCTTTTTGTTGCAAAAAATCCGAACACGTCTGCGACAAAATATTCTTCTCGACTTTCGAGTTCGCCCGTTTTTGACGTTGCGGCGGACAATCCCGATTTTGACGCGATTTTGGGGTGCGTTGAAAATGAATTTATGTCGCTTGATGACGGAAAAAATTTTGCGGGCGAGCGTTCTGTTCCCGCAATCGAATTTGACGGATTTTTGGAAAAATTAAAATAATAACACCATAAAAAATGGGGCTTAAAAGCCCCGTTTTTTTTCGATTTTGACTTTGATTGATTAATCGTCGTCTGGCTGAGAAAGATAAATTAGCCAGTATCCAGTTGCCACCAAGAATCCACCGATGATATTTCCAAGCGTTACAGGTAGCAAGTTTTTACCAAAAAATGGCAAAAGGTCGCCCGTTAAAAACGAAAGGAAACTCGCGTCTTGTGCGTATCCGCAAAGATATTTTGCAAGAATTCCCGCTGGAATAAAGTACATATTTGCAACGCAGTGTTCAAATCCACAAATTACAAATAGAAGAATCGGCAAATAAAGCGAGGCGATTTTTCCTGGCACGTTTTCTTCCGTGGAGAACGAAACCCAAACAGAAATACAAACGAGGAAATTACACAAAATGCCTTTTATGAGCGCGATATGAAATGGAAGAGCGATTTTTGATTTTGCCGTGTTGACAGCAAGGCGGGCGAGTTCGCCGTCGTAAAGATTCAAAACTTGTCCAAAATTTGCCAAAAGCGCGATTGCAACGCCCCCAACAAGATTTCCCAAATAAACGAATGCCCAGTTTCTAAGCATTGCCGAAAAATAAGTTTCTTTTGATAAAACGGAAATAAAAATAAGACAGTTTCCAGTAAAAAGTTCGCCACCTGAAATAATGACCATCATCAAACCAACAGGAAAGACGACTCCGCTTAAAAATCTTCCAAGTGCAGCAGGTGCAACCCCGCAAGAAACGATTTGACTTGTCAAGCCACCAAACGCAATAAATGCGCCTGCAAAAATGCCTAACAAAAATAGTACCCAAGATTTCTGTACGGTTTTTCCGTAGCCGACCATGATGTACAATTTCGCAATGTCTGCTGGTTTATTCAACATTTTCTGAAATCACTCCGTCTTTGAAAAATTGATAAAAAATTCTTTTCTATTATATCACCTAAAAATGAAGTTGTACATGAAAATTATATTAAAATGCGAGCGACAAAGTTCGTTCTTGTCAATTTGAACTTCTTGCTTTATCCTATCTATTATTTTTGAATATTTTTAAGAAAAAGTAGGTATAAAATCGTGCTAGTAGAATATTTGGTCAAGGGACTTTTAATGGGAATCATCTTTGGATTGCCTGCGGGTGCGCTAGGCGCAATGACGATTCAACGAACTCTTGCCCGTGGATTTTGGTGCGGCTTTGCGACTGGAATGGGCAGTACGCTTGCAGACATTTTTTACGCCAGTGTTAGCGCGTTTTCTATTACTATTATTGCGAATTTCTTAAATGCGCATCTAAAACCTATACAACTGCTTGGCGGACTTGTAATAATTGGAATTGGCGTGAGTTCGATTTTTAGAAAACCAAAAACGCGCGCGGACGTAAGCGAAACAAAGGGCGTTGTGGAATGTTTTTTGTCCGCTTTAATTGTTGCAATTTTGAATCCTGCGTCGTTTCTTGCGTTTGTTGCAGGATTTTTCTTTTTGGGAATCACTGAAACGCTTGAATTTGCGCAAGCCGTCGTTTTGGTTGGTGGCACTGTTATAAGTTTGCTTATTTGGTGGACGACGATTTGCCTTGTCGTTCATTTTTTGCGCAAAAAAATCACGGTAAGAATCCACAGAATTTTGAATATCGCTTTTGGAATCTGCACGATTCTTTTTGGAACAGTTTGTATAGTAAAATCGTTTTTGGATTCTCCGAATCCGCCAGCTTCTGCGGTTTCTAGTGAAATAATTGAAAACGAAAAGTAAAATATTGCGATTTCACGTTATAATATTTTGTTGTAAATAGATTTTGGGAGGAATTTTATGACAATCTTCAAAAAAATCGTTTCCGTTTTGATTATTTCGATTTCGTCTTTTTGCGTTTTTGCGTTTGACGGACAGATTTTGGGCGTGTCTGATTTGGGAAAGCAATCCCGCGTTGATTTTGAACGGCAAATGAGCGCGTCATCGGCGGCAGACAACGCTTTTCAGTTCATGCAAGAAAAATTCGGGCTTCGTAAAGCAGGAAAATTCTTTGCGATTTCTAGTTCGGAAATGACGAAAGACGAAGCCGAAATGCTCGTTCAAGTTGAAAAATACGTCGAGTCGAACATTCGCGTTGCTCGAAACGGCTCATACATTACGCTTGTAAAGCAGTCGCAAAACGGCAGTTCAATCGAAGGTTGGTGCGTTATTTCGCACAATTTTGGAAATTGGCGACATTACCTGTTTTATTTTGACGGTCGATTTTAATTTTAATACCGCTCCCCAAATGGAGCGGTTTTTTGTTGGCGTTTCAGTTTAATTTTATTATATTTCACTCGATGAAAACGCAAAAAATTGAAGGAAAAACTTTTGACGAAGAACGCGCACTATACGCGCTTAAAGATTCTTCTGTGATAAATTGTGAGTTTGCTGGCATTGCCGACGGTGAATCCGCTCTAAAAGAAGCGTCGCAAATTACCGTAGAAAAATGCAAAATGGATTTGCGTTATCCGCTTTGGCACGTTTTGGACGCGCAAATTTTGGATTGCACTCTTACAGAAAATTGTCGCGCTCCGTTGTGGTATGACCAAAATATTACGATAGATGGTTGTCGTATTGCTGGCGTAAAGGCTCTTCGCGAGTGTGATGAAATCCGTCTAAAAAATACGGTCGTGGATTCTCCAGAATTTCTTTGGAAATGTCGAAAAATCGAAGTCGAAAACGTGGAAATTCAAAATTCAGAATATCCGTTTTTTGAAGTTTTTGACGCGAAAATCAAAAATCTCAAAATGAAAGGCAAATATTCGTTTCAATATTGCGAAAATTTGGAGATTTCAGACTCCGTTTTGGACACAAAAGACGCTTTTTGGCATTCAAAAAACGTAACCGTAAAAAATAGCGTCGTGAACGGCGAATATTTGGGGTGGTATTCTGAAAATCTGCGTTTGGTGGATTGCAAAATCAAAGGAACGCAACCGTTTTGTTATTGCAAAAATCTGATTTTGGAAAACTGCACGATGGAAAATTGCGACCTTTCGTTTGAACGAAGTAGCGTGAACGCCGACGTGCGCGGAAAAATTGATAGCGTGAAAAACGCGCTTTTTGGAAAAATCTGCGCGGACGAAATCGGCGAGTTGATTTTGGAAGAAAGCGTCGTGAAAAATGGCGGTGCGCAAATAGTTTGTAAAAATATAGGAAAAACCGTTCGCTAATAAAAACGCGGTAGAGGATTTTCTTAATTCTGCCGCGTTTTTGCTAATTTTCTTCCATAATATTTGCAGTTTGCGTTTTCCTATTTTTTGTGCTACGCTCAAGAAATCGAATTTGTCAAATAATTTTTACAGAACAGAGGTATTTTATGAGTGCGCAGTTTGTGCCTGCGGGAAAGCCCGTCCGCATTGGAATCGATGTCGGCTCAACGACCGTCAAAGTTGTCGCGCTCGATTCCGACGACAATTTTCTTTTTAGTGCTTACGAGCGGCATCGTGCGGATATTCGAAACACAATTATACTTGTTGTAAATCGCGCTCTCGACAAATTGCAGGAAACTCTTGGCGAAAATCAAACCGTTTCCGTGAAAGTAACGGGTTCGGGCGGACTTTCCGTTTCGCAGTGGCTTTCGATTCCGTTTATTCAGGAAGTCGTTGCGGCAACGACTGCGGTGCGAAAAATCATTCCGCAGACCGATGTTGTAATCGAACTTGGCGGCGAGGACGCAAAAATCACATATTTCAAAGGCGGCGTTGAACAGCGAATGAACGGAACGTGCGCGGGCGGAACTGGCGCGTTCATCGACCAAATGGCGGCGTTGCTCGAAACCGATTCGCCAGGTTTGAATGAACTAGCCAAAGGAGCGACGACGATTTATCCGATTGCGGCGCGATGCGGCGTTTTTGCAAAAACCGATGTTCAGCCGCTAATCAACGAAGGCGCACGGCGGGAAGACATTGCGGCTTCGATTTTTCAGGCGGTTGTGAATCAGACGATTTCTGGTCTTGCGTGCGGAAAGCCGATTCGCGGAAATGTGGCGTTTTTGGGCGGACCGCTTCACTTTCTTGACCAGCTTCGGCAGAGATTCATCGAAACCTTGCATTTGGAGGGAGACGCGATAATCGTACCCGAAAACAGCCAGCTTTTTGTTGCCGCGGGAAGCGCGCTCAGCGCGCAAAAATCGAGCGCGCTTTTGAAAAAAGCGGAAACTTTCCCCACGATTCGCGAATTCCGCGACAGTTTGAAAAATCTTGAGGGTGCGGAACTCAACGAAGTTCAGCGTCTTGAGCCTCTGTTCAAAAATCAGGAGGAACTGGACGAATTTAAGGCGCGGCACGCAAAAGAAACCACGGCGACCGCTCCTCTTTCGGAAGCGACTGGACCTGTTTTCTTGGGGCTTGACGCGGGTTCGACCACAACGAAAGCCGTTTTAATCAACAAAAAAGGCGAGATTTTGTGGCGTTTTTACGACGTAAACGGCGGAAATCCCGTGGATTTGGCGGTTCGCGTTCTAAAAGATTTGTACAAAATCCTGCCGAAACACGCATATATTGCGCGTTCTGTTTCCACGGGCTACGGCGAGGCGTTGTTTCAAGCGGCGTTGGGCGTGGACGCGGGCGAAGTGGAAACGATAACGCATTTTCGCGCGGCGGATTTTTTTGTGCCTGGCGTGGAATTTTTGCTCGACATTGGCGGGCAGGATATGAAATGCCTTCGCATGAAAGACGGCGCGATTACATCGATTCAGCTCAACGAAGCGTGTTCCAGCGGGTGTGGCTCGTTTTTGGACAATTTTGCGCGTTCGATGGGGCTTTCTGTGCAGGAATTCAGCGAAAAGGCTCTTTTGGCGGAAAAGCCCGTTGATTTGGGTTCTCGCTGTACGGTTTTTATGAATTCGCGCGTAAAACAGGCGCAGAAAGAGGGCGCGACAATCGCGGACATCAGCGCGGGACTTTCGTATTCCGTCATCAAAAACGCGCTTTTTAAGGTTATCAAACTGCGAAACACAAGCGAAATCGGAACGAAAATCGTCGTTCAGGGCGGAACTTTCAACAACAACGCGGTTTTGCGTGCGTTCGAGAAAATCGCGGGCGTGGAAGTTTTTCGTCCAGACGTGGCGGGACTCATGGGTGCGTACGGCGCGGCGTTGATTGCGTTTGACCAGTGGCGCGATTTAACTCAGCCTAAGCCTGGCGAGGAAGCAAATTTCGTTCCGCCGATTGTAAAATCGAACATTGCAAAAGAAGACGAACTTGAAGATTTTACGGTCGATTTGGAATTGAAGCGGTGCGGCGGCTGTCAGAACAACTGCCTTTTGACGATAAACAAATTCCGAGCGGGCGGAAGCAGGGGAGAGAGCGTTTTTGTTACGGGAAACCGTTGCGAAAAAGGCGCGGAGCGGGCTGGCGCGAGCGTAGATTCAAGCAACGCAAAGGCGAGCGGCGCGACGAGCGAAAACAGAAATTTGCCGAATCTTTTTAAGTGGAAATACGAGCGTCTTTTCGGCTATAAACCGCTTTCGCTTTCCGACGCGCCGATGGGCGAGGTGGGAATTCCGCGTGTTTTGAATATGTAC
>CAJOEO010000080.1 GCA_905233535.1 uncultured Treponema sp.
GAATGGAACGGACCTGCAACCGCAAGCCGAACTGCGCGGCGCGCTCCCGCCGCTTTTGCCGCTTCTTCCGCTTTTGTGAGAGCGTCAAATGTGCCAGAAATTACTGTCTGCTTTGAAGAATTCATATTTGCCGCGTAAGCGTTTTCGATTGAATCTGCAATTTCGCGCACTTTTTCTGGCGGAAGTCCCAAAATCGCACTCATTCCTGGTGCGTGTCCCGCGTTTTCAGAAGCGATTTCCTCGCAGACTTTCTGCATAATAAGACCGCGTTGACGCACGACTTTTACGACCGATTCAAAATCCAAAACGCCTGCCGCATAAAGAGCGGGGAATTCGCCGAGCGAAAATCCCATAGCCGCCGACGGCTCAATTCCTTTTTCTTTTAAAACTTCCATCGTTGCAATCGAAACCGTCGTAATTGCAATCTGCGAATTGTCGGAGCGCGAAAGCGTTTTTTCGTCGCTTTCCCACAAAAGTTTTTTCATATCGAGCGAAACGATTTCGCCGACTGATTCGATGATTTTCATCGCCGCCGCCGAACTTTCCGCGATGTCCTTAATCATTCCAGGCTTTTGCGCGCCCTGCCCTGGAAAAAGAAAAGCATACTTTTTCATAAATCCTCCCTTTGTCATTTTGACAAAAATCAAAAAAATGTCATTTTGATTTTCAATGTTACCACAAGAAAACGCGATTATTCAAGGACGGTTTTATCCCGCACTTTTTTTCTAATTTTGAACATTTCTAAAATTGAAGTTTACGATTAAGTTATATTATATCCAACATTTTTTATTGCGCAAAATGAAGAAAAATCATTTAATTTGCAAAACGGTTTAGTTCGGTCTATAATCGAAGAAACATTCCATTTATATAGAGGAAAAATCATGGTCATTCTTACATTGAACTGCGGTTCGTCTTCAGCCAAATATCAGGTTTATGACTGGGACAACAAAGATGTTTTAGCAACTGGCGTTGTTGAGCGCGTTACTGCTCCAGGTTCTGTGATTACGCACAAACCGAAGGGAAAAGACAAATTCGTTTTGGAAAGTCCCTGCCCCACACACAAAGAAGCAATCGAGTTGATTTTGAACGCCATCACCGACAAGGAACACGGCGTTATTTCTGATATGAGCGTAATTGGCGCGGTCGGTCATCGCGTTCTTCACGGTGGCGACAAATTCACAAAATCTGTCAAAGTTACGCCAGAGGTTTTGGACACATTCCGCTCTGTAATCGGACTTGGACCGCTACATATGCCAGCGAACATTATGGGAATCGAAGCGGCGCAAAAAGTTTTGCCGAATGTTCCTCACGTTGCAGTTATGGACACGGCTTGGCATCAGACAATGCCTCCATCTTCGTACCGATACGCGATTCCTAAGGAATGGTATGAAAAATACGCGGCTCGACGCTACGGATTCCACGGCACTTCGTTCTTGTACACGGCAAAACGCGCGTCTGTTCTTCTGCACAAAGAGCCGAAAGACACAAATGTAATCATCGCTCACGTTGGAAACGGCGCGTCGATGTGCGCAGTCAAAAACGGCTGTTGCTACGACACTTCAATGGGAATCACGCCTCTTGAAGGACTTGTAATGGGAACTCGAACGGGCGATATGGATCCCGCGCTTCCGTTCTACATTATGCGCCAAACTGGAATGAGCGCGGACGAAATGGACAACGCGATGAACAAAAAGTCGGGACTTTTGGGCTTGACGGGACTTTCTTCCGACAGACGCGATATTGCGGACGCGGCAGAAAAAGGCAACGCTGACGCTCAACTTGGCGTGGATATGGAATGTTACCGACTCAAAAAATATTTCGGCGCGTATATGGCTGCGATTGGACCTGTTGACGCAATCGTTTACACGGCGGGTGTTGGCGAACACTCGGCGACGATTCGCGCAAAGGCGTTGGAAGGTTTGGAATGGCTCGGCGTTAAAATCGACCCGAAGAAAAACGCACTTGCAAATACAGGCAACGCGGAAACTTGCATCAGCGCGGACGATTCAAAAATCAAAGTGTTCGTGATTCCAACCGACGAGGAACTCGTTATGACGGAAGACGCTTTTGCGATTATGAACGGAACTTACGATGTTCACACGAATTTCAAATATTCGTTCCAAGACCCTGCGTATCGCAACAAGGCGCGCGAAGAAGGCTTGAAAAAAGATTTGGAAAAATGTCCTGAACTCGCTTCGATTATCGTTCGTCCATAAAAGACGATTTTGATGAAAAAACGGCGGTTTTTAGACCGCCGTTTTTCTTTCGATTTTTAACGCTGGCAACTTCCAATTTTGATTTTCTGCGCGACTTCCTCGCCCGCAACGATTCGCACAAATTCCATCGCAAATTGTTCCGCAGTTCCAGGACCTCGCCCCGTCAAAAGATTTTTATCAAAAACAAAAGGCACGTCCGCAATATGCGTTCCATCGGAAATTTTTTCGTTCATTCCTGGATAACACGTCCATTTTCGTTCCGCAAGAATTCCCGTTTGCGGCAAAACGACGGCGGGACTTGCGCACATTGCGGCAACAATTTTTTTGTTCTCGGACATTTTTTGAACGAGCGAAACCAAATACGAGCACGCGGCAAGATTTGAAGCACCAGGCATTCCGCCAGGAAAATAAATCGCGTCCAAAAGAGAATTGCCAAGAGATTCTTCAAAATCGCGCAAAATCTGGTCGGCAAAAACAGAAATTCCGTGTGCGCCTTCCACTACGGACGTAATTTCCGTGGAAGATTGAGAAGGAACGCTCACCGTAATAACGTCCTGCCCCGCTCGTCGCAAATAATCCACAACCGTAAACGCCTCGATTTCTTCAAAACCTGGCGCGAGAAAAACCGCAATTTTCATAAATCCTCCAAAATTGTGCATAGATTCTACCACAAAAATTCATCAAATCATAAGCAAAACGAAAACTCTTCCATACTTTCGCGTTTTATCCGATAATTAGAAGTATGGCGAAAGTTTTGATAATCGATGCGGAAGCACTTTTCAGAGATTTTATTAGAGATAAACTTCAAAGCGAACACGTCGAGGTGGAAACTGCGACCGTTCGCGATGCGTACATGAAACTTCTAAACGCGCTTCCAGACCTTATAATTTTGAACATTGAACGAGAAGAGGATAGCGCGTCGCCGATAACAGAAAATCTGCAAGATTTTTTTCAGAAAAAGAAGCGCGACCCAAACGTTGGACGAACGCCGATTATCATTTTAGGACCTGTAATAGAACGCGAAGAAGTTGCGAAATTAATTCCGTTCGGCGTTATCAAATATTTCACAAAACCGATTAAATTCGACGTATTTTTTGAATCGCTTGGAAAAGTTCTAAAAGGGCGATTCATCGTGGATTCCACGCCGTGCGTTTTGGATTTACATTTGAACAACAACGTCATTTTCATTGAAATTGCGTTGGGTTTGAACCGCGAAAAAATCTCGCTTTTAAAGTACAAACTCGACGAATTGATTGAAAACAACGAACTCGCTTATCCAAAAGTCGTTTTGATGATGACAAGTTTGAGTTTGAGTTTTGTTGACGGATTGAATTTGGAATTGTTGTTCAACAATATTCTGTCTAACTCTCATATTGTAAGAACTTATGTCAAAGTGCTTTCACTTGACACCATCGTATCAGAATTGATTTGTGGACACCCAGAATATGAAGGAATCGAGGTTGTACAAAATCTTTCTGAAGTTTTGACAAAAGTCGTTGACAGAAAAGACGCAAAAGGCGAAGCGACTGACATCATTGCAAACGCGATTCTTGCAAACACGGAAGGCGACGAAGGCGGAATGTCAACCGTGGAAATGCGTTTTGCCGCCGACGCTGTAAAAGAAGAAAACGAACCACCAAGCGAAGACAACGGAACGACAATTCGCGTGGCGGTTGTGGACGACGACCAAGTTGTTCGCACTCTTTTGCAAAAAGCGTTCACGACGATTGGCGCGAAAGCGGAATTGTTTTCCACGAGCAAAGAATTCATCGAACGAGCGATAAATGAAAACCGCAAGTTTGACGTTGTAATTTTGGACATTTTTATGGACGGAACAAACGGAATGGGCGGATTTGACGTTCTTTCGACGTTAAAAAAGAGCGGAATTCAAACACCCGTCATCGTTTATTCTCAAGCAATTCAGAAAGAAATGATTGTAAAATCACTTTCACTCGGAGCGCGCAGTTATCTTTTGAAACCGCAAAAGCCCGGAGCTGTAATTCAAAAAACGATGGAAGTGCTTAATGCAGGTAAAGAACTCTGAAATCAAAGAAACTAGTCGATTTTTGGCGAGTACACTCCACGAAATTCGCACGCCGATTCAAACGATAATCGGCACGATTGAATTGTTGCAAGACACGCACCTTGACAACGAACAAAACGAGTACGTCAGGCAAATTCAATTTAGCGCGGAAGTCCTACTTGACCTTGCAAACAACATTTTGGATTTTACGCGAGTTCAATCCAACGAATTTAAACTTGAGAACATTCCGTTTGACATCGCGAAAGTCGCCGAGCAAGTCGTTGACATGATAAGCATTGAGGCGTTCAACAAAGGCGTAGAAGTTGTAACGGACATCGCCGAAAATATTCCGCCGTTTGTAACAGGCGACCCTGTTCGCGTACAGCAAATTATGCTTAATCTAATAAAAAACGCGGTTAAATTCACAAACGAAGGGTATATTCACATAGAACTTACGAACGAATCCGACGGAATTAGATTTCAAATCACAGATAGCGGAATCGGAATCAGCGAAGAAAAACAGAAAAAACTTTTTACAGATTATTTTCAGGCAGACATTTCCACTTACAGAAAATTTGGTGGCACGGGACTTGGACTTTCAATCGTAAAAAATCTCGTTTCAAGAATGAACGGAAAAATCGGCGTAAAGTCGAATCCTTACGGCGGTTCGATTTTTTGGGTCGTTCTTCCGCTTGAAGAACCAGACACGCAATTTGCCGCGTTGGAAGGCGATTTGCCGAATTTTCCAGCGTCGATGCGAATTTTGGTCGTGGACAACAACGTTTTGGCGGTCAAAAGTCTTAGGCAAAAATTGCTACCGCTTGGAATTACGGACGTTGAAAGCGCGGAAACAGCAGATTTCAAAACCGTTTTCGGTCGTGTTCATAAATCTTCTTTTGTCGTCTGTGGACGGCTGGCATTTGGCAAGCGAAATCAAAAACAATCCGAACATAAACGAAAAACTCAAACTTTATCTTCTTGTTCCCGAAGGACAAATGCGCGGCGAAGCAAAAATGAAATTGCTCGATTGGTTTGACGGCTATCTTTACAAGCCCGTCAAGCGCGAAAAACTTGCGAATCTTTTGAGCGGAACGGGGAAAAATAAGGAACACACGTTGGAATCGGGTGGCGAAAAAATCGACGTTTCGCCAAAATCGACTCCGCAAAACGCGCGTGAAGAAAATCAAAAAATCGCGGCGGGAATAAAAATTCTAGTTGCTGAAGACCACACAGTGAATCGAAAATTGATTCAATCGTTTTTGCGTTCGTTTGGTGCGGACGTTTATTTGGCGGAAGACGGCGAGCAGGCAGTTAAAACGATAAAAGAACACGGCGACATCGCGCTAATTTTTATGGACATTTTTATGCCCAAAAAAAGTGGCGTGGAAGCGACGGAAGAAATCCGCAAAGACGGCTACAACGGAATTATAATCGCGTGTACAGCAAACAACGACGCAAACGATTTTGCCGATTACATGAAAATCGGAATCAATGACATTCTCGTAAAACCGTTCAAAAAAACGGCGATTCGTTCGATTATCGAAAAGTGGAACGCGGTAATGCAGATTCCAACAGCAACAAAAATCAGCACGTTGGAAGTTTTGCCAGAACAAAAAAAGACGGATTTTTCGAATTCTTGGGATTTGGACGATTTTTTGGAAACCGTGGACGGCGACAAGGCGTTTGGAAAATCGCTCGTCGTGGATTTTGTTCGACAAACCGAAAAATTGCTCAAAGAAATCGACACTAATCTTGAAAATTCGCTTGATGCAGGGCAAATTCACAAACTCGCGCACACAATCAAAGGAAGTGCAGCAGCGGTAAGTGCGCACGAGATTTTCAAATTCGCAAAAGAATTGGACGACAAAGCGCGAATTTGCACAGGTTTACAAGAAACCGCGCAATTAAATTCCGCACCGCTTCGTGAAAAATTCATTGAATTCAAAAAAATTGCCGCAAAAATCATAAAAGATTGGTAAAAATGCAATTTTCGAATTTTCACACGCACACGCAATTTTGCGATGGCGCAAATTCAATAGAAGAAAACGTTTTGGCAGCAAAAAAATGCGGACTTTACGCGCTTGGTTTTTCTAGCCACGCGATTCGCCCATTTTCTGACGATTGGCACGTTAAAATCGAACAGTTCGACGAATACTGTACACAGGTGCGAAAAATTGCCCAACAAAACGAAAATCTTTTGATTCGACTTGGATTCGAGGCGGATTTTATTCCTGGAATTACCGCGCCGACTTTTGAAAATTACGCGAAATTCAATACGGATTTTTTAATCGGTTCGGTTCATTTTGTGTACAACGGACGTGGAATTTTTGAAGCGGACGATTCTCAAGAAGCAGTTGCAAAAGGAATCAACGAATTTTACGACGGAAACGCCAAAAATGCGGTTGAGCGGTATTTTGAGCAAGAACGAGAAATGCTAAAAAAAGGCGGATTTTCGATAATCGGACACGCGGATTTGATTAGAAAGCCAAACGAGAACGAACGATTTTTCAGAGAAAACGAATCTTGGTACAAAGAACAGTTGCGCCTAACCGCCGACGAAATCAAGCGGGCGGGCGTTGTTGCAGAAATAAATACGGGCGGAATCGCTCGCAAAAAATTAAAAACGCCCTACCCTTCGCGCGAATTTCTTTCGATGCTTTTTGAGAGGGGCGTTCCAATTACGATTACTTCGGACGCACACAGCGCAAACAAAATCGACTTTGCATTTGAAGATGCGCGAAAACTCGCCAAAGACGTGGGCTACACTCAGCACGTCGTGGATTTTCCACGCCCAGGCGAAACGATTTTTGCGCCGCTTTAACGATTACGCCTTTCGTCGCGACTTTTGCAATCAAGGCACAAAAACGCATACGGAATCAACTCAAGACGCGCTTGCGGAATTTCCTTTTTGCACATCAAACAAACGCCGTATTTTCCTTGTTTAATGCGGTCTAGCGCGTTGTTAATCATCTGTAAGCGGTTCAAATCCTGCTTTCCACGCGATTGGAGCAACATTCCGTCCACAACGTCGGACGCAATATCCGCTTCGTCGCCTTTTTCTCCACCCTCAATGATTTTTTTGAACTCCGCGTTTTGGTCTTCTAGCGCGTGCGCCACTATCTCTCTCTCCGAAAGGAGTTTTTCCTTCATTCTTTCAATAAATTCTTGTTCCACGGTTCAATACCCCTCATGTTGACAATTTTAGTGATAAATACATAATAATATAGTTATATTTTTTCAAAAAGACAACTTTTATTTTCGGAGGATTCGCATTAACATGGCGAAAGAAGAGGCAATCGAAGTCGAGGGAATCGTAAAAGAGGCGTTGCCGAATACGATGTTCCGCGTAGAGTTAAAAAACGGTGGACACGTTATTCTTGCACACCTTTCTGGAAAAATGCGAAAGCACTACATCAGAATAGTTCCAGGCGATAGTGTAAAAGTCGCACTTTCCCCGTACGATTTGAATCGAGGGCGAATCATCTTTCGCGAAAGATAGAATTGAAAAAGAAACCGCCAAAATGGCGGCTTTTTTTTCAATTCGACAATGTTCAAAATCAAAAAACTTCGAAGGAATTCCAAGCAACAAAAATCCAAAAACAGCGGTAAGCGCGTTTACTGCAACCGACGAAAGAGCGTCGCTTTTTGACGGCGTTGTCGGGTTTTGTCGCGGGCGCGTTGTATAGTAGTAAAAGCGCGTTCCGCCGTTCGTCCATTGCGAAAACGGGTCTTCCCAAGTTTCTTCGCCAAAGCCCTCGTAATCTTGGCGCGGACGGCTATACGAAGTTGAACGTTGCGAACCATAATTATAATTTTGCGACGAATACGAAGACGAACCAAACATATCGTAATCGCGCCGTTTTTTTTCGTCGCTCAACGTTTCGTAAGCCTGCGTAACTTCCTTAAATTTTTCTTCCGCAACTTTGTCCCCTGGATTTCTGTCGGGGTGGTATTTCATCGCCAATTTTCTATATTTTGATTTAATTTCGTCAGCCGTTGCAGTGCGCTCAACGCCGAGCGTTTTGTAATAGTCGCCCATTTAGCCCTCCATTACGAAAAATTCCACGAATCTCATCTGAAAATATAACGAATCTATGATTCCAAAACAAGGCGATTTTTTAAATCAAAATCAATCAAAATCCATTGTAAGACGGCTTTTTTCCTTATATAGTGGCTTCTAATTTTTTACTATGAAACAACTCAAAAAAATCGCGATTTTAGCGTTTTCGATTGTCGCGCTTTCGTTTATCGCGTGTTCCGACGACAACGATGAAAACTCATTTTCTACGCAAACGGTTTCAGCAAAAAAGATTGAAAAAGGCGGTAACATCAACGAAGAAGTGAGCATTTCCGTTTCTCTTTCGGATTCTGGAAAAACGACGTACGCCGAGGGAAAAGACGCAACGAGCAGTTTTACGAAAACGTCAATTTCTATGGCGCAAGCGTCTTCTTCGGTTTTTGCTTCAAAAATGGCGGCGATTTTTGACACTACGGCAACAACTTCCACAACGAATTCGGAATTTACGGCGGTTGTAAAAAGCGTTTCAATGGAATGCTTTACGAAGAAGAAGAAAAACGAGAAAACGTCCGCGAATACAATGGCACATATTATTTTCTTGAACAAGAAACAGCCTCTCGTTCAAACGGAAATGGACTTTTTGCACGATTCTACGAAAAAATGGAATTTTATCATGTGATATAAGTGCTAAAGTATATATCACAACAGAATCTAATGGGAAAAAAATAACACAAATAGCCTCGTTTGATTTTGCAGGCGGAGTTACGTTCTACGACGGACAAAATCTTCACTTTGCAACTATTGCAGAAAATGTAACGGCGGAATAAATTTCGCTTTCAAACAAAAAAAATCGGACAGTGAACAAAACGCAAACTGCCCGATTTTTTTATTTTATTTCAAAATAACCCACGTCGCGCCGCTTCCGCCCAAAGTGTGGTCTGGGTGTCCGCTCGTTCCCAAATGCGCGTTTTGTTCTATGAAAAGTCGAACCATTGGACCTAAAACGGGGTCTGAACCGTGGCTGTGATTTCCTTTTCCGTGGACGATTAAGATTTTTTTTAAGCCACGACCAAGACATTCCGCCACAAACGATTCAAGACGTTCCCAAGCCTCGTCGCGCGTAAGCCCGTGCAAATCAATTTTCGCCTCTGCACGCATTTTGCGCAAATATTCGCGGCTTTCCATTTTTGCCTTTTCGTTATAAGCGTCCAATTCCGCGTCTTTATCAACCGTACCGTACCGACGAAGCCACAATTCCATTGGATTTATGCGTTTTTGCGCAGATTCATTCATCAAATCTTGCACGCTCTTTTTTTGCGCCAAAATCTCTTTTTCCTCTGGCGTGGGAGCGTTTGCCTTTTTACGCGAAATCTGCCGTCCGTTTTCATCGACGTTTTGTTTTTTTGCAGGATTCCCCGACGAAGACTGCATTTTATCCCAAGCGGACAAAATATCGCCAAACGCATTTTCGCCCGCTCTAAAATTTTTACCCATAATACCCTCCAAAATTTAACGAATCGGAACAACCGCGTTCTGCAAAACCCAGCCACCGCCTTCGTTTCCTTGAATGTAAATCCACTCTCCCGCTCTTTTTTTTAAAAAAACTCGCTCGCCCGATTTTAAAATCGCCTCGCCCTCCCCGTTTGATTCTGGAATCAAAAAAATCTTTCCGCCCGCAAAAATTCCGCAAGAAGAATGAACGCGATAGTTTTCAAAAAGAAAAGCCGCCAAAAAAAACAACGAAAACGCACTAAAAAACGCGCCAATTTTTTTCTTTCGCGCCACAAAAAACAAAACCGCCAAAACAAAAATCGCCCCGCCACAAATCAAAAAAAGACGCGCGTTTTTTTCGCTCGGCTCGTCTTTTCCAAAAATTTCCAGCGATTTTTCAAGTTCGCGCCGATTTTTTCGCGCCTCGCCGCCAAAAAAAGCGTGCCGTTCTTCAGAACGCAAACTCGCGATTTTTTGCACAGTTTCAATAGAAATCGCGTCCGTTTGATTTTTTTCGTCAAGATTTGAAAAAGAAAACGCCTCGCCAAACGCATTTTCAAAAACGGAATCGTTCGATTTTGTATCGATTTTCTGATTTTCCGCACGCACAAAAATTTTTTCACGCGAAAAAGAAATCGAACATTTTTCGCCGCCAAACGTCATTGCGTCCAAAAAAAATTCAGGCAACGCGCAATATCCCGAAACAAGCGGAGTCCAATCGAATTCCGCAAGCAGAATTTCGTCGTTGGAAAACGGCAAAACGTCGTCGGAAAAAAAACGTTTTTTTTCTTTCAAAAGCGAATCTTTTGAAAGTTTGTAAGAAAAATGCAAAATCTGCGAAGCGCAACGCGCAAAAACGCAAAGTCGAGCAGACTTTCCGCACGTTGCTTCGTCGTCGATTTTCACAAAAATTTCAGGCACGATTTTCGACAAATCTTCCAAAACCTCGATTTCGCCAAAATCGATTTCGTTTTTTTCATCGCCAACTTCTGCAAGAATCGGATTCAAAAAAAACGTTCCCGCGCGAAGAAATGTCAAAACAAAACGAATTTGTGTTCTGCGCCCAAAAACGTCGTCGGAAACCACAAAACGTTTTTGCGAAACAAGGCGCACGTCTTCGGGCAAAGTCGGCAACGTAACGCGAACGTCGGCGGGCATTTCGTTTGGAAAATCAATCGAAAACTCGCAATCCGCGCCCGCAAAAATGTCGCCGTTTTTTTTAATCGTGATTTCATTCCAATCGACGCAAAAAATTTTTGAAAAACAAAAAAACGCAAAAAGCGCGAAAATCACATTTTTCATTTTTTCCCCATTTTCGTTTTCGTCAATAATCCAAAACGTCGGACGATTCCGATGAACCGCCCATATTTTTGTAGCGTTCTTGTTCACTTTCGCGAATCAAACTAAAAATCGCGCGTTCTTTTGCGTCAAATTCTTTTTGAATCGAAACGCTTTTTAGAATCGTCGAACCGCCTTCCGCGCCGCCAAGCGGAGTTTGGCGCGAACAAAGTTCAAGATTTATCCGCGCATTTTCGTTTGAAGAATCGGCGAGAATCGCGTCGCGAAAATTCGCCTGCGCCGAACGAAAATTGCCTTTTTTTGCAAAAATCACGCCGCGATTATAAAAAACCGCGCTTGAAAGTTTGGGCGAAAGTGGAACGCCGTTTTGTTCTTCCAAAGAAATCTGCTCAAGTCGTTTTAACGCCGCGTCAAATTCGCCCAATTCGATGTATGTCGAAGAAAGTCCAAAAAGCGCGTAATTTTTCGCTTCTTCCGTTTGAAAATCGAGCGTCAAATCGAAAAATTTTGCGGTCGCTTCGCCAAAATCGCCGTTTTTGTACGCAAAAGTTCCTTCCAAAACTTTAATTTTTTCGGACGAACACGACAAAAATAAAATCGGCACGAATAAAAAAATCGCCGTTTTTTTTGCAAAACGCGAAAAATTGAATTCGCCAAAGAAAAACGAAAGCGCGAAAAACGCAATCGAACAAAACGCAAAAAATTCGTGGCGTTCTGCGCGTTTTATTTGCGTGGATTTTTTTTCTTCGCGAAAATTAAGCGACGAAATCAATTTTTGCGCGCTTGAACGGGAATCTGCACGAAGAAAATTGATACAATCGCCTTCGTTTGCAAAGCGCACGCGAGAATTTACGCGGTCGCAAATCATGGAAAGTTCCGCAGAGCGCAAAAATGTGCGAACGCGCGTTTTTCCGTCGCCCGTCGTTACGTCAAATCCGTCTTCCGTGCCGAATCCGATTAACGAAACGCCGACTTTCTTTTTTGCCGCACGAAAAAGCGCGTCTTCCAATTTTCCGTCGGTTTCGTCGCCGTCTGTAAAAACCCAAATCGCAGAATTCGCGCCGTTCAAATCCAAAACGTCCAACGCGCAATCGATTCCGTTTCCGATTGAACTTCCCGCACTCGTCAAAAGTGTGGGCGAAAGCGAATCGATTAACGTTTCAACCGCCTCAAAATCGTCCGTAAGTGGAAGCGCGACAAATCCGCTACCTTTCGCCAAAACGACGCAAACGTCCGTGCCAGAAAGATTGGGCAAAATCGCACGCGCGTAACGTTTTGCGGATTCAAGCCGCGAAAACGAATGTGAATCGACCGCCTCCATGCTGTGCGAAATGTCAAAAACAAGGCAAAGCGCAGAGCCGCCGCGCACAACTGGAACAATTTTTGTTCCCCAAGAAATTCCCGCGGCAGAAAGAACTGCAAACGAAAACGCCAAAAATCTAAAAAAAAGTCGCGAAAAAAACGAAAACAAAAGCGCGTTTTTTGAATTGTTTGCGAGCGAAAAAAGCGCGTTTTTTACACGCAAAAATCGAATCGAAAATATCGTGGCAAAAAAAAGCGCGACTGGAATTAAAATCAAAATTTGCGGACGAGCAATGTCAATCATAAAATTTCCTTTAGAAAAATTTTTCTGATAAAAACGAAAATCACAAAAAAGACGAGCGAAAAAAGCAAACTCGTTGCATACAATTCTTCGTCGATTGTGCGAAAAACAAACGATTGCACGGTTTTTTCTTTTTCGACGATTTTTAAAAGCGAATCGGAAAGTTCTCCAAGCGATTCAATTCCAAAATATTTGCCACCGCCTTCATGCGCAATTTCGCGAAGAGGCTCGCCGTCAAACGCGCTTTCGTACAAAACGGAACGAATTTTTCCAGTAGCGCGGTCTTTGTATTCTAGTGGAACTGTTCCGTTTGTGCCGATTCCCAAAATGTAAAGCGAAATTCCGTTTGATTTTGCGATTTGCGCCGCCGTCAGCGGACTTATTGCGCCCGCGTTATTTTCGCCGTCGGTCAGCAAAACCACCGCTTTTTTTGGCGCACGCGACGAAACCAAATGATAAACGCCCGACGAAATCCCCGTTCCAAGCGCGCTTCCATCGCCGAGTGAACCGACTTCAAGCGAATCCAAACGTTCAAGAAAAAGCGAAACGTCGCTTGTGGACGGAACGACGAGAGCCGCATCGCTTGCAACGGCAACGAGCGCGAACGACGTGCCTTCTTTTTTTTCCAAAATCGTGCGAATCGAACGGCGCGCCGCGTCCAATCGGCTTAAAGGCGCGTTCATAAACGACATATCGCGCGCCGCCATCGAAATGCTTGTGTCCAACACAAAAAGAATTTCGCTTCCTTTGGACGTGTAGATTTTTTCTTTTTTTCGAATCACGGGGTCGGCAAAAGATGCGACGAGAAAAACGAACGAAATCAAAAAACAAAACGACGAAACGAACGAAAAAAATCGTCCGCTATTCCAAGAAAAAGTTTTTCCGCCCCAATCCGAAATCGTAAGCGCGAACGAAGTTTTTGAAAAAAGCCCGATTTTTCGCAAAATAAAAAGTAGAGGAATCAAAAAAAGTGCGAAAAACGCGGCAGGATTTAAAAAAGTCAAATTCATTTTTCTTCCGTTTGTTGAGATTTTACAGCGTTCTGCACAAAAAAAATCGCGTCTTCCAAAAGAGCATTTCGCTCGCCGTCAAAAAATTCTGATTTTGGAAGATTTTTCGCAAATCGAACAAAATCCGTGCGCGAAAAGATTTTTTCAAAACCTGAAATCGAAATTTCTTTTGAAAGTTCGCTCGTCGAAAACGAAAAAACGTCTTTTTTCAAAAATCCGCTCAAAAATTTTCGCAAAATCGCTTGCAAATTTTCCGCAAAATCTAAATCGCTTAACGATTTTTTCTTCAATTTTTTTAAGTTTTTGATTGCGATTCTTGCGTTTTTGTTCATCGCGGCGTTTTCAAAAAATTTTCCAATCACAAAAGAAATCGCCCCGAATTTTGAAAGCGTGAAAAAAAACACGAACAAAATCAAAAGAACAAAAATCGCAAAAAAAACGAACAAAAACGACGTGCCAGGAATTAAAAGTGGCGGCGACGACGGACGAAACGCGCTTTCGCCCGTTTTTTCAAGGACGCTTTTTACAAAAAACGGCGAAATTTCAACGATTTGAACGGGAAACGCAGATTCGCTTTCGCGCGTTTTTTGAACGAGTAGCCCCAAATCAAACGGCGGAATTTTGATTTCGCCACTTTTCCAGGGGACAATGCGAATCAACAATTCGTATTCGTTTTTTGCAGCACTAATAGAAGAAAGTGTGAGCGAACGGACGAGGCATTTTTCGGAAATCTTTTGAAAAGGCAAAAAATCGTTCGTCAGCCGAATTAACGCGGTGTCGCCCACAAAAATTTCGGTTGGAACGATTGCTTCGGAAACGACTTCGCTAAACGCAAAAAATGTCAAAAAGAAAATCGCAAATGCGCAAAAAATCTTTTTTTGAATTCTGAAACACGTTCTAAATGACGAATTTTTCTGATTTGAGATAATCATCGCCGCCTCCGCTTTGCAAAAAATCGCGAAAGGCTTTCGCATACGTCGTCTTTTGTGTTGATTTCGATTGTGGAAACGCCGTTTTTTGCACACGTTTCTCGCCAAAAATTCGCGCGTTCCACCGCCGCTTTTTTCCAAGATTTTTCAAACGACGACGACGACGTTGGCAACACGCGAGAAATCAATGTTTCGCTGTCAAAAAAATTGAGCGTTCCCAAATGCGGAAGCGCGAAATCGAACGGCTCTTCGATTTTTATTGCAACTACGTCGTGTTTTGCCGCCAAAAAAGAAACGCCGTTTTTCCACAAATCCGCGTTCACTCGGAAATCGGAAATCACAAAAATCAGCGAGCGTTTGTTTAAAAGCGTCGCGCAAAGATTCAACGCGCCTTCGATTGCAGTTCCACGCGAAACCGAATTTGAAAACGAATCGATTTTTGAAAGAACGAGTGCGTTTTGCGCAAATCCAGAAATCGGCGGGCAACAAAAACGCAATTCGCCGTCAAACAAAATCGCTCCGACCGCGCCGTCGCGCAAATGCGTCGCGCTTGACAAAAGCGCGGCGCACCAACACGCAGTCAAAAATTTTTCGCCACCAAGCGCGTGCATCGAAGCCGAGCCGTCAAGCAAAATAAAAACGTTCAATTCTTGGTCTTCTTCGTATTGTTTTACGAACGCTCGCCCCATTCTTGCCGTTACGTTCCAATCGATTGCGCGAACGTTGTCGCCTGGAAAATACTCGCGAACGCTACTAAATTCGATTCCGTTTCCTTCAAAAATCGAACGAAATCCGCCAGTTTTTAGATTCGTTGCAAGAAGAACGGACGAGATTTTTAGAAGCGCGGATTTTGACGCAAGATTTTTCTTAAAAATCGGTTCAAAATTATTCATCACGGAATCGGAACGAGCGAAAGGATTTTTTGAACGAGAGAATCGGCGGTCATGTTGTCAGCCGCCGCTTCGTAAGAAAGAACGAGTCTGTGGCGCAAAACCGCGGGCGCGACTTTTTTCACGTCGTCGGGAAGAACGAATTGCCGTCCACAAAAAAGCGCGTTGACGCGGGCGCATTTTAAAAGCGCGATTCCAGCACGCGGCGACGCGCCAAACAAAACGTAGCGCGAAATGTCGCCACGACGAGGCGCGTTTTTTTCTGCGGTGGGGCGCGTCGCTTCCACAATCGAAACGATGTATTTTAAAATTTTTTCGTCGCAAACGATTTTCTGCGCCAAATCTTGCATTTCTTTGATTTTTTGTGCGTCCAAAATCGCGTCAACTTCAAAAAGTTCGGCATTTCCTGCACTTTTTACAATTTGGATTTCTTCGTCAAAAGTCGGATACGAAACCAAAATCTTCAAAAGAAATCTGTCCAATTCCGCTTCTGGAAGCGGGTACGTTCCTTCTTGCTCGATTGGATTTTGCGTCGCCAAAACGAGAAACGGAAACGGAAGCGAAAACGTTTCGTCGCCGATTGTAACTTGCTTTTCCGCCATCGCTTCCAAAAGAGCGGATTGAACTTTTGCAGGCGAACGATTCACTTCGTCGGCGAGAACGACGTTTGTAAAAATCGGACCTTTTCTCGCCAAAAATCGCCCAGAAGTCTGTTCGTAAAAAAGCGTTCCCGAAATGTCGGCGGGCAGAAGGTCGGGCGTAAACTGGATTCGCTTAAAATCCAGCCCCGAAATCTGCGCGAACGTTTTTACGGCAAGCGTTTTTGCAAGTCCAGGCACGCCTTCAAGCAAAACGTGTCCGCCTGCAACGACCGCCATCAAAATTCCGTCCACGACTTCGCGCTGCCCAATCACGCGCTTTGAAGATTCCGCTCGGCATTTTTCAACGAGTTCCATGCAATTTTTGCAATTTTCGTCTGTCAATTCCATTTTGAAAGTCTAACAATTTTTATAGATTTTGAGAATTTGTCGCCTTTTGAATCAGCAAGACAAACGAACGATGAACACGCGCGTTTTTCGTTTCCGTGCGTCTTCGGTGGTTGAGCGAAAGTCGAAACCACCATTTTTTTAGAATCTGCAACGATGGTTTTCAAAACGTCCGTTGAAAATCTCAATTTAAACATATAAAATAGCGAGATTATGTTGAATCCTTTAGCTCAAGAATTAAATAGTTTGCTTGCGCCAACGACTGCGGGCGCACTTTTGTCGGATTTGGGAAAGCGAATTTTTTTTCCAAAAGGAATTATTGCGCAAAGTGCAGAGGCAAAACAACGCGGCAAAACCGCAAACGCCACGATTGGAACTGCGCTTTTGAACGGAAAGCCGTTGATTTTGGACGCGATTTCCGAGTTCGCACCAAAACTTTCTGCGACGGAACTCGTTTCTTACGCGCCAACTGCGGGAAATCTTGAACTTAGAAAAAAATGGAAGGAAAAACTTGTTCAAAAAAATCCTTCTCTTAAAAATAAATCGTTTTCGCTCCCAGTCGTTGTTCCTGGTCTTACGGCGGGAATTTCGTATTTGGCGGATTTGTTTGTGGACGAAAGCCACCCGCTTCTTGCGGCAGACCCCAGTTGGGACAATTACGCGCTAATCGTGGAAGCCAGACGCGGTGCGGAACTTCACAAATTTTCCATGTTCAAAGACGGTGGATTCGACGTTCAATCTCTCAAAAACGCGCTCAAAAAAGAAGCAGAACAGAACGGTTCTGTTAGAGTCATTTTGAATTTTCCGCAAAATCCAAGCGGATATTCGCCAACAAAAGCGGAAGCGGAAGAAATCGCAAAGGCAATAAAAGAAGAAGCCGAACGTGGCACGAAAATCCTCGTTTGGAACGACGACGCATATTTTGGATTAAATTACGAATCGAACATTTTTGCAGAATCGCTTTTTTCACTTTTGTGCGATGCGCACGAAAACATTTTGGCGGCAAAAATCGACGGTCCAACAAAAGAAGATTTCGCTTGGGGTTTCCGCACAGGATTTTTAACGTTCGGTTCAAAAAACATGACGGAAACGCAATACGACGCACTCGTCAAAAAACTCATGGGAATCATTCGTTCGTCGGTGAGTTGCGCGGCAACGCCTTCGCAAAGCATAATGCTTCGCGCGTTGGACGATTCGCGGCTGGAAGCAGAAAAGGCGGAAAATCGCGCGCTTTTGTGTGCGCGTTACAAAAAAGTTCGTGCATTCGTGGATTCGCACAAATCGACGCGCCTTGAAGTTTTGCCGTTCAATTCAGGATATTTTATGAGTTTTAGATTGAACGGAATCGACGCGGAAAAATTGCGCCTAAAACTTTTGGACGAAAACGGAATCGGCACGATTGCCATTGACGAAAAAACGCTACGAGTTGCGTTCAGTTCGCTTGACGAAGAAAAAATCGACAGCGTTTACGACGCAATTTACAAAACCGCCGATTCTTTTTGATGAAACGATTTTTTTTCCCGCTCGCACTTTTTGCGTTTCTGCTTTTTTCGTGTTCAAATAAACCACATACAATCGTAGTGTGGTCTGACAAAGCAGAAATCGCGTCCTACATAGAAAAATTCAACGTAGAGCAAGACAAAGTACGAGCGATTTTAATTTACAAAGAACGACCCGCAACCTCTTTGCCACCAGTCGAAGACGAAGAAAAACCCGACGTGATTGTCGGCTCGTTTTTGAAGAATTCCAGCGTGCGAAAAAATTTCGCCCCGCTAGACTCGATTCTTGGCGAACGCGACGAAAACGGAAATCTTAGCGCGAAAAAGTTGGATTCAAAGTCGTTTTACGATTCGCTTTTGGATTTCGGCAAAGACGG
>CAJOEO010000081.1:0-6330 GCA_905233535.1 uncultured Treponema sp.
GAAAACGAAAATTCAGAAAACGAAAATTCAGAAATCGAAAATTCAGAAATCGAAATTGAAGAAGAAATCGTTGGTCTTGTAAATCAAATCACGATTCCTGGAAGCAACTTTTTGGGAATTAAGCCCGACGAAATTTTTGAAGACACACCCGAACTCAAAGACCGCCTACAGCGCGAGGAAGAAGAGAGAATCGCTTTGGAAAAAGAACAGAAAGAACTCGAAGAAAAACAAAAATTAGAAGCAGAAAACGCAGTCGAAAATTCAGAAACGCCCGAAGAAATTGAAGAAACGGAAACGCCCGAAGAATCGGAAACGCCCGACGAAAAACACGAAGAAATCGACGAAACGCCCGAAGAGGAAATCGAAGAACCCGAAAAAACGGAAACGCCTGAAGAAAAAATCGACGAAACCGCGCCGCCTTTGATGTGGTACGAAAAAGAAGACAACATTCCGCCCGCGCCGATTTACGAAGTCAAAGAAGAGGCGTTTGTGGAAGAGCAGTTTTTTGGAAAACCGAAAAGCGAAAAAGTGGCGGAAAAGGTGGCAGAATCTGCGCCGCCCATTATGTGGTACGAAAAAAATGACAATCCGCCTGAACCGCCTCTTATTTGGTTTGAAGAAGACGACAACGTTGTTCAAGAATCCACACCAAAAGAGGAAGAATTCGTTGAAGAAGAATTTGAGGGCAAGAAAAGCGAAGAATTCATTGAGGAAGAATTCGAGGGCAAAAAAAGCGAAAATGTCGTTGAAGAAGAATTTGTTGGAAAAACAAAAGAGGATTTTCCGACTAGAACGGCAAAAAATGCGAATTTTGGCGGGAAATTTTTGGCAATAAATCCAAAGAAAGCAAAAAAATTAAAAAAGAAAAAGAAATTGCAAAAAAGAAAAAAGCGAATTATGTTCCAAGAAATCCAACGGAACGGAAAAAAACGCACGGTTATTGTCGGCGACAAAGGCGAATTTCTTGAAATGGAACGTTAAATTCGCCGAGGATTTTTGCAAGAAAAATTGTTTTTAGGTTAAAATTAAGTTGTGGTTTCGACTTTGCTCAACCACCACGTGAGGATTCTCAACCACCGCAAAGATTTGCAAAATCACTGCGAGAGTTTTGCGAAATCACTGCGAGAGTTTTGAGAAATCACCGAGTAAAATTTGCGGAATCGACGATAGTTTTTGCAACGACGAGAAAAATATACAGAAACGGATTTATAAAAGAGAGGGCGTGTATGACAAGAATAAAAAAGTTTTTGAAAATAACAACGAAAATTATCGCGCTCACTCTTCTTGCTATTCTGCCGTCGTGCGACGACTGGATGGAAGACGACAAGTTTTTTGAGGAAATCGACGAAGAAGTGCGCGTTGCAAATGCGAATGTGATAACGCCTTTTGTGCGTTTTGCTGACAACGGATTTGGAACAACCGTGCCGAACGGAGAAACAAAACAAAAAGTTGAAGTTCCGTTTACGGTTCAGGCGACGACTTCAAGCGAATACGCTTTTTATGCTTGGAAAGCATTTTCCACAAAAGATTTTTCCACGAACAAAAACCACAATTCAATGTTCTATTATTCCGAAGACGACAACGCTGAAAAATCATACGATACTCTATACAAATCAAAAGAACTTCCTGTTGAAGACGTTGAAATAACGCCAGATACAAGCGACCCAACAAAAGCCACTGTAAACATAAAAAAAGAAAGAAGCGACGTTTTTTTGATGCCTGTTGTTGCGGAACGCCCAAAAGTTAAATTGAGCGTGCCTCAAAGTGGCGTTGCCGATGTTGTAAAAAACTCGCCGATTCGTATTCTTTTTACAAAGCCGATGGACACAACGTCTTTAATCGAGGAAGACGGAAAATTAAGCGAAAACATAAAAATCTATCAGGCAAACGGAACGATGGATAATCTTTCAACGGAAGATATTACGGAATGGTTCACCGATGTAAGCATGAACGAAAAAGGCACGATGATAACGATTCGTCTTTACGGCGGAGACGAAAACAGAGTCGGCGCAAAAAAAATGACCCCGAACAAACAGGTTCAAGTTCACATAAGCGCGAATGTAAAAGACAGTCACGGCTACGCAATGGGAAGCGACACAGAAATCCGCTTTACAGTTGGTTCGCAGGACGACACTTATGCGCCTGTAATCGACAAAATCCGCGCAGGACGTGGAAGTTCCAACGACAATACATCAGGACGCTGGGGCTTTAATGTTACAAATTCAAAATGGAAAGAAGCAGCAGGCTCAACTTACTATAAACCAGACCCAACGATAGATGAAATTTCTGATTCAGATAAATCGTATATTGCTGATTCTGCAGACGGACAAACAATTCTTTCGCAGAGAACAACAGATAAAGTTCACATTTGGGTTTACGCGCAAGATGTAAATAACAGCGCGAACTCAACGCCAGAAGAAGGCGATGTTTCTTCTATTATTACAAGCGCAGTAAGAGTTTTGGACGCAGACGGAAAAACGGATTCAACGCAAACAATAAAAGCGCAGGAAATTCCATATAATCCTGAACAGAACGATTCAAGTGCAGGCTCGGATTACAAAACGCTTGAATCAGGAACTGCAACAGGCTACCAATTCACACAAGATTTGAGCAGTTTGGGCGACGGTTTGATTCGAATCGACATTGCGGCAGAAGACACCACGGGCAACAATTCCTCAATCGAAGGAAATGTAAACGTAGAAAAGAAAAACTGGGCAAAGAGCATTTTTGTTGTCAAAGATTCCACGGCTCCAGACACTGCGGCAAACGCGGCAAATGTTCAACTTAAAACGACAGACACAACGGCGCAAGAAACGCTCTGGTTCAACGCGGATACGATTAAAACGATTTCGTACAGCGCGAAAGATGAAAACGGCAATTTAGTGTTAGTGGACAGCGGACACGAAAAATTGCGCTCAAAGAGCGAAGATTTGCAATGGGCTATAAAGATGACAAGCGCGACGAATTGGGGCGCAAGCGCGAACTGGAAAAAAACGTCGGAAGACATTGTGCCTACAATCGAAAACACAAAAGACGGCGACGTTCCCGTTACATTTACAATGAAAGACGATTTGGGCAATGTCAGCACTATTTACCCGCTCACGCCGCTAAAATACGACAACACAAGCCCCGTGTTAGGCACGCTCAAAATCCAAGAAGACAGCGGACAGCCGCGAGGAATTTCAAGAACATTGAATCTTGAAAACCACACGCTTGAAATTCCGTTCACGGAAGCAACGAGCGGTTTGCACGAACTCGAACTTACGATTACGCCGCCAGAAGGAAGCGCGAGCGCGACTCCGTTTGCTGGTAAAGATAAAGATGGTAATAATGTTTTTGCGGAAATTACATACAACGGCGAAACGCTTGCGCTCGATACGGATTACACAACGAGCGGAAATAAAATCACATTCATCGGAGAAAAAGCAAAGCCTGGAAAATTAAGAACAGGCACGCTCAAAATCAAGAATATCACGCTTGCAGATTCCAAAATCGAAGGAATGTACAAAATCAAAGTAAAGGCAACGGATTTTGCAGGAAAAGTTTCCGCAGAATCGGCGGAAGTGAATATTTCTGTGGATACGTCTTCTCCGCTCATCGAAAAAATCGTCGTTTCCACAGTGGACAATTTCGGAACGGACACGGAGCCGAACTTGTGGCTTTCAGGCGCAAAAGGAAACGAAGGCGTTGCAGACATCGAACTTACGGCAAACGAAAGCGGTTCTGGTATCAAAATTCTCCATTTGGACGGCGATGTTTCGCTTGCAAATATTACGGGAATCGAAGTTGACGGAAGTGCGGTTTCTTCCAGCGCGTACACATTCAGCGAGAACGCAATTACATTTACAATCGACCCAGCGGACGACACTCCGACCGTCAAAGGAAGCGCGGTCAAAGTTAAAATCAAAGGCGCAGTCTTCAAAAACAGAACAAGCAGCAATTACGAAAACGCGATTACCGCTTGGGCTGTGGACTTTGCAGGAACAGAATCAAGTGTCAAATACTCCACGATTGACGGAAAAGACAAAGGCGGAAACGCAAACGCTCCAGGCGAGAAACTTAAAGTTGACGAAGTTGAGCCAGTTTGGCAGGACACGATTGACAACGACAAAAAAGAATTCCAAGTTGATGAAAAATATGTTGTTCAAGCCGACAAAGACAACAACACAATCAACATCAACATTGCAGGAACAGGCGCGTGGTTCTTGGGAACATGGTCGAACAACTCAGATATGGAAATCGATATTAAAGACGCAAGCAGAACGCTTCTCACCGAATGGTTCAGCGACGGAGCGGGCGCGGGACTTCGCGGTATTTCCATGGACGATGGAAAAATCGATAGCGCAAATGCAGAAAAAATTTTTGTTCCCAAAACAAAATACAAAGAATGGAGTAACAGCGGAAGCGAATCACGACCATCGATTTACATTTACGACAATGTTGGAAACACGCGAGAAGTCAAAATCGAAGCATACGTTGATATGGTTGCCCCGAAACTCAACATCAAGGCGAAAAACGGAATCCGCTACTGGAAGCGGGCGGCGGACGGCGTTCAAAAAGCGGGCGACGAATCTTTGGATTTTGAAGCGGAAAAGAAAATTGTCGAAAATACATTCTCGCAAACAATTAAGCAAGGTTCAGAATCGACTGACTTCGGCAAAAAGGAAACTGCTCCGATTGAGATTTACACAAAAGAATCGAGCATTGCTTTTACCGCAAGTTCTGATGCGGACGACCTTGAAAAAATCGAAATCAAAGTAAACGAAACCGCGGCGGGCAATTACGAAGAAACGACAAAAACAGCGACGGCAAATATTTCTGCAACGGCGGCGGGAACAAATATCGAAATCACGGCGACGGACGTAAACGGAAACAAAAACACCGTCTACGCGGTTTTGAAGCAGGACACCGCCGCGCCGACTGTGGAAATTTCTTCTGCGGAAAATGTGAACCAAGTAAGCGGAACGAATTATTTTGGCGAAACGGCAAAATTCACTCTTTTGCAAAAAGACGCGGCTTCTGGCTTGAACGAAAAACTCCAAGCCGACCTTTCAACAGAAACGCTCAGCGTTTTCTCTCTCGAAGAAACAACCGAAGGAATCGGCGCGGCGGCGATAAAAGACAAAATCGTCAGCGACGCAATCGTCAGCGACGCAATCGTAATCGACGGATTAAAAGACAATGTTGGAAACGCAAGCAATTCGTCTACGGCAACGCTAAAGTGGAAAGACAGCGAAAAGTGGATTTTTGATAACGAAAAGCCTGTGGCGGATACGGAAACTTATGAAAAAGCAGACGCAACAATCAAAACACTGACGGAAAACGCGCCTAAAAAACCCGATGGCGCAACAGAAACGATTTGGGACGGAAATTGCGAAGTTTCTCAAAATGAAAACACGGTTACACTTTCGCCGTCTTGGAATGTAAAAACGCTTACACTCACGCTAAAAGCGACAGACAAGAATGGAATTTTGGGCTGGATTGAAACGACTTCTCCAAGTCCTTATTACGCGGAAGTCGATTTAACATTCAATGGCGACAATCCCGCCGTGGAATTCACGCAGGCAAGCGGAGGCTGGGGCGCAAATGCCGAGCGCACATTCTATCCTGTGGATTACGCGGGAAATGTGGGCGAAACTCCGCTCATCGTAAAATGCGAAGAACCTGCAAAGCCAACATTTACATACACCTTTAATAACGCGGCAGAATTAGATAGCGTTGCTTGGTTCAACGCTTCTACTGAACTTGTTCTAACGAACACAAACAGCGAGGCATATCCAAAATATTTCAATGCCGTTATCGCAGACAATTCAAAAAGCGTAAAACACGCCAACAACTTGAGCGCAAGTTCAAGCGATACGATTTCAATCACGCCGAATATTGAGCCAAGCAATTTGGAAAGTTACAGCGGACTTATGTTTAAGATTTACACGGCAACTGATACGCAAATTTCAGACGGAAAAACGATGTCTTATGATGACGACACATCTGTCTGGAGATACGACAACACGCCGCCAATAATCAAAACATTCACAGCAACGGATTCTTCGGGCGCAAACGAAAATTCCACCGTTGATTCTGCGAACAAAAAAATCTACATAAACGCAAGCGCAGGAATATTGACATTCACATTTACCGCAAAAGATGTTCTTTCAACAAATGATGACGGCGGCTCTGGCGTAAAAGATTTCTATGTTTCAGAAATTTCGTTAGATGAAACAGCATTGAAAGCACTTTCCGATTCCGATTGGAGCGCAAATCCAACAATCGCGATGAGCGCGAGCGGAACGATTTATGCTTATGTCCGCGACTTTGTTTACAATATTCAAA
>CAJOEO010000081.1:6429-9409 GCA_905233535.1 uncultured Treponema sp.
GCGACGATGTTGGAGTTGTGGCGTATGCAATAACAACGACCGATGCAGAGCCGACAACTTGGACAGAAATTTCTGCAACAACAACAGGAAATCAATCGCTCGACATTGGAAGCGTAGACGGAGATAAAATATACGTTTGGGTAAAAGACTATTTGAGAAATATTGGAAAAGCCGAAACTTCAAAAACATACACGCAAGACACAGAAAAGCCGACTTTGCCCACGCTTTCTAGCGTAACGGACAATTCGGGCGGAAATTCGTACTCAAAACGAAGCGAAAACACAGTTACATTCGGAAGCAATGCCACAAGTTTGACATTCAATCTTTCTTCAACCGATTCAAAGTCGGGCTTCAAAGGATTTGCGACAAGTGCCGCAGCGACAACTTGGACGGACGCGATAACTTTAAGCGGAACGGATTTGAGCGCGGGAGTAAAAACAATTTACGCCTGCGACAATGTTGGAAACATATCTGACGCGCTTTCAATTACGCTCGTAAAAGACGACAGCGTTACCGCTCCCACCGTTACTATTAGCGGAAGTCCAAAAGCCGTTTTGGTTTCGCAAAAAATCTACTATAATAACTCAGAAGAAACAAGTTTGACCTTGAGCCTTGCAAGCGACGCGGACGCAATATTCAGCGCGGATTCTGTAAGCGTGAGCGGAAACACTTTGACGCTTTCGACGATTCCTGCAAGCGTAACGATTACCGCAACGGACAGCGTAGGAAACACCGCTACCACAACAATCGAATTCGTTTCGCTTGCACCGCTTAGCACGCCGACGGTTTCTAGCGTTACATTCACAAAAAACGGCACGACGGTCGGCTCTGATTACTATACAAATACAGGCACGATGTATGTTTACAACTCGAACCAAATCGACGCGGCAAAAATCGCGCTTACAACAAACGTAACTGAAAACGTCGTCTTTACAGACGGAACAAACTCTTCCGCAAGTCCGCTTTCTGTTTCTTCGCCAAACGGAAATGTCGCGATAACAGCAAAATACAACTATGAGGGCGTGAATTCAGACGCGCTTGGTCTTTCGTCAAGTGCAAAGACTCTCACGTTCACACAAGACGGCACTGCTCCGACCGTTACTGTAGAAACGCCAACGAACGTTGCAACAGGCTACGTTGGCGGAACTGCCACAACGAATTTCTACAAATCGGGCGCGACGATTCCCGTTACAGCGAGCGACAGCGGAAGCGGACTCAAAGGCTACAAATTGTCAAATTCCACCGCATACACGGACGCGACTTCGATTTCTTCGATTCCGTTCCCGACGGATTTGAGCGACACGGCTTTGAGCGTAAAAGTCAAAGACAAAGTTGGAAACGAATCGGAAGAAAAAGCTGTCCAATTCGGTGAAATAAACAAGTGGACGGCGTACTCTGCGGGAACTGCAACATATTCGTTTGATGAAACTTCATCAACACTTACAATCAGCGGAATCGGAACAAGAACGGCGATTTCTTCGGTTACAATCGACGGAGTAACAGAAATTGCGGTTTCAGTTACAATCGACGGCAATGAAGTTTCAACAACAGGAACATCGTCTATCAGTTTTGACAATCCGCAAATTGGCAACACTATCGAAATATCTGGCGTAACCTCTCTTACGAACGTTTCACTCACGGACGTTTTCGGCAATCCGATAACCACAACCAATGCAAATGCAAACGTGTTCTCTCGTTTGATTGGCGGAATTTCAGGATTCTTTGGAATCACGCCAAATTCATCTGCGACAAAAACGCGAGCAACGCGACAAATCAGCGCGGAACAGGAACTCGCCGAACGCGCGCAAAGTCGCCCACAACAAAGCGCGAAAGCGTCCACGACTGCGCCCGTTTCCGAAACGCAAATCAGCGAAAGCACGGCGCAAAATCAAAACGCGATTTCTAGCGAACAGAATCGAGCGAACCAAATCGCGCAGGATTTTGCAAGTCGAGCGGAAGAAGCACAGCGTATGCTAAACGCACCGACCGAGCAGAAAAATTCAAAAAATCGTGCGGAAAAATTAGCCACAGATGAAAGTCGTTCGTATAAATATGAGAAGAGAGAGAACGAAAGCACAATCGCAAAAATCGAGGAGGAAGAAAAACCGACGTTCACCGAAAATTCTGACGAAAATAAAGCAGAAGTCAAAGAAAGTCAAGAAACTTCGGCTGAAATCGTTAAAATTATAAAAGCGGTCGTAATCGCAACAGTCGTTGTTGGAGGCGGTTCTGTCGCGCTAAAAACTGTCAGACGGCGCAAAAACAAGAAATAAGCCTTATAAAACGACATTTTAGTGATATAAAAATGTTTGATAAAAATTCATTTTTCGGACATAATTAGGTGGGGGTGGGGTCTATGTGCAATGCACATAGAAATCTTCACATTTTTTCATGGAGGGTAAGAACATGAAAGCAAAGATTCTTGCAGCAGTGGCAATCGCAACATTCGCATCGTTTGCGTTTGCAGAGGATTTCACGGTAAAAGCTGTGAAAGGTTCAGTAAAAGCAGGAAGTGATGTCGTAAAAGCAGGGCAAACGCTCCAAAGCGATACGAAACTCACTGCGGGACTAAATTCTTCGTTGACGGTTGTCGGCGAGAACGGACAGACGATTGTCATCAAAGGCAAATCGACTGGAACGGTTGCAAATCTTGTGGCAAAAGCTTCTGGCGGTCTTAGAAAAGGCAGTTTGAACACCACAACAATTGCAGGGAATACGAAAGGCGGTTCGAGCGGAGTTGCTACGGCATCTAGTCGCGCGAGTGAGGCAAAAGAGGACACCGAGTGGGCGGAGTAAAAACCGTTCTTTTTGGATAGGAAACGGTCCCGCAGATTTTCTGCGGGATTTCTTTTTATATAAAGAAAAGGACAGAAATGAACAAACATCTAAAATTTATTCTTCCATTTTTATCAGCGGGTGTATGCTCGCTGTTTTTGTTTTCTTCGGCGGACAAAAAAATATCCGACCTTTTCCAACGTCC
>CAJOEO010000082.1 GCA_905233535.1 uncultured Treponema sp.
AGAAGTTGTTTTATCATTTCAAAGCGTTTATTTCTGCTTTGTATTTCATTAATCATAAAACTTTTCTTCTTCCAGCATACCTTTCGTAACACCACCAAAAAAGGAATCTCAACTGACGTAACAAATAAACTTGGTACGCTCATTCTTTTCTGGATTGAACTTCACCGCAGATTTATTGCACAAAAATATGATACAAAAATGCTTCAGTACAATTATCAACTTGAGCATATAATGCCTCAGAAGTGGGAAGAACATTGGTCTAATGACAGCGTTCCTTACGTCGATGAAAATGGAATCACAATCACCAACTTGGCAGACGGGAAAATCCGAAGAAACAAAAAAATCACTTCACTTGGAAATATGACTCTTTTGAATGGAAAATTAAACGATTCAATCAGCAACAACACATTTCAGAAAAAAATTGAAGGCGAAGGCAGAAAAGCAGGAGTCAGAAAATATGCTTCACTTTCAATTACAAGCGACGATGTGGTTGCTGACGATGACAAAGACGGCATTTGGAATGAGCAGAAAATCGAAGATAGAGAGCAGAAGTTAGCTTCTGAAATTCTCACAATCTGGGGATAAATGCAATGGATAGGTGGAATTTATGACAGGTGTTTTTACGGTTAGACCGAGCGAAATTACAGACGATTTTGTTAATATGCTCAAAACATTTTTCAAAGACAGAGAACTCGTCATCAGCACGAAAGACGATGACGAAACTGACTATCTGCTTTCAAGCAAAGCAAACAAAGCAGCCCTTTTACAGTCAATCGAAGATATAAATCGACATAGCGATTTGGTTTCGTTCAAAGAGGCGGATTTGTGATTGTTTCATTTACTCAAAAGTCGCTTGCAGAGTATCAAAGTTGGGCAACGGAAGACAGAAAAATATTTAAGAAAATAAATGACTTGATAAAAGAAATCTGCCGAACTCCATTCGAAGGAAGCGGAAAGCCAGAACCGTTGAAACATGAACTTGCAGGATTTTGGTCGAGAAGAATAAATCATGAACATCGACTTGTGTATAAAGTCGAAAATGATGCCGCTCATCGGCATAGCCCTCGGAAAAGTCTATTTCGCCGAGTTGAGCGCGAAAATCGGCGGTGTTGCTCCAAGCAAATATCTAGCGAAAATCGAGAATGACGGCAATGTTCAGCCTCAGACGCTGAATTCATATGATTTTGTAGAAATCACTCTAAAATAAAACAATATAAGGAGGAAAAGCACAAATGCCGAATTGGATTGACAACACAATGCACTTTGACACAGCGAAAGCGTTTAGCGCATTTTGCAAAGCGTATTGCAAAGAGGACGAGGAGGGACTGACATTTAGTTTTGCTTCTGTCGTCGCCGAGCCAGAAACGGAGGCAGAATGCCGCGAAAAGTATGGCGAGAAATACATACTGAGCGCAGACGGAAAAAGCCAAGACGGGCTTAAACTCGGGCGTGTAAAGGGAAAAGAGTGGTTTAATTGGTACGATTGGCAAATGGATTTTTGGGGCGTGAAGTGGGACGCGAGCAATTCTTTCGTCAACAAAGAAAAGCGGCAAATCGGCTTTGAGACTCCGTGGGACGCGCCTGTAAAACTGTACGAAACGCTTGCATCTCAGGGCTGGAAGTTCCGCTTTACCGCCGTTTGCGAAGGCGATATGTGGCAGAGCGAGGGACACGCGGACGAAAGCGGCGTTTTCATCGATAAAGAATGGGATAACGAAGAAGATTTCGACAACGATTGATGTACTTTTTGTACACCTTTTTATGAACAAAGACATATTCTGAAGTCTTTTTTATAGAAACTCCTTATGTTCAAGATTTTCCCAAGCCGTCCATTCACCCTTTTTGGCAAATCGTTACAAAATATTGTATTTTATAGTTTTATGCAATTTCATAAACGCGACAATTTTTAATGTCATTTTATATATCATGCGCAAAATACAAAAAAAAATTAGCCTTTTTCAAAAGTCGTTCGTATAAATATATGTAAACGCAATAAACAAAGTGAAAAATGCACGAAGGAAAAATAATTATGAAAAACGAAGAAATGAAAATGGCATTTGCAAAGAGCGGAGTTTCAACAGCGGACATCGAAAAGATTTCTGAAAAATACGACGCTGAGAAAATTACCGAAATGGTGGAAGCGGCTCACCCGCAGCATTTTTTACCAAATCAAAAACATCGCGCGTAATATAAAAAACGTTTGCAATCAGTTGCTTCATCAGCGGTGTTACTTCTCTGATGAGATTTTCTTTTTTTGCTTTGAGCAGAACGCCGAGAGAACCTGTAACTTTTAATCCCAAAAATTTTGCAGTCTTTTTCGCTGCATTATCATCTAGGATAACAAGGTCAGCTACAGGATTTTCTTGTGCTAAAATCATCACCTCAACTTCACCTGCGTGAAGTTTGGCTTGATACATTCGTTTTTGGCTTTCGTCTTTTATTTTACAGATATGAATCCAATCAGGATAATCCAAAATTCTTTGACAAGCAGAATCTTCTTTTGCACACACTTCATCAAAAACTGCTTTTGGAATACAAATCTCTGCATACAATTTTTTAAGCAACTCCAGTTTTCCGATATTGCTCAAAATGATAAGCGGTGTTGAATTCACAATTACTCTAGGCATTTCTCATCTCATCGAGGAATTCGTCTTTGTCGTCAAACGAAAAAATCGAAATATTGTTCTCAGAAAGAAACCGAATAAAATCTTCCTCCGTCATTTGCGCAATCTGAGCACAATATCCGATTGAAACGTGCTGGCGCGTGTAATAATCAAGCGCAATAAGTTTTCTCACATAATCATTTGCCTGTATTGCCGTCATGTGTGTGTCGTACAAAACCGCTTCTGGAATTTGAACTGCTATTTGGCACATATTGCCACCTCCCTTTTTATACTATCATTTTTTACCATTTTTTTTGCAAAAAAAGTTAGCCCGTTTTGAGTGCGCTTCGTATAAATAAATGTAAACGCAATAAACAAAGTGAAAAATGCACGAGGAGAAATAATTATGACAAACGAAGAGATGAAAAGAGCATTGGCACAGAGCGGAATGACAACAGCGGACATCGAAAAGGTGTCTGATAGATTCGATGCGGAGAAACTCACGGAAATGGTGGAAGCCTCTCACACGCCCGAAGAAGCATTCAAGGCGATTCACGTGGCATATCCTGAACTTGCGGTGTCTGAATTGGAAAAGCAGTGCGATTTTATTCAGGGGCAATTTGAAGCCGCAATGTCAACAAAAAAGCAGAAAAACACAGAGCCTATGGAACTTACCGAAGAGGAACTTGACAATGTGTCTGGGGGCGGTTTTTGTGATTGGTGGAGCAAAAACTGGAAAAAAGTCGCAATCGGCGCGGCAATCGTCGTGGGCGCGGCTTTGATTTGCACAGGCGTGGGCGCAGGAATCGGTTCAACTATAGTTGCTGGAACGGTAAATATTGTTCATACTACGGCAACTGCAATGATTACGGAATTTGGAGTTGATGTTATGGCAACAGGAATCGGTGCGGCTATTGGAGCGGGAGTCGGAACTGCGGCAGGCGGGGCTGTTGTCGGCGGTCTTGCAGGAACGGACAATCTTCCTGGCTGAAATTAGCCTTTTTGCAAAGTCATTCGTATAAATATATGTAAAATGCACGAGGAGAACATACAAATGGCAAACGAAGAAATGAAAAAGGCATTGGCAAAAGGCGGAGTTGCGGAAGCGGGCGGCGAAAAAATGCCGCCTTTTTTGCGTTCAAATAAGCAATTTTTGTAATCAAACGTATGTTTGTATTTATGTCATTTTTCACCAATGCGTAAAATCGTTTTTTCTTCACAATTTGTTTTTGCGGGTGTATAATTTTTTCATGGCAGACTTATTGACAGATGCGGAATTCGATATGTTCCGTAAGGTTATTTACGACGAATCGGGAATCACGTTTTCCGCAACAAATCGTTCGATTTTGGACAGCCGTCTAAAAGAAAAACTCCGCGAAAAGCGACTCAATTCTGTTCAAGAATATTACCGCCTCATCACCTCTAACAAAGAGGAGATGAAAATAATGCTCGATTCCGTTACGACGAATTTGACTCGATTTTTTAGAAATCAGCCGCATTTTGACGCGCTTGTGAATTACGTCGTTCCCCACATTATAGAAAATAAGAAGAAAACTGGAAATACTACTATACGGATTTGGAGCGCGGGGTGTTCTACGGGAGAAGAGCCGTATACAATCGCGATGATTTTGGCAGACGTGCTTCCGCCCCCGTACAAGTTTCAGATTGTTGCGTCAGACATTTCTCTAAAATCGTTAATGGTGGGGCAGCAGGGATTTTATCCAAACGCGCGCATTTCTGGGATTCCGCAAAAATACCTAGACAGATATTTCACGCGCACAACAAAAGGCTATCAAGTGAACAATTCCTTGATGTCCACAATCAAATTCGACTATCACAATTTGCGAAACGATTCTGGACTTCGCAATTTGGACGTGGTTTTTTGCAGAAACGTTTTGATTTACTTTGACGAGGCGGCACAAAAATCCACCGTTGACAGATTTTGGACGGCAATGGGAGCGCATTCGTTTTTGTTTATTGGACATTCAGAATCGTTGTTTGGAATGGACACAAAATTTGAGTTTTTGAAAACAAATTGGGCGTGTCTATACCAAAAGAATTTGTAAGGAGGCGCGGAAAATGGAAGATATTTCGGTTCTTATTTGCGACGATTCCGCGCTTATGCGCAATTTAATTTCAAGAATTGTTGACGGCGCGGAAGGAATGAAAATCGTCGGAAAAGCGATGAACGGTCGTTTTTTGATTGAAAAAATTCCGCAGTTAAAACCCGATGTAATCGTTTTGGACATTGAAATGCCCGAAATGAACGGAATCGAGTTTTTAAAATATCGCAAAGAACACAACATTGACATTCCTGTCATCATACTTTCTTCGATTGCGGAGAAAGGCGCGGCAGTTACGATGGAATGTCTTGAACTGGGCGCAAGTGATTTTATTACAAAACCAAACGGTTCTGTTTCTGCCGACATAAATTCTGTTGCAGACAATTTAATCGGATTGATTTCGTCTTACGGCGGACAATACGCAAGACGAAAAGGGCGTGCTGTTCAGTCGAGCGATTTTTTCTCAAAATCGTTGAGCGAACGTTCGTTTGAACGAAAACTTCGCACTACGATGGGCGCGGAGGCGGCGAACAAAATCATCGATTCCGAGCGTGAGCGACGCGCGTCTTCGATTTCTCGACCGAGCGTTACAGAAAGTTCGCGTTTTTCGTTTTCGCAATCTGCGCAAAAAACGGCGGCGAATCGAAGCGATTGCGATTGGAATTTCTACGGGCGGACCAAACGCGCTTCGCGAAGTTTTCCGTGCGATTGACCCAAAAGTTCCGCAACCGATTCTTGTTGTTCAGCACATGCCCGCAGGTTTTACGCGAGAATTTGCGACTTCGCTCGATAAAATTTGTCCGCTTTCCGTAAAAGAAGCGGCGAACGGCGATGTGGTTGAAGGCGGACACGTTTACATTGCGCCAGGAAATTTTCACATCGTTGTGGAATCGGGGAATTTTGGCAGAAAAAAAATCCGACTTTCGCAAGAACCGCAACGAAACGGACACCGACCAAGCGTGGACGTTTTGTTTGAATCGATGGCAAAAATGTACCAAAATCGATGTCTCGGCGTAATTATGACTGGCATGGGAAAAGACGGTGCGCAGGAACTTGCGGAAATGCGACGACAAGGCGCGTGGACGCTTGGGCAGGACGAAAAAACGTCGATTGTTTACGGAATGCCAAAAGTCGCGTTTGAACTTGGTGGCGTACAAAAACAAGTGCCACTTGAAAAAATGGCGGCGGAGATTTCCGCGCTGGCATTAGCGCACAAATGATTTTCAAAAACGAGCGGATTCGCTCGTTTTTTTTATTCTGATTACGTTTTCCGAAAAATCTGTCAAATCCAAAACGTGTGCAAAAAAATCCAACTCGCCATTTTGCCGCGAAAGCCTAAGTTCGATTTTGTGCTGGCGTTCGTCAAAAAAATGAAGCGTGTAATGAATCGTCGGCGCAACAAATTCAGGATATTCCACAAACGAACCTTGACAATCCGAGTACGACCAATCTTCAAAAATGCGAATTTCGCTCCAAAGTGCGCTATCCACCGCTACTACGGGAATTGTGCGGTACGCAAAAAGAGGTGCGCAAAAAAATAAAAATAGCGTTTGAAGCAATTTTTTCACGGTTTAATTATTACAGACTTTTTGACGGTGCGCAAAAAAATTGTTATTTATGGAATCTAGTTCTGCGTAAACGCGCGCCTTTCTCTTTGCTTTATGGGCGTTTTCAGAGTAGAATTAGGCGTATGTCAATCACGGACGAAAAATTTTTTGCTGAAAACATTATACATATAAACCACATGATTTCTCGCCTTTTGTGGTCAATGAATGCAGTTCCGATTTTGTTAATAATCTTTACATATTTTGGAATTTTCAGCGTTCCTTTTACATTTTCGCTTGGTGCGCTTGCTTACGCAATTTTGACTTCAGCGATTCATATTTTTCTTGTAAAAAACAAAAAATTCCCAAAGTTTACAATGTATTTTGGACTTTTTGTCGTTCAAATTTTCATCGCGCTTTTGGGAACGCAGGTTCACATTGGCATTTATGTCGCTTATGGAATAGTGCCTATAATGACGTGCCTGTATTACGACAGGATATTATCCCGTTTTTTTTGTATATTCAGTTATATCGGAATGATACTTTCGCTTTTTATAAAGTTCAAAAATGGTGCTGAAATATTCGGCAACGAATCTTTTGCTGTGGGATACATTCCCGTTGCCGTGGGATTCACGATTGAATTTGCGTTCGTGCTTCTTGTAGTCAACGTGATTTCGGAGCGGAACAACGCCACGCTTAGACGACTAATGTCGTTGGCAGACGACCGCGGGGATTTTGTTGAAAAACTACGCGAAAGTAAGGCGGGACTAGAACAAAAAAAGCTAGAACTAGAAGAAACTCAATCAAAACTCATAAAATTTGTTGCAGAAGTCTTAGGAAGCCACGACCTTTTAACAGGAAGTCATGTTATTCACACACAAAAATATGTTGAATTAATATCAAAACATCTTCGCGAAACTGGACATTTTACGGAAGAATTGACCGACGAAAACATCGAAATGTATTCGAATGCGGCGTTTCTGCACGACATTGGAAAAATCCACATTCCAGAAGGCATTTTAAACAAGTTTGGAAAATTCACCGTGGAAGAATTTGAAATGATGAAAAGCCACCCAAAAGAAGGCAAGGAACTTTTGTCATTTTTGCCAAAAATCGGCGACGGACGATTCAACGAAATCGCAATCAAAATGGCGTATTGCCACCACGAAAAATGGGACGGCACGGGCTACCCAGAACGAAAACGTGGAAACGAAATCCCGCTTTGCGCAAGAATTATGGCGGCGGCGGACGTTTTGGACGCGCTCATCAGCAAACGTTACTACAAAGAACCAATGTCAATCGAAGCGGCGATGCGCGTTTTTTACGATTCGCGCGGAACGCATTTTGAGCCGTGTATAGCAGACGCGGTTATAGAATTGCAAGATAAAATCGCCAAAATCGACGGAGAATTCAAACAGCACGAAGCCGAAGTTTACAAAGAAAAATTGGAATGGTGGCAACGCTACCACCGCATGAAAAATTCAACGTAAAAAAAAGATATTTTTCGCTAATTGAGCGCAGTCGAAATGCACGAAAAATTGTTGCGTTGTTCGTTTCGACTTCGCTCAACAAACGACTTTTTGCATACATTTTGTAACACTACAAAAAATTAAAAATCTGCCGTACATTCAAAAACGATTTTTTGATTTGTGCGCGGGTGTAAAAATTCGATTTTTTGTGCGTGAAGCATTAACCGTTCGCCCGCGTCTTTTTTTCCATAAAGCGAATCCCCGATAATAGGAACGCCAAAACCGTGCAAATCCGCGCTTGCCGTGCGAAGTTGGTGAGTGCGTCCCGTTTGTGGCAAAAATCGAACGCGCGTTGCGGGGCGGATTTCTCCGTTTGGCGCGTGATAATTTTGAACGCCCAAAATCTCCCAGCGCGTAATTGCCTTTTTTCCGTGAACACTGTCCCAAATTTGGTGCGGACGATTTTCCAAATCCACGCGAAAAAACGTTTCCATTTCGCCAGTTTTTGCGATTCCCATTTTTGAAAGAACGCCGTCCAAAAGCGCGACGTATTCTTTTTTGACTTCGCCGTTTTCAAATTGACGTTGCATTTTTTTCAAAGATTCAAGATTCATCGCCAGAATCATAATTCCGCTCGTTTCCATGTCGAGCCGATGAATCGCGCATTTTTCAGGAATTTGCGGAAAAAGCCTTCTAAGCCGAGTTTGCGCAGAATCATGTTTTTCTTCGCCACGACCAGGCACAGACAAAAGTCCGCTTGGCTTATCGATTACGCAAATGTCATCGTCGCGAAAAATGATTTTTAGACCGAGCATTTTTGGAAGTAAAATCGCACATCGCTCGTCGCACGGATTTTTTTCTTCGCCCGACGGAAAAACGTTTTCGCAAAGCGACACTGGAAGAAGTGCGTTTTTGAACGCAAAATCAAAAAGTTTTGGCGCGCAACAATCGCCCGTTCCCGTTGGCGGAAGTTTTGCAGGCGTTTTCAAAATCTCAAAAAGCGATTTTTTTTCGCCGTTCGCAAAATGAAAATTGTAAAGTGCGTGAACGCGAGAAAGAGAAGTAGCGCAAAGAATTTTTCGCCGTTCGATTAAATCGTTTACATTTCGACGTGGCTCAATGACCACATTTCGACTGCGTTCAATTTCCGCGTTGATTTTTTGCGTGAGGGCGTGGATTTCTGCGTCGTTTTCAGAAAGCGCGTCTGCGATTTGTGCCGCGCTAACAATCGGAGGCACAAAAATAAACGGCAAGGACGCGGGCAGAACAAGGCGGCGAGAAATTCCAGAAATCGTGATGAGATTTTTTTCGTCGCCGTTTTTGTCCGTGCAAACAAGCGCGCCCACCATAAAACCGTTTTCGCGTCGTTCTTCGCTGATTTGCGTTACGCGCTCGATTTTAATTTCACCCGAATTGATTTTTTCGATTACGATGGCGCAAATTTTTGCGGCTTTTTGCGTTGGAAACGGCGGAAACATCTTTTCTCCTCTTGACTTTTTTGATTCTATCATAAAATGGAGTCAAAAATTCTCCGAAAATTCAATAATTACGCGGGAGGAAATATGGTTATAGTCATTGACGAAGAGAAAGTTTTGCGCATTGCAAAAAGAATTGCCCTTTCGATTGTGGCGTTTGCGGTTTTGTTATTTTTGATTCTCTCTGGAATGGTTTTTAAGTTTAGTCGCGACCATTCGCTTCAATACGAATTAAAGTACAGCATGATGAATCCTTCTGGAAAAGCGGTTGCCACGTCAATGAGAAAAACGGGCGAAGTTGAAGATACGATTCTTTACAACAGAAAAGCGTTTCGCGGCGGCGAAGGTGGCGTAAAAAACAACGCATTTTTTGACGCGGTTTCGCAAAATCACAAAAGCGAACGTTGATTTTTCCAAAAACAAATTGCGCGGTGGAGCGGTAAAATCCACCGCGTTTTTTTTGCAAAAAATCGATTCTTACAAAATCTAAAAGATTTATTGAAATGAACTGCAAAAATATGAACAATAAAAAAAGAGGTTTTGTATGGAAAAAAATATTGTGCATCGGATTGTGGCGTTTTATAACGGAACGAGCCTAATTTTGCGCATTTTGATTGGCATTGTAATCGGCGTGATTTTGGGACTTTTGCTTCCTTCTTTGAGTTGGCTTGGAATTTTTGGCGAGATTTTTGTTGGCGCGTTAAAAGCGGTCGCACCCGTTCTTGTTTTTTCGCTGGTGGCAACGTCGCTTGCAAAAGGCGGCTCAAAACTCGACCGCCGATTTGGAACGGTTCTTTTGCTTTACATTTTTAGCACGCTTCTTGCGTCTTTTGTGGCGGTAATCGCGAGTTTTGTTTTTCCACAAACGATTTCGCTTGCAAAAAACGTTTCAGAAAGTGCCGCGCCCACGGGAATTTCTCAAGTTTTGAAGAATCTTTTGATAAACGCGGTTTCAAATCCAATCGACGCGCTCGTTCGTGCAAATTACATTGGAATTTTGGTTTGGGCTTCGCTTTTTGGATTTTCGATAAAATCAATCGCGAACGAAACCACAAAAAAAGTAATGTCGGACGTTTCCGATGGAATTTCAAAAATCGTTCGTTGGGTTATAAATCTTGCGCCATTTGGAATTTTTGGACTCGTTTTTCAGACGGTTTCAACAAACGGAATCGGGATTTTCAAAAGTTACGGCTCGCTTCTTGCCGTTCTTGTCGGTTCGATGTTTTTTATGGCACTCGTCGTTTCTCCGCTTTTGGTCGCGATGAATCTTCATTGCAATCCGTATCTGCTCGTTTGGCGGTGCATAAAACAAAGCGGAATTACGGCGTTTTTTACGCGAAGTTCGGCGGCAAATATCCCAGTGAACATGGAACTTTGCGAAGATTTGGGGCTGGACAAAGAAATGTATTCCGTTTCGATTCCGCTTGGCGCGACGATAAATATGGACGGTGCTGCGATTACTATTTCCGTTATGACGCTTGCAGCCGCGCACACGCTTGGAATCAGCGTGGACATTCCAACCGCATTGATTTTGTGTGTTCTTTCCACGTTGGGCGCGTGTGGCGCGTCTGGAATTGCGGGCGGTTCACTTCTTTTGATTCCTCTTGCTTGCTCGCTTTTTGGAATCTCAAACGACGCGGCAATGCAAGTTGTGGGCGTTGGATTCATAATTGGCGTTGTGCAGGACAGCCTTGAAACCGCGCTAAATTCTTCAAGCGACGTACTTTTTACAGCCACGGCAGAATACAAAGCCTGGAAAAAACAAGGAAAACCCCTTCCAGAATTTTTGCGTTAAGAAATTTTGATTTTGGTTTCGACTACGCTCAACCGCCGCGCGTGATTGAGGTTTCGAGAACTTCAACCGCCGAAGGCAAAAAAGAATTCTTGCAGAATCGGGAAAATGCTTGTATATTTATGCAAATCTTTCAAAGTGGAGTGAATATTTATGCAATTTAAATTCATCGAAGGCGGCGTTGCGGCTTCTCAAGGATTTTTGGCGAGCGGCGGTTTGAACAAAATCAAGGCGAGCCGCACGACTTTTGACACCGCGCTTATTTTTAGCGAAAGCGTCTGTAATGCGGCGGGCGTTTTTACGCAAAACCGCGTTAAAGCCGAGTGCGTCAAGTTCACAAAGGCGCAAATCAAAAACGGCAAGGCGCAGGCTGTGATTATGAACAGCGGAAACGCAAACGCCTGCACGGGTTCGCAAGGTTTTGAAAACGCAAAAAAAGAAGCGGACGCGGTTGCGCAAAAACTCAAAATCGATTCTAGCGATGTTCTCGTCTGTTCCACGGGCGTAATCGGGCAGCAGCTTCCAGTTCAAAAAATCCTCTCTGGTCTTGACGAATCCATTTCGCGCTTGAGCAAAACTGGAAATGTGGAAGCGCGGCAGGCGATTATGACGACCGACACGCATTACAAGGAAGTCGCGCTTGAAACGCCATCAATCTCGGCACGATGCTTTCTGTGGTTACGACCGACTGCGCGATTTCGGCGGAAATGCTCGAAAAGGCGTTGAAAATTAGCGTTGCCGAAACTTACAACTGCGTTTCTGTGGACGGCGACACTTCCACGAACGACACGCTTTTGATTTTGGCGAACGGCAAGGCGGAAAATGCAAAAATCGAATCGGAGGGAAAAGATTTCGACGATTTTGTGTGCGCTTTGAACACGCTGAACACGCAGATGGCGAAAAAAATCGCGGCGGACGGAGAAGGCGCAACGCGGCTTGTAACTTGCGATGTGGTCGGCGCGGACACAAAAGAAAACGCGCGGGGACTATCAAAGGCGGTGATTTCGTCGAACCTTGTAAAAGCGGCGTTTTTCGGCGCGGACGCAAACTGGGGACGAATTTTGGACGCGATGGGATATTCGGGATTCAATTTTACGCCCGAAAAAACGAGCGTTTCGTTTTTGAGCCGCGAGGGCGCAAAGCGATATTTTGACGAAGGAACGCAAAACGGCGGAAAAGAAAATTCAATTAAGGTTTTTGAAAAAGGCGTTCCGCTTAATTTTGACGAAACGCTCGCAAAGAAAATTCTTTCGGAAAAATCGGTGCAGATTCTTGTGGAATTGGAAGACGGAAGCGAGCGAGGCACGGCTTGGGGCTGCGATTTGACTTACGATTATGTGAAAATCAACGGCGACTATAGAACATAAAATCGTTTGCAGCAAATCGCCGATTTGTCATTCTGAACTCGTTTCAGAATCGCGCTTGTTTGGCAAAGTCGAAACCGCAGATTCTGAATCAAGTTCGGAATGACAATTTTTTTTAGCTTTGCTTTTTGCTGAAAAACAAAAGCAGAACGAATGAAATCAAGGCGTTCAAAAGCAAAATTTCAAAACCGAATGTGTAGCCCGCAAAAAGTTCTTTTGAAAATTTGTTCAGAAGAAAACTTGCCACAGGAGAAAAAATCGCAATAAAAGGAACTGCGCCGTCGCGAACGTGGCGGTTTTTCATCAGCATTCCAAAAAAGAAAAGCGCGAGGAGCGGCCCGTAAGTGTAGCCTGCAATCGTAAAAATCGTGGCGATTAAAGAATCAGAATGAAACGGCTTGAAAATCACAATCACAAGAAAAAAGCATAGCGTAAAAGCAATGTGAACGATTTTGCGAATTTTTGTCTTTTTTTCTTCGGAAAACGAATTTTTTTCAAAGCCCAAAATGTCAAGGCAGAAAGCCGTTGTTAAAGAAGCAATCGTTCCGTCCGCGCTTGAATATCCAGCCGCCACAAGCCCCGTCATAAAAAGAAGCGAAGAAACCGAACCTGCTCTGAATGCGACCGATGAAAAAATCGCGTCGGCTTTTTGTGGAAGCGAAATTTGATTTTTTTGTGCGTAAGAAAGAATCAAAACGCCCAGCAGAAGAAAAATCACATTCGACAGAAAAAAAAGAACAGCCGAAAGCGCGATGTTTTTTTGCGATTCGCGCAAAGTTCTGCACGAAAGATTTTTCTGCATCATATCTTGGTCAAGCCCTGTCATTGCAAGCGAAATGCAGATTCCGCCCGCAATCTGCTTCCAGAAAAAAAGCGGAGATTTCCAGTTTCCGTCGTAAATTTTTGTCATTCCTTTTTCGCTCGCTTCTTTTAAAATCGCGCCAAAAGAATCCGCAATTCCGCTTTTCAAAATCCAAAAAATTCCTGCCACCGAAAGAATCATACAAGTTGTTTGAAGGCAGTCCGTCCAAACAACAGTTTTGATTCCGCCTCGAAATGTGTAAAGAAGAATCAAAATCAAAATAGATGCCGCAAGAATCGGAAACGGAACGCCCGCGTTTTTAAAGGAAAATTCGTAGAGCGTGAACACAACAAGATAAAGCCTTAAAGACGAGCCGAAAAGACGAGAAAGAATAAAAAGAGCCGCTCCCGCTTTTTGGCTTTTTTTTCCGAATCTTTTTTCAAGATAAGTGTAAATCGAAGTTAGATTCAATTTGTAATAAAGCGGAAGAAGAACCGCCGAAATGAGAGCGAAGCCGATTATGTTTCCGATGACGACTCCAAGATAAGTGAACTGCGTTTTTTGAACATAGCCTGGAATCGACATAAAAGTTACGCCCGAAAGCATTGTTCCAATCATTCCGTAGGCAACGGCAAACCATGGCGAGCGGCGATTTCCCGTAAAATACGCTTCGTTTGAACTGTCTTTTTTTGAAGTAAGACGTGAAACCAATAGAAGCAGAAAAAAGTAAACAACCAAAAATAAACATACAATTAAAACTGACATAAAATCATTTTAGCAAAAAAGCAGATTTTTTCGGCAAAATCGAAATCCTCTTTTTTTGGGGGCGGAACAACCCCTCTACTCAGAAGCGGGGGTTTTTCCGCCCCCAAACACCCACTTTTTCCCCAGCACTGCTTAGGGGCAAGCCCCTAAGAACCCTGAAAATGCTAAAGCATTTTCTTTTTTTCACGCTAAAAATCCTAAAATTTTTGCAATTCACAGAAAGTTTCTTAAATAAAAAAAATTCAAAATCGGGGACTGAAATTTATTGATTTATAATGATATTATGCTTTTGAATTTTTTTGCCGCACTTCAAAGTTAAAATCGCGGCGAATCAAAAAAGATTTTCTTAAAAAAATTTCTTCAAGGAGAAAAAAATGGAAAATGCAATCGAAAATCCGCGTCTTGACAACGCGCACTGGGCAGGCGTTTTGGTGCAGGCTTTGCCGTATTTTAGGCACTGGGTCGGAAAAACCGTTGTTGTAAAATACGGCGGAAACGCAATGCTCAACGAGGAACTCAAAGGCGCGGTTATGGAAGACATCGTTCTTTTGAATACGATTGGAATCCGCGTGGTTTTGGTTCACGGCGGCGGACCTGAAATCAATCACGCTCTTGAGCGCGTCGGCAAAGAATCAAAGTTTGTGAACGGACTTCGCTACACGGACGCGGAAACGATGGAAATCGTGCAGATGGTTTTGACGGGAAAATTGAACAAAGACATCGTTGGAATTCTTTTGCAGGAAGGCGGAAAAGCAGTGGGGCTTTCGGGCGTGGACAGCGGGCTTTTGCGCGCAAAGAAAATCCAAAAAGACGGCGCGGACTTGGGTTTTGTTGGCGAAGTTACAGAAGTTCACCCCGAAATCGTGGAAACGCTTTTGGAAAAAGGATTCATTCCAGTAATTTCCACGGTCGCGCTCGGCGAAAGCGGCGATTTTAACCGCTACAACATAAACGCGGACACGGCGGCGGCAAAAATCGCAATCGCTCTAAAGGCGGAAAAATTCGTTCAGCTCACAAATGTTCCAGGCGTTTTGCGCGATGTGAACGACCCAAAATCTCTGATTCAGCGGATTCATTTGAACGATGTGCAGAAATACATCGACGACGGCACGATTGCAGGCGGAATGATTCCAAAAATCGAATGCTGCACAATGGCGCGCGAAGGCGGCGTTCCGCGAACGCACATAATCGACGGGCGCGTTCCTCATTCGCTTTTGATAGAAATGTTCTCCGACCGCGGAATCGGAACTATGATTTACTAAAGGAGTACCGATGCCTTACGAGATTCTGGAAGAAAAAATAAAATCTCTTCCATATAAGTATTACATTCAAGTTGAGAATTTTGTGAAGTTTATGATTTTTGAAGCAAAGCGCGAGGAAAACGAAAAATCCGTTTCCCAGAAAATGTCGGAAATCTGCCAGAAAATCGATTCTGGCGAGCAGACTTTTTCCTGCAATGCAACTCTGGAATCTTGGAGAGAATTGACAAAAAATGACTCGTGGTGAAATTTATTGGGCAGATTACGGCGTTCCGTTCGGAAGCGAAGCGGGATTCAGAAGACCTGTTGTAATAGTGCAGGACAATGAATTCAATGTGAAAGAACTTAGAACGGTTATAGCCGTCCCGCTGACAACGAATCTTCTTCTTGCCGAGGCTTGTGCAAATGTGTTTATCGAGAAATCTTCGTGCAATCTTTCAAAAGATTCTGTTGCGGTTGTTTCTCAGGTTGGCGCGATTGACAAAAATCGGCTTTTGGAAAAAATCGGCAGACTTTCGGATTCTGATATTCTGGAAATAAATGCGGGTCTAAAAAAAATTCTTTCGCTAGACTGAAAAAAATCGAGGAGAAAAAAATGGGTTCAAAGATTGTTGTGAACAATTACGGCGCGTTCGATGTGGTTTTGACGCACGGACAAGGTTCTACCGTGTGGGACGCGGACGGCAAAAAGTACATCGACTTTTTGGCGGGAATCGCGGTGAACGCGCTTGGACACAATTTTAGGCCGCTCGTGGAGGCGATTCAAAAGCAGGCGGAAAAAGAAATCCACATTTGCAATTATTTTGTGAGCGATGTGGGCGTTCAATTTGCCGAGGAACTTTTGAAAGCAACGGGTTTTGAAGGAATCTACTTTGGAAATTCCGGCGGCGAAGGCAACGAAGCGGCGTTCAAACTTGCGCGAAAATATGGATATTTGAACGGCGGCGAAAAACGGCGCACGATTTACACGCTTGAATCGAGTTTTCACGGGCGAACGCTTGCTACTCTTACGGCTACTGGTCAGGAAAAATTCCACCCTCCGTATTTTGCGCCTTATGTTGACGGGTTCAAAACGATTAAGCCGAACGACTGGGACGCGATAAAAACCGCGTTTGACGACACCACGGCGGCATTGATGATTGAATGTGTGCAGGGCGAAGGCGGCGTGAACATAATCGACGCGGATTGGGCAAAGGCGGCTGCGGACGCGGCGCGAAAGGCGGGCGCAATCGTTATGGCGGACGAAGTGCAAACTGGATTTGGGCGCACTGGAACGCTTCTTGCGTCGGATTCTCTTGGATTCAAGCCTGAAGTCGTTTCGTTTGCAAAAGGCGTTGCGGGCGGCGTTCCGATGGGCGGAATTCTCTTCCGCGGAAAAGCGAACGGCGTTTTTAAGGCGGGTGACCATCAGTCAACATTCGCTGGAAATCCGCTTGCGTGCGCTGCGGGGCTTGTTGTTCTTCACGAATTGCAGAAAGACGGATTTTTGGAAAGCGTCAAATCGAAGGGCGAATTTATCAAAAGTCAGATTGCTTCATGGAAGAACGCGAACACTGGCGACATTCGCGGCAAAGGCTTGATGATTGGCGTTGACATCGTAAACGGAAAAAGTGCGCTTGAACTAGAAAAGCGGCTTCTTGCGAACGGGCTTTTGACTTCCACTGCGGGTGCGAACACGCTTCGTCTTGTTCCTCCTCTGAACATTTCGCAGGCGGAAATCGACGAGGGCTTGAAGATTCTAAAATCAACGCTCGAATCGTTGTAAATCTTCCAAAACGCAAAAAAAACGCGCAGAGAGAAATTCTTTGCGCGTTTTTTTTGCGAAAATTGTCAACCGCTACAAAAATAATCTCTAATTATTCATAGGAAACAATGCAAAAATGAAAAAGATTGTATTTGTTGACATTCCGATGAAGGAGATGTCGGAAAGAGATGCCCAGTGCTACGCAGAAACTGGAAATGCAGGCTGCTTGTACGCAGGAGAAGTTATTTTTCCAATAAATGCAGTGCTGGCGGAAAAATTAAAGGCTGGCGACCAGGTGAAAGTCGTCATGCTTAAAACCATTTCTGAAAAAGGCAACTCCGGTAAAAACGCAGGCTTGTTCCAGCAGGAGCTTGATGAAATCAACGGAAAAATCGGCGCAAAAATTTCTTATGAAACGATTGATTCTGAATTTATAGAAACAAAGAAAAATCATGAGAAGCGTCTCCGTGCAATGCTTTCAAAAATCGAAAGAGAAGCAGAACTTTTCGTTGACATAACATTCGGTCCAAAACCGCTCCCTATGGTGATGATGTGCGTTTTGAATTTTGCGGAGAAGTTTTTTGATGCCGACGTAAAAAAAATTGTTTATGGAAAGGTTGACTTTATCAAGCATGAGGATGGAAAAACATACCCCGAAAACCCGGAACTTTACGATGTAACCTCCCTTTACTATCTGAACGGACTTATGTGTGCCATGGAAGCCCCTGATGAAAACAGTGCTTTAAAATCGCTTGATGCGTTTTTCGAGATGTGGGACGTGTTACAAAAAGTATGCTATAAAAAAAGAGCAAATAGGAAAAGTGTAGTATTATATAAAATACGAAAACAATAACACTAACTTGTCCCCATT
>CAJOEO010000083.1 GCA_905233535.1 uncultured Treponema sp.
ACGATTGCGGTTCGGCTTCGTTCGGCGATTTCGTTTCGACGTTGCTCAACGACCGCGTTTCGACCGCGTTTTTTGCGTTGTCGTTCGGTGTTGAAAACTTTGGAAAAAACGTCGCAAAGGTGCGCGATAAAAGCGTTCCGTTTTTTGGCGGAAAATCTAGCGTTTTTTCTTCCGCGCCGTCGCTCAAAGTTTGTGTTTCGTCGTCAAAAGACAATGTTTTTTCGCTCGTCGATTTCGTTTCGTCGTTGTTCAACGGCGCAGTTTCTGTTTCGTCTTCATCTTCTTCATCGTCGTAAATGTCGTCTTCGTCGTAATCGTTCGATTCTTCAGAAATTTCGTCGTTGTGTTTTGGGGTCGGTTCGACTTTTTTGTAATTCCAATTTTTGTGAAAATTCCCCGAAAATCGTTCATGCGCGATGTCGCCTAAAATCGCAAGAAGCACGTATTCGCCAAAAAAAAGCACGAGCGCAAGAAGAATTGTTGCGGAAATCTCAAAAGCCAAAACGCCACCCGAACTTTTTTGGGCGCACGCGCGACAGATTTTTTCTGCGCCAACGAGCGTAAAAAACGGCAAAATGGACGTGGCAAGCAAAACGATGTTTTTGATTTTCGTTTGCTTAGTATACATTTGAAAAGCGGCAACGAAGAAAAAAATCGGGATTAAAACGGAACAAATTCCATACGCACCAGAAATCATTTGTCCGAATCGCCAAAAAAAGCCGCCGCCAATCGTTCCGCACAAAAGCGAAAGCGCGAAAAAAGTCGCCACCGCAAAAAGCACGATTGCGGGAACGTTCTTTTGTTTTTTCGTATTTATTTTGTCCATGATTTTGTTTTCCCACCCAAATATTTTTTCGCAAATATAAATTTTATCGGTTATTAGAATGAACGGTTTGAATTTGCTGGGAATTTTGGATTTTGCAAAAAAAAAAGCGGCGGAAACGCTCCGCCGCAAAGATTCATTTTGAAACGCTGCCGACTCCCGCTTGGGATTTTAGAATGTTTGGAATTTCTGTCGCGTCGTCAAGCGAATATTGATAAGACGGCGAAAACGGCTTTGTGCTTTGCGTTTCAAGCGTGGGTTTTCCCGATGTGAAAATATTTCCGCTTTCGTAGCATTTTCCCGCGGCTTTTGTAGATGCGATAATCGTTTTTTCAACGCCCTCGCCGAAATTGTTGTTTTCTGCAATTATACTGTACGCGCCGTATCGCGCCGCAATGCACGCCTGCTGTTTGTAAAATGCGTCCGCCGTCCGCTCGTAAGAATTGTTGAAAATGTGCATTTCTGGATATGTTGTGAGCGGAAGACGCTGACCGCAGTTTATGAATCTGTTGTGATGAATAGAAATTCGTCCGCCCGCCGTGTCTTTGTTCGATGAGCCAATCAAAATCGTTTTGTCGTGATTTTGAAAAACGCAGTACGAAACGACCACATTTTTCGCGCCGTTTTTGATGTCGCAAAGTCCGTCGTAAGTCTGCCATTTTTCTTCGTTGCCGTCTTTGATTACGACTTTTTGATATTTCATCGTGTCGCCGACTGTGCAGTGGTCAATCCAAATATCCGAGGAAGAATCGATTACAATCGCGTCGTGTTCCGCGTTGAATCCGTCGTCGTCTTCGTGGTGCGGAAACGGGTCGTAAGCGTCCAAAATCGTCAAATTGCGAATCGCCACATTCGACACGCCTCTGATTTTGAGAGAGCCGCCGCGAATCGTCGCTCCTTCAAGCCCAATTATAGTCGTGTTGGATTTGACTTTGAGCGAAATCAAATTTGAATACGATGCGCTTAATTTCCAAGTCGTTTTTCCGACGGAACTTTCAATTTTTGAAGAAGATTTGTCGTTTGTGGAAAATGTGCAGTCGGCGGCGTATGCTTTTTTGTATTCTTCGTAAGTTTTGAAACTGCTGTTTTTTGAAACGAACGAATCCAAAGCCGCAGTCGAGCCGCCCGCTTCGCTCGGCAACATTCCGTCCGTCATATCGATGTCGCCTTGAACAAAAATCACGCCGCCTTTTTTGAGAGCGTTCAAAAGTTCCTGGCGGTTTGTAACCGTAACCGATTTTTTTGCATTCGCGGAAATTTTTGCGTAGCCGACAGGATTGTCAGAAATCGAAATCGAGCCTGAAAACGCGCCTCCCGCTAAAAACGCCGACAAAACAAAACACGAAAAAGTTCGTCTAAACAAAATTGCCCCCTTTCGACACGAACAAAAAAGACTTGCTCGTTGCCGAACAAGTCTGATTATATCACGGAAAACAAAAGTTTCGACAATTCACTCGCGCGCGTTTATTGCGCAAATGTACAACCTGCGCCAGCAGAAGATTTTAGGCTCGTAGAAAGATTCGTCGCAGAATCAAGATAACTGCTGTAATCGTACGGAATAGAAAAAACTGGCGTTGTCGTTGAAGTCTGCAATTTTGATAAACTTGTTGAACTAGCCTTTGCGCCTGTGTCGTTTGCGTAATACAAATTCGCCGTTGAATCCGAACTGTTATATGAAGTTTTTAATCCGCTGTCAAAATAATTTGATTCGCTGTTAATATAAACTCCATATCGTGCATTTACGGCTGCTTTTTGGTCATATCCATTTGAAGAATTTACTCCGTAATAATTATTAAAATTGTGAATATAAGAAAGACGAGCCATCGGCAATCGCTGAACGCAACCATAAAAATAGTTGTGATGAATCGTAATTGTTCGGTTTGGAGCGGAAATTCCTTCAGAATCAGAATTTCCAATCAACATTGTTTTGTCGTGATTTTTGAAAACACAATACGAAACCGTAATGTTTTTGGATTCTCCTTTGATGTCGCAAAGTCCGTCGTAAGTCTGCCACATTTCGTAGTCGCTGTTTGATTTGTTGTACGCTTGAGCGGCAACATCTGAACCTGTTTTTATGCCAGCGAAATTTGTCCAACCGATGCTAATCGTGTCTTCAAAAGTGCAGTGGTCAATCCAAATATGGTCGTTTGTTGCTTGGATTGTTATGCAGTCGTATTCCGCATTCCAGCCGTCGCTTTTTAAACTGTCTCCGCTTCCGCTTGTTTCGTGGTGCGGGAATGGGTCAAATGCGTCTTGCAAATAAAGATTTCGAATCATTATGTTTGAAACATTTGAAATGCTGATTGTTCCGCCTTTAATTCCGCTGTTTGTCGAAAGTCCAATAATCGTCGTGTTTGATGCTAGCGGAATTTGGATTTGTTTTTTCCATGCAGTAACAAGCGCGTACTGATAGCCGTTCAAGTCTGTTGCAGTTTGTGCAGAATTTGAATCGTATTCGCTATTATCGCCCGTTTTTGAGCAGAACGCGCCGTATTTTTGTCGCCACTCCGACCAAGAGGAAATCGCGCTTCCGCTGTAATTTCCCTTGTTAGTCGAAATAAATGTTCCGAGTTTTGTGTTGTCGTCATTCCACGCACTCGGAAGCATTCCATCAGTCATATCAATTATGCCGTTGATGAAAATTATATAATTTCCTTTTTTGGCGTATTCCTTTAATTTTGATGCCACATCTGAATCTGTTGCATTGATTGTGATTTTGTTTGAGCCTGTATAGTAACTCGGAGAATCTTGGTTTGCGTATCCTGTCGGCGTGTCCGATAGCGAAAGCGTTATATTTTCTTTTGGCATCTCGCCACTGTCGCCACCTGATTTTGAATTATCACTTCCGCCGTCGTCTGAACACGCAAAAAGAAAAGCGCAAAGCGTCATGCAAACGCCAAAAAGTCTTCGTCCGCGTTGAATTTTTTTAGAAACATTTTTCATAAAATCCTCCAAAATTTTAAACTAAACTTGATTTTACAACGGAAAAATGTTTTTTCTGCTAAACTTTTTGCATGAAACACGTTTTTCTTTCTATTTTTTTCGCGCTTTCACTTGCGCTTGCGTCCGCGGAAATTCCGTTTTCGTTTGATTGGCGACTCGACGCTCCGCTTTTTGCGATTGGCGCGACTCAAACGGCTCTTTCGATGGCGATTCCAAAGTGGAAAAATTACGAGAATCTTTCAAACGAAAAGGGAAATCTTGACGACGTAAACGCGCTTGACCGCTGGGCTGCACACGGCTACAAAAAAGGTTTTGACCGCGCAGGCGATGTGGTGGTGGCTTTTTCTCTTGTTTCTCCAGCCGCGATTTTTGGCGCAACTTGGCTTTCTGACAAAATCACCACAAACGACGCACTTGTTCTTGCGGCAATGTACGCGGAGAGTTTTCTTTTGACGCAAGGAACGTGCGGACTTTTGAAAATCGCCATAAAACGCGACCGACCGTTTATGTATTACGATGAACGCGATTCTTCTGCGATAACGGACGGCGATGGACATTTTTCGTTTCCAAGTTCGCACACGGCAAACGCTTTTATGTCGGCGACTTTTTTGACGTACACGTTTTGTGAGATTTTCCCAGAATCTCCGTGGAAAATTCCCGTGGCAATCGGCGGTTATTCGCTTGCGGTGGCGGTGGGCGCACTTAGAATTGCAAGCGCGAACCATTTTCCGACGGACGTTTTTAGCGGCGCGGTAATCGGAACGATTTTTGGATTTGCCGTTCCATTTTCGCATACGTTTTTTTCAAATTCAAAATCGACTTCGCAAGATTCTAAAAAAGTTGAAGTTTCAATTCTTCCACTCGGATTTTCGCTAAAATTCAAAAGTTGATTTTTAGATTTCGTGCGGAAAGATTAAACGCTAAAATTAAAAGAATTCCATTTTTAAGGGGGAAATATGGATAACAGACCTAGAAGTAGGGAAAAGCGCGTTACGAATAGCAGTAGCGGTGGCGTAAAGCGACGCGGTTCAGGACTTGGAACAGGTCCTGTCGGTTCGGGCAGTATGTTTGGCGGAAGCGGCGGAGGTGGCGGAAACAGAAATGGCGGAGGCGGCGGAAAACGTGCCGCAGGTGGTGGTGGCATTGCCATTGTCGTTGCGATTATTTTTGGGTTAATCAAATTTTTGGGCGGTGGCTCAGACACTTCAAGCGCGACAAATGTAAGTTCGATGTATGCGGGGGCTTCGAGCGGAAACGGCGTTCAAACTTCTTATCAAGAGATAGATGGTTCTGTGGCGGCGGGCAGTCGTGAAAAATACACGCGCCTTGCGGGAGGTGGACTGGACGAAATCACGCTTCTCGTTTATATGTGTGGCACTGACCTTGAATCAAAAAATGGAATGGCAAGTAGCGACATCGCCGAAATGACAAAAGCGAATTTGGGGCGAACGAATCTTTTGATTTTTACTGGCGGTTGCAAAAAATGGCAAACGAGCGGAATTAGCGCGAATCAAAATCAAATCTACAAAATTGAAAACGGCACGCTAAAACGCCTTGAAGAAAACGCGGGAAACGGCGCAATGACGAATCCAAAAACGCTTTTGTCGTTTATAAAATGGGGCGTTGCTCGATACCCTGCCACGCGATACGGTTTGATTTTTTGGGACCACGGCGGCGGTTCTGTGAGCGGTTACGGCTACGACGAAAAAAATGCTTCGTCGGGTTCAATGTCGCTTGCGGGAATCGACAGCGCGCTTTCTTCGTGCGGCGTAAAATTCGATTTTGTTGGATTTGACGCTTGTTTGATGGCGACCGTGGAAACCGCGTTGATGTTAAATCATCACGCCGATTACATGATTGCAAGCGAAGAAACAGAGCCAGGAATCGGCTGGTATTACACGAATTGGCTTTCTGAAATCGGGAAAAATCCGTCGCTTGAAACTACAAAAATCGGCAAAAAAATCGCGGACGATTTTGTTTCGACTTGTGCAAAAAAATGTCCTGGGCAAAAAACAACGCTTTCGATTGTTGATTTAGCGGAAGCCTCAAAAACGATTCCGTCGAATCTTTCTACTTTTGCGAATTCGCTTAGAAATAAAATCGTTTCGGAAGATTATCGCGCGATTTCGGACGCACGATTTAGAACGCGAGAATTTGCGCAAAGTTCAAAAATCGACCAAATCGACCTTGTGGATTTGTGTACAAACGTTGGCGGAAACGAATCAAAAGCGTTGGCGAAAGCGATAAAAGGCGCAGTAAAATACAACAAATCGAATCTGACGGATTCGCACGGGCTTTCGATTTATTTTCCGTACCGAAGCGCGAGAAACGTTGACAAAGCGTGCGAAACGTACAAAAAAATCGGCTTGGACGACAGTTATTCAAAATGTATCCGCGAATTTGCGGGTCTTGAAGTTAGCGGACAAGTTTCGCAAGGCGGCTCGCAAGCGTCGTTGTCATCGCTTTTTGGCGCACTTGCGGGTTCGGCGGTGCAAACGTCGCAACCGTCTTCCGCGGCAATCGCTCAACTTTTGGGTTCGTTTCTTTCAAACGCGGGAAGTGGTTTAATCGAAGGGCTTTCTAGCGCAAACGGTTCGTTCCTTTCTGACAGAACGCTCGGCGCGGAATCTTCGGCTTCTTACATTTCAAAAAATCGACTCGACAGTTCAAAACTCGTTTGGAAAAAATCTGGCAAAAAATCGACTCTTTCGCTCGACGAATCTCAATGGAAACTCGTTCACGAACTTGACCGCGCGATTTTCTACGATGACGGCGAAGGCTACGTTGATTTGGGTCTGGACAACACGTTCGATTTTGACAACGAAGGAAATTTAATCGCGGACACCGACAGAGATTGGCTCGCGCTAAATGGGCAAGTTGTGGCGTATTATCATATTTCTACGGAAGAATGGCTGGACGGTTCTAAAGAACGATACACGATTACAGGTCGAATTCCTGCAATGCTAAACGGAACACGAGTGAATTTGATTGTTCTTTTTACGGACGAAAAACCATACGGATTTGTGGCGGGTGCGCAAAGCGATTACAAAAACGGCGAAACGGAAACGGTTGCAAAAAATATGTCTGCGCTTAAAAAAGGCGACAAATTGGATTTTCTCTGCGACTACTATACTTACGCGGGAAAATACAACGATACATATTATCTCGGCGAACCGCTCGTCGTTTCTGGCGACCTTGAAGTGAGCAATGTTTCGGTTGGAACTGGCAAAGTAAAAATCGCTTACAGGTTCACGGATATTTACAATCAAGCGTATTGGACGCAAACCATATCGAACTAAAAAACAAACGCGACGGATTTTTCCGCCGCGTTTTTGTTTGAAAAACTAAAACTACTTTGAATCTACGACGGTGTAGCCCCAAAGTGCCGTGTATTTTGACTTGTCTTTTGAAACAAAAAACGACACCGTATCTACGCCGTCTGGAATCGTGTATTCAATTTCAAAAAATCCCGTCTTTGGATTTCTTTTGCACGGCGTAAGATTTCCGTTTACCACAAAACCCACGCTCGAAAACGACGGCGCGTCAACGCTAAACAAAACCGTTTCGCCACGTACAACCGAACCATTCCGCGGAAATACGGGGCGCACACCGTTCACTTCTCTTAACAACTGATACGGTATAGGAAATCGATTTGAATCCGAACCGTAGCCAGCATACCCCTCAGTCGCATACACTTCGAACGAAATCACCTCTTCAAAATTGTTTATGTCAACGTTGGCTTTTTCCAAAACCTTTTCAACCGCCGCATTTCGTTTTGTGTCAAACAAATCTTCGCGAAAATAATAACACTCATTTTCTGCAACCTTGTAATATGACGAGATAAAAAGTTCCGCTTCCGTTTTTGAAATCTTTTTTTCGGCGACGAGAGAATCGACCTTTGGAAGAATTTGTTTTTCGTATTTCGAAATCGGAATGTAATCGGAAACTTGCTTTTTGCTAGATTTTTGCGCAAACAATTTTGCTTTAAATTCGCCTTGATTCGGAACGTCAAGCGCATAGTTGATTTTGTTACCTTTTTTGTCAATCCACGTTGAATATTTAACTATACGCCCGTTTGAGTTATAAAGCGCGGAAGTTAAATCCGTGTTTTTTGGAATCGAAAATTCAAACTCGGTTTCGCCCGAAATCTCGTTTGTATAGTTCGGCGAATTTTTTGTAATTCCAAAACCGCGTACAAAAAAACGAGCAGGCACATAAGGTTCACGCTCAAAATCTTCTTTTGAACGGATTTTTTGTTTTGGAAGAAATTGTTTTTCCTCGTCTTCTGGCAAGTGAGAGTAGATAAATTGTTCCGCCGACAAATTAAGCCAATCGGTTGAATAACGCTTTATAAATGTTTTGTAAGAAACGTAGCCCGCGTCCCACGTTACGTCGATTAATTGCCACTTCGAGCCGACTTTTATGGCGTTCCAAGCGTGGTCGCTTTTTTCTTTTAGTTTTCCTCTGTAACCAAAGCCCTTGCTCCAACCAGTTATTACAGGGGCTTCGATATTTACAAAATAACAAAGTGAAAGCATAAGATTTGCATATCCTACGCATACACCTGCTCGTTTTTTTAATACGGTAAGTGGGTCTTGAGAACCAACGCCCACTGTAAAAAGGTCTGTGTCGTATGCGATGTTGTCGCAAATCCAATCGTGAAAAACTTTGACTTTTGCCATCGTGCCAGAAAGTCCACTAGACAAATTTTTAGAAAGTGCGGCAATATCATCGTAAGTCGGTTCTGAAAAAAGGCGTTCTGTAAGTTTTGCAGGAACTCGGCGCACGCGAGAATCCATCGTTGCGGCAAAAATTGATTCGGCAACAAAAAGAAACGATAAGACCAAAAATATTTTGTAAAATATTTTCATAAAACCTCCTAAAAAATATATTGGTATTATAACACAAAATTTTACAGCGACAAAAAAATGTTCCAAAAGAACACAAAAATTGAATTTTCTTGCTTTCCGCGGGAAAAATGTATAGTTCTTTAACGCGCGGATTCGAGAGCGAGATGTTGCAAAATACTGGCAGAACAAATACATTCGGCTTGGATTTTGCGGAATCGAAAATCAGTCGTTTCCCGAATCCGATATGCCACTTCGCGTAATCGGCTACGACGCGCTGGACGGTGGCTCGTTCAAGGCGGCGGAATCAACGATTTTGGAGAATATGCGCGATGTGCCACAAACGACCGCGCGTTTTTGAAAAAAAACTTATGGACGAATCTCAAAAATAGAAATCTGCAAAAAATAAACCCCCGCCGATTTTTGCGTGGCGGGGTTTGTCGTTGATTCAAAAAATTCTAAATTGCGTCTTCTTCGGAAAGATAATTTCCAAAACCTTGCGCAATAGAAAAGAACCAGTCAAGCGAATCGTTTAGATTTATTGAGTTTATGCCACCCATAAAAGTTAAATCGTATTCCAGCCTAAATCTTTTCTTTGAGTAGATTGCCTTTGAAAAAATCTTGTCATTGTTCCAATTATTTACAATTTTAATCGCGCGATTTTCCGAAATCGAATCTGACGAAGACCACTGTGTTCTAAATTTCAACAACTCTCGTTCTGTATCCACAAAAACAAAAATTGAAATTCCGTCTTTTCTGATTAGCAAATCCCCGTCGGAATCTAACTCGTTGTTTGAATAGTTGGACGAAAGAATCGAACGCAAAGTTAGCGGCGAAACTTCTTGTTTTGAAAGATTCGTGTTTTCTTGCGAAATCGCTGAAGCAACAACAAAAATCGATAAAATCAAGACAAAAAATCGTTTCATTTTTTTCTCCTTTTTAAAATGATAACAGACAAAATCGTAATCTGCAAATTCTGGCGGAAAATAGCCGTTCAAAACAAAAGGAATCTTGTGCATTTTTTTTGTTTTATTGAATTGAAACGCTTAATCCAAAAGTTCCTGTTTCTCCTTTAGTAAAAGGCTCAACTTTTATGTACATATCTCCACTTGCTCTGGATACATATACACTCTGTGCCGAATCCTTATTATACGCAGAATCTTTCTCAGAAAATCGTGCGATTGAAAAATCTTCGTAATCAGAAGCAGAAACTTTTACATCTAAAGAATAATTCGAAGAGTTTGCTTTATCATAACTGTCTTGCCATCTAATATAATAAGTTTTATATGCAATAGCATAAAATTTAAAATATTTATATTGAGAACTTGATGTAATACTATAGGTTGTATAACTGGCAGATGTTGTCGGTGTGATAGTTTGGAAACTGTAACTAGAATCACTAGTAATACCCCCGAGTAAGAAATATTTATGGAACGATTCAAATTTATTCTGTAAAGACCAGAAACGGTCGGCGTAAAATATATGCACGAACCAATATTTACATAATAAGAAGTTGTGCTGACGCTATATCCGCCAGGATTTGTTATGGAAATAGAAGCATTAGCGGTACTTAATCCGTTTAAATAATAACCGTCAGTATTTGTATAACTTTGTACATAATATGTATATCCGCTTTCTGCATAAAAAGTTTTAGATAAAGATGATTCGTATGCGCTGAAACTTACTTGAGTAAAATCGCTTGTGCTTGTTGCGACAGAAGAATATACGGTTAAATCTCCGCTTCCGCTGCTTGTGCTTACAGAATATATGCGGAAATAAATATATCCAGAATAAGAAGAATAAGACGACGATGAAGAATTCGTGGTTCTGAACGAAATCTTGTATGTTCCGCTTGATGTTGCGGTAAAATAATACAGACTTGCACTTTTTCCGTTTCCGCCTACGGTTACTTCGCTTTCCGTTGAATATTTCAATGAAACTTCGTTACCGCTTTCGTTCGTAACGCGGAATTTTCCATTTGCGCATGATGAATACGAATATGACGATGAAAAAATGGAAGAATAAGAATTATAATCCGCATATTGTATGTAATAAGTATTGCCAGATGTTACGCTGAATGTATACGACTGCGTTTTATTTTCAGAAAGCCAAAATTTTGTGTAATCGCTTAGAGTTGTTGAAGACGCGGAATAAACGGTCAAAGTGGAAGACGCAACTGTTTCGTTTTCGTCTTTAAGGCTATCTTCTTCCCATTTGTCGTTAAAAACATTTGAGCAGCCCAAAATCAGAACAGCAAGAAATGCTACCACAAAAAAATCAAAAATCTTTTTCATTTGAGCCTCCGAGAAATTAGTAAACGGGCTGTCCGAAACAAATGCCTATGCGAATGTTGTCTGCAGAAATAGGTTCTCCGCCGAATGTAAAGTACACATCGTAGCCGAATGTCGCCTTAAAATGGTCTGTAAATTTGAATTCTGTTCCAACGCCCATTTTTAGATAAAATCCGCCGCTAAAATCATCTTTTGAACTGCTTTTTGAATAACCGTCGTATCCGCTATCCCAATCTGACGAAGACGATTTTTCTGGATAACTTAAAAGATAGATTCCCGCTCCTGCGTGAACATCTAGGAACAATCGCTTGATTCCTTTGTATAGTCCAAGTCGCGGTCCCATTGCAAAGAAAACCGAGCCTGACTTGTAGCCGTCTTCTTTGCTTTTTCCTGCAAGAATAATGTCGCCGATGTCAAAAAAGACTGGTCCTTTGTGGAACGAAGTAAAGTTTACAAAAGCACCGTTCGCGCTGAATCGGTCGTTTCCAATCCATGCGTAGCCGATTCCGAATGCGTCGCTAACTCTTTCTTGCGTTGAAAGATTGCTGAAAAATGAGCTAGAACTTCCTGAATATGAAGCCGAATTTCTCGACGGTGAGGGTGGAACAAAATTTGAACTTGCGCCATTTTTTTTCGCTAAAATTTCAACATCAAGTCCAGTGGGGCGTATAACGCGAAATCCTATATCTCTAAACCTTTTATTTGGGTCTACTCCATTTCTGTAAAAAGGAGAACGACAAGTTGTGGTAAATGCTCCTCCTCTGAATACGTTATTTTTTAGATGAGAGTCTGTAGGACCATATTTTTTTTCAACTTCATAAGCGTTAGAAGCGTAAGTATCCCAACACCATTCTGAAACATTGCCATACATATCATATAAACCTAATATATTCATGGATTTTTTTGCTACATTCTGAGGACTGTTTGGGCTGTTTTGGCTGTTCCATTCATCTTGTGGAATTTTGTACGGATTTCCAATAGTGTATTCCGCATTGTACATTCCGCCCAATGCCGCGTATTCCCATTCTGTTTCCGTTGGAAGTCGGAATCCGTTTGCAATAAAGTTGCAATTAAAATTTCGTCCAGAATCTGTTTTTGTAATTGTATAAGCAGGATTTAAACCGCAAACCTCGCTTAGTTTATTACAAAATTCAATCGCTTCAAAAAGCGTAATATTTGTAACAGGTTCTTCATTATAATACCATCTTGTAGATGATTTATTATATTTTCCCATTACAGCATAATACAAACCATTTGTAACCTCAGTAGAAAGCATTTCAAAATCATCAACGGTCATTTCGTGTATTGGTTTTTCGTTATCTGCTCCGCCTTCGCGCCCCATTTTAAAAGTTCCGCCTTGAATAGGAACAACTTTTCTTCCAGATTGAAGGTTTGATAATTTAGAATTTACTTGTTTTTGTTCTGCTGCCTTTGCGTTTAAAATTTCTTGCGCTGTCATAAGATTTACTGTTGTGGCAGGAGTGTATTGTATTTCTTTATATTTATTTGAATTATCAAAATATTCTGATTTTAATATTTTTCCTTGTTCTATATCAGAAAATAACAAAGATTTCATTTCAATTTGATATTTTGAATTTTCGCCAACAAGAATTTTATATTTTAATTGCGCCCTAATAATTGGAGAACCTGTATTAAGCATAATTTCATATTTGCCGACTTCGTTTTCAAACTCTTCAAGTTCGTTCAGAAGTGCGCCAATTTTTGGAGGCTCTTTTCCAGTGATTTCTTTGTATGTAAAAACGCCGCTTCTACTCCAATTTTCATTTCCAATGTAAAGCGTAAGTGTATAATTCCAAGAATTTGTCGTTGAATTAAAAGGCGAAAAAGAAAGAAAAAGTCCCGTACTATGAATCAAAGAATCCGCCTCATATTCAGAAGTTTCTAAATCTTTTATGTAATTTGAAATTTCGTTTTTGATTGAATCCGCCATCGATAATTGATTCCATTGATTTTCCGTCTTTTTTTTAGCGTTTTGGTCTTGCGTGCTTTGTATGTCGTTCAAAAACGCTATCATTATGCGCTCGTCAACAAAAAATCCATTTTTATCAACCATTCTGGGAAATCGTTGTCGAATACTTGCCGCCTTTGATTCTATTTCTTCAATGAGAGCCTTGTCAGATTCGCGATTAAACTGAGCGATTCCGTCCGTAATTTCTTTCCAGAATGTTGTAAGACTTTGTTTGTTCAATTCAATGTTTTCGATTTTTTGCTGAGCGGAAAGAACGGACGCGCTTTTTTCACGGTTTTGACGCGCAATTTCTTCTGCGCGTGCTTGGATTTCGTCGATTTGTGCAAGATATTTTTTGTCTAGTTCTTTCCTTTTTTCTTCTGCTAATGCGTCGGCTTTTGCCTGTTCCTGTAGACGTGCTAGCCGCTCCTGTGCTTGCTGTGCCTGCGCCTGCGCTTTTTTTTGTTGAGCCTCTTTTCTGGCAATTTCCACTGCTATTTTTGCGTCTAACGCGCTCTGCGCTCTAAGTTTTTGCAATTCCTGCTCAAGTTTCGCACTTTGCGCATTTTGCGCTGCAATTGTTTGCTGCCAAACTTCAATTTCTTCTTTTTTGCTTGAAGAAGACGACAAAACCGAACCTGGTAAAAGGGATTCTTTTCCTGCCGCTGTTAATTCTACACCGTACCTTTCAAAAAAAATTGTCGCCGCTTCCACACCACCTTTTTTTTGAGCATCTTCAAAACTCATTTCTGGAACAGAAAAACTCATTTCCGTTGTTCCTTTTGTGATGCTTTTTACCATAATTTGAATCTGATACTTTCCGCTCGCCATTCGTGTGGTTTTTATGGTTATGCGTTTGTCTGTTTGAATAAAATTTGCTTCAAGCGAAGATTCGTATTCGTTTCCTTCACTTTTTGCAATTCTTTTTTTATTTGCTTCGTTGTCTGCTTCGTCTGCGATTTCTATTGCTGAATAAGTTGCAACGCTGCCTGCAAAATCGTCTTTGATTTTTGACGGAAGAGATGCGTCGCTTTTGTTGCTTGCGCCGTCAACTAAAATGCTTTCGCCGACTACGAATTTTTTTCCTTTGCCACCGTCTCCGCTATAAAAATTTTGAGCCGTTCCCAATGCTGTCGCGCAAATAAAAATGGCGCAAAATAAAATTTGCTTCAAATATTTCATAATCTTACCGCCTAAAATCATCATTTTCTGAACGGCTTGCTTAAAATCAATGCAAAAAGGCTAGCAAAAAATTTTCCTTCAAGTTGATTTTTAATGCTTTGTGGTAAACCTTCGATGTTGTTATCCAACGCCGCTTCAAGCCAATCAGCAGGAGCCGCTCCAACGGATGCGCCTTTCCAATCGATTCGTTCGCGTTTTACGCTACTAGAAGTTTCAACTTTTTCCGCTATTTTGCTTCTATTATTTTTGAAAAATCGTCAGGAAGATTTTGTTCGATTTTTTCCGCGAGTTTTGGATACGATTTTCTCTGCGCAGTTTCCAAAGAGAATCCCGTCGTTTTTTCAAGAACTCTGTCTTTGTATGAATAAACGGTGCGACCTTCCGTTCCTTGAATTTTCAAGTCGATTCCAGGAAAAACCGCTATCGGCTCTTTTCCTGTTGCATTTGGATTTATTTGCGCAAAAACTTTGTAATTTCCGTTTTTTGCCGTGGTAAAACCCGATTTTTTGAACGCTTTTTCAAGAGAAGTTTCAATAATTCCGCCAAAATCGCCTTCTATTTCTATTTGCAATAGAATGTTGTTCATTTCCGAAGCAATTTTTGATGGAATTAATGCAAGCGTGTTTCTGTCTGGCGAATATTCTTTTTCTCGAATTGGTGTAATCAATCTGCCGTATTCTAGTTGTGTCAAAAAATCTTTGCCTTTTTCCCAAGATTTTTTGTAGTACGCGCAAGAAAGCAGAGGTTCGCTTTCGTTTTCTGCTTCGCGATAAAATCCATAAAAAACTTTTTTTGCAACTTCAATATGAGGAACATATTGTTCCCATGCTTTATCTCGGTTTATGTATGCAACGCAATACCATTGCTTTTCTTTTTTCAAAAAATAAGGCTTTGTAAATTCTACGCCAAATAAATCAACTTGCGATTTTATCGCCACCTCGTTTTGAATAGAAAATGTTTCGTCCAGAACTCCGTTTTTTTCTATAGTTTGCACAGATGTTGAAAGATTTGCATTTATACTCGTTCCAATGTATTGTGAAATTTGCGCCAATGCGTCCGTTTTTGCCGCTTCGCTTTCTGTGGCAATTCCCCTTGCCGAAAGAAATTTTGAATCAGGAAATTCTTGTCGCCATTCGTTTTTTGCCCAAGTTGGCACATCAGAGGAAACTTCGTTTGAGGCACACCCAAAAATCACAAAGCAAGACGCAAGAAAAGTATAGAAAACTGCAAATTGATAAATTCTTTGATTCATTACGAATGAATTGTATTCTATTCGATAAGGTTTTGCAAAGAAAATGTTTCGTCTAGAACTCCGTTTTTTTTCATAGTTTGCACAGATATTGAAAGATTTGCATTTATACTCGTTCTAATGTAGTGTGAAATTTGCGCCAATGTGTCCGTTTTTGCCGCTTCGCTTTCTGTGGCAATTCCTCTTGCCGAAAGAAATTTTGAATCAGGAAATTTGTCGCTATTCGTTTTTTGCCCAAGTTGGCACATCAGAGGAAACTTCGTTTGAGGCACACCCAAAAATCACAAAGCAAGACGCAAGAAAAGTATAGGGTGGTGTTACGAAAGGTATGCTGGAAGAAGAAAAGTTTTATGATTAATGAAATACAAAGCAGAAATAAACGCTTTGAAATGATAAAACAACTTCTT
>CAJOEO010000084.1:0-5680 GCA_905233535.1 uncultured Treponema sp.
CCGATTGGAATTAAAAACGGTTATCGCGGTCTCATTGAAGGAAATTGTTTTGAACTGACGGAATCGAATATTTCTGGAATTTTAACACGCGGTGGAACGATTTTGGGAACTTCGCGAGAAAAACCGTTCAAACATCCAGAACCAAATCCAATTACGGGTCTTTTGCCTGTTGAGGCAATCAAAAAATCGTACAAAGAACAAAATCTCGACGCGCTTGTTTGTTTGGGCGGAAACGGCACGCAAACCACGGCGAGTATGCTTTTTGACGAGGGGCTGAACGTTATCGGGCTTCCAAAAACAATCGACAACGACATCGTGGAAACCGACATCACGTTTGGTTTTCATACCGCGCTCGACGTGGCAACCGAGGCAATCGACCGAATCCACACGACTGCACATTCTCATTCTCGAATCATGGTGATTGAAGTCATGGGGCATAAAGCGGGTTGGCTCGCGCTTTATTCGGGAATCGCTGGCGGCGCAGACGCGGTTTTGATTCCAGAAATTCCCTACGACATCGACAGCGTGGCAAAATGCGTTATGGCACGGCGCGACGCGGGAAAACAATTTTCGATTGTGGTTGTTGCCGAAGGCGCACTTTCGCTCGATGAATCGTTGCTTCCAAAAAAGGAATTAAAACGACGACGAAAACTCATGCCGTCTTCGATTGCGTATCGTTTGGCGCACGAACTTGAAGAAGCGACAGGTTTGGAAAGTCGCGTTACGGTACTGGGGTATTTGCAACGCGGAGGAACGCCAAGCGCGTTTGACCGCGTTCTTGCAACAGAATTTGGGGCTGCTGGGGCGCAATTTCTTGCAAATGGAACTTTTGGAATGCTTGCGGCATTAAAAGAAGGCAAGGGAATAGAAGCGGTTTCGCTCAAAAAAATCGCGGGCAAAGTAAAAAACATTCCCGTGGAAAAAGGCGAGGAACATTCAATGATAAAGGCGGGAAGAGGCCTGGGAATTTGCTTTGGCGACTGAAAACGAAAACAGCTACAAATGTCATTTCTGCACGTTCTGCGGTGGTGGCGCGTGCGTCGGAGAATTGCCAGGAATGGGTGGCGTTCGCGAAAACGAGAATTTTCGATTGAACGTGGCATCGTGGGCAAAAGTTCGTAGTCGAAACACACAAAAAATCACGGAATTTTTGAAAAAAGACGCAGAAAATCGAATTCCGCGAATTATGCTCGCACCGATGACGGGCGCGGTGGAAAATATCGGTTGGAAAGACGAAGAATCGTTTTATTTTCACGTCGTTCACGCTTCGGCGCAGGCGGGAATCGGGCTTTCAATCGGCGACGGAACTCCAGACGAAAAATTGCGATTTGGAATTAACGCAGTGTCTGCGCTCAAAAAAAAGGCGGCGGTTTTTATAAAACCGTATCCCGACGAAAAGATTTTTGAACGAATGAATTGGGCGCGAGAAATCGCAAACACAATCGGAATCGACATCGATTCGTTCAACATTTTGACGATGCGAAATCTCGTTAATTTGGAAAAAAAATCGGTTGCACAACTTCTAAAAATCAAAGAAATCGCGTCAAAAGAATTGGACGTTCCGTTTGCAATAAAAGGAATTTTCACAAAAGAAGATTTGGAACTCGTCAAAGAAGTCAAACCCGACATCGCCTACATTTCAAATCACGGCGGACGAGTTGAAACGAGAATCGGAAGCACGGCGGATTTTTTGGAAGCGCACGCAAGCGAATTAAAATCGAACGCGGGCGAATTGTGGATTGACGGCGGAATCAGAACTCCGCTTGACGTGGCAACGGCAATGGCTTTGGGCGCAGACAGAATTTTAGTCGGGCGACCGCTTGCAACCGCTCTTTGTGCAGGCGGCGAAAAAGCAATGTGTAAAAAAGCGTTAGAATTAAGCCTTGTAAAACACGGATTTTTCGGCGATTGCGTTTAAAAAAAAGGCTGTCAAATGACAGCCTTTTTTTAAATCGTTACTTGTTTACGCGCTCTCTAAGTGCGTTCCCTGGCTTAAATTTTGGCAACTTTGAAGCAGGAATCGTGATTTTTTCGTTCGTCTTTGGATTTCGACCAGTTCGTTCGCTACGCTCAGAAACAGAGAACGTACCAAAGCCGATTAACTGAACGCTGTCGCCCTTCTCCAACGCACCAGAAACATTTTCGACAAACGCTTTGAGGAATGCCTCTGTATCTTTTTTAGAAAGATTTGCATCTGTCGCGATTTTTTCAACAAGTTCTGATTTGTTCATTTTAATTCTCCATGAAAAACATTCTTTAGACGACAAAAAGTCGCTAGTTGTTGATTCTACAATAGGTAGCGTTATTTACGCAATGCTTTGCGCGTTTTAATTGAAAAAAACGTCATTTTCATTTTTTTTCTGACGATTAACAAAAATATACAAAACGACCGTTTTATATTATAAAAATCAATTTTATTGAAGACCATACAATTTTTAGTTATAATTTAACCCGCAACGCGGAAATTCTATTGCTTTGGAGGATTTTTGAATGCATTTTGCAGTCGCAATCTCTTTTCTGATTTCTTTTTTGCTTTGCCCACTGATAATCAAAATCTGCAAAAAATTTGATTGGTACGACAAAGTAAATCCAAGAAAAATCCACGAAGGCAAAGTTTCGCGCCTCGGCGGAATTGCCGTTGTAATTTCGTTTTTAGCGGTTTGCCTGCCCGTTTGCGCAAAACTTTCGCTTTTTTCGTTTGCGCAAGGTTTGCCGATTTTTGCAGGATTTTTAGTAGTATTTTTAATAGGCATTTTTGACGATTTTTTTGATTTACGCGCCAGATTCAAATTGATTTTTCAAATTCTTTCAGCGATTTGCGTAATTTCTGGACAATTTTATTTTAATTCGATTTTTGGAGTTTCTCTTCCGTTTGCTCCGATTTTGGGTAGATTTATCACATTTTTCTGGGTTCTTTTAGTAGTAAACGCATATAATCTAATAGACGGTATGGATTGGCTATGTGGCGGACTTTCGTTTTTTGGGCTAATCGCATACGGCACAATTTTCGCGATAGGCGGCTCAAACGAAAGCATAATCGTTTTTGCATTTTGCGCGTCGATTTTGGGGTTCATGTTTTGGAATCGCCCAAAAGCAAAAATCTTTTTAGGCGACGGCGGAAGCCTGTCAATCGGGTACGCGCTCGCCATATTTCCGCTCATCTATCATGGCAAAATAGGATTTGATTTTAACAGAATGTTGCTGGCAATTTTGATTTCTTCGATTCCGATAATCGATGTTTTTGCGGCAATTTTACGACGAACGCGAGAACATCGTTCTTTTTTTAGCCCCGACCGCAGACACATTCACCACAAATTGTTAAACATCGGTTTTTCGCCGTTCGTGATTCGGCTTTTTCTTTTCACGCTTCAAATTTTGCTTTCAACAGTCGCGATTCTAACAACGTTCGTGGGACGAAAAACGGGAACGGCACTTTTGCTTTCGGCATTCGCGTTTAACAGCGTTTTTTTCATTTCGATTCACTATATAAACATAGCCGTAACGCGAAGAATGGGCGGACACCTAGAAGACCACCCCATGAAAGAATAATTTTTTTTCTTGTTTCGCAAAATGCGGGGTGGGGGGTACTTTCTTTTCATTCCGCAAAACGAACGACAAAAAATTCGATATAATTTTTTTATGAAACGATTTTTTTTGATTTTTTTGTCGATTTTTGTTCTTGCGACGTGTTCAAAACCTGGAGATGAAACGGTCAGACGCGCAACCGAGGCGATGAACCGCGGAGATTTTGAACTCAGCGAAAAACTTTTTCTTCAAGCAAAAGACGAAGAATCAAATTATTCACCCGAATTGATTTATTCGTTTCTTGCAAACATTTCGATGGCGCAGGGCGAAACTGAAAAAGCGTGCGAATGGCTGGAAAAATCCGTGCAGACAAAACCAGACTATCGTTTACTTGTAACGCTTGCCGCAAATTACAACGCGCTCGGCAAAACGGAATTGGCGGAAGCCGCGCTTTTTAAGGCAATCGCGCTTGACGAAAAAAAAGGCGAAGCGTTTGCGCAGTTGGGCGCGATTCGCCTTGGACAAAAGCGTTTTGAAGAAGCGGTCGAACTTTTGCAAAAATCGATTGTCGCCTCGCCTCGACTTGCTGTCGCCCACGCAAATCTTGCAATCGCCTACGCAAAACTCGAACAATTTTCACAATCAGAAGAAGAATTTTCCAAAGCCGAAGAATTAAAATGCGAAAACTTAGACGAATTTCGCGCCCGCGCTATTTCTGAAGAATAACGAAAAAAATCGCGGTTTCGACTACACTCAGGCCACCACAGTTAAAACTAAACCAACAAAAAACGCGGAGGTTGAGCGTAGTCAAAATCCGTTAGCCTATTGCAATGTTACCGTCCGTTCGGTAACATTGTGTTTATGTCAGAAAAATCGGGCGAAACAAAAAAATCCACAAAGCAAATCATAATCGAAACAGCGTTTTCGTTTTTTCTTGAGCCGCGCTATCACGATTTTTCTATGAACGAACTTGCGGCAAAGGTTGGCATTTCAAAAGCCGCAATTTATCGCCATTTTTCAAGCAAAGACGCGCTCCTTCTTGAAATGGAAGAGCATTTTTTTGATTTGACCGCGCTTCGCACGGCTGCAATTTTGAACGAAAAAAACGAAAGTTTAGTTCATTTTGCAAAACTAATCGAATTTTTTGACGAGCATAAAGAATTTATCAATTATTCAATTATTCAGTTTTCGCGCAGAAAAGATTTTGGCAGGCAGCTTGGAGAAGCGATGAAAAAACGCGGAATCAAGGATTTGAGTTTCTTTTTCATCGAGCCGAGTTCTTCAAAAGATTTGCGTTTTTCGTTTTCGCGTTCGTTTTACATCGCGCTTTCGATGATTTTTTTTATCAAACTGCGAGAGATTTCAGCAAAACAAAATCCTGCGCAAAAAATCGCGCCGTCAGGCGAATTCGGAAAAAAACTCGTGGAATTTCTGCACGGCGGGCTTGAATCTTCCGTGAAAGAAGGCGACATTTTGTTTCCGCAAAAAATCGATTCCGAGCGAATGAAAGAACTCGACGAAATTTGCAAAATTCAAAAAGACACTTTTCCAGAGGAAAATCCGATTTTCTGCGCAATCGCAAAAGTTTCGTGCGGCTGCGGAATCGGCGGCGTAACGCTTGAAAAAGTGGCGGAAACGCTCGGAATGGCAAAAAGTAGCCTTTATTTTTACTTTGACAACAAACTCGATATGTTCAAATCGCTAATCGAACGCGAACTTTCGCTTTTGGAAGAATTCGTGCGCGAAAATTTCGCGGAAGCAAAAAATTTCAGCGAGTTTGCGTGGATTCTTCTGCGTTCGAATTTGGAATTTTTTATGACGCGAAAATCGATTATTCCGTCGCTCAGCTGGTTTTTGCAGGGCGTTACGGAAAATCCGTTTGAAACGCAAGGGCGCGAAATCTCGAACATTTGGGAAAAACGAATGGGCGGCAAAGTTTTGCGTCCCGATTTGGGCTTTTTTATAAAGCCACAGTGGATTACGACCTGGCTGGGCTGTATTTCTATGGCGTTGAGCATTGTGGCGCAGAATCATTCGCTTTCAAAAGAAGAAGCGTTTGAAATGCTTTCTTTCGTTTTTGATTTTTTGGAATTTGGCACAAAATAGGCTTAAAAAGGAGGAGTTATGATTACTAGAATCGCAAAAAAAATCATCG
>CAJOEO010000084.1:5685-8317 GCA_905233535.1 uncultured Treponema sp.
GGTGGAGCTTACGCTTGACGAGGCGGTAAATTACGCTTTGCAACATAACCGCACGCTCAAAAGCAACGACATCGATTTGGAAATAAAAGAGCGAGCGGCAAAATATTCTTGGAATGTGTTTTTGCCCACGGTTCAAGCGTCGCACACATTCAGCAGAGCCACAGAAATTTCTCCGACGCTCGCTGCTGCGGGAAAATCATACAACACGGAAGAAGACCATTGGTCGTTTGTAAGCGGACTTTCTGCAAGTTTGAATTTGAGCCTTTCTTACATTTGGAAAATTCGTTCGGCAAAGGCGGATTTTGAAGCGGGAAAAATCACGCGGGAGCAGGAACAGAAAAAAACGCTTTTGAGCATAAAAAAACTTTTTTACGGTCTTCTTCTTCAGCAGGAAAACATCAAAATTCAAAAAACTACGCTTGAAAACAAGCGGCAGAGAATGGTGCAGGCGCAGACGAATTACAGAAACGGCACGATTCCAGAACTTTCGCTTTTGCAGACGCAAGTCGATTATCAAAACGCGCGTCCCGATGTAGAAAGCGCGGAGCAAACGCTCACGCAGAATCTTGATTCGTTTGTGTTTTTGCTTGGATTGCCCGTTGGAACAAAAATCGAACTGAAAGGTTCGATTGAACCGAAATACATCGAAGCGGACGCGGATTCTTTAATCGAACAGTACGGAACAAACGACCTTTCGATTCGCTCGATGCAAAGCAACATCGACATTATGAAAATGAATCTAAAAGCGTTGAATCTTGCGTCTTGGACTCCCGCTCTTTCGATAAATTACGGCTGGCAGCCCGCGTACATTGGAGCGGACGGCGCGTTTCATTTTTGGGGCGACATCGGAAAAGACGAAAAATGGTACGATTCTGGCACGCTTTCTGTAACGCTTGCGTTTAACATCACAAACGCGCTTCCATGGTCGGCGAATCGACAGCAGGCAAAAGATCTAAAAGCGAACATCGACAAATTGAATTTGAGTATGGACACTTTGCGCGAAAATCAAAAAGTGGAAGTAAAAAAAGCGGTGGACACGCTAAAACTCGCAAAATCGCAAATCGACGCAATGAGCCGAAATGTTACGCTCGCACAGCGCGCCTACGATTCAACTTACCGCCAATACAGAAACGGCGCGAAGGAACTTTTGGATTTGCGCGACGCAGAAACTTCGCTAAATCAGGCGCGGCTCGGGCTTTTGAATCAAAAATACCAGTACATTTCCGCGCTAATGGATTTGGAAAACACGCTCAACACGAATCTTTCGGAAACGGAAGAATAAAAATGTCATTGCCGAATTCGCTTTGAAATTCTGCACGATTGATTTTGCATAAAAAAGAATTTTACGGAGGAAGATATGAAAAAAATTGGACGATTTGGAGGATTCGCGATTTTGTCCGCGGTTTTGCTTTTTTCGTGCAACGGCAAAAAAAATGCGGCAGCCGCAAGTGAATCAAACGACGAATTAAACGAGCAAGTTTTTGCCGTAAACGCCTACAAAACGAGCGAAGGAAATTTGGACGATTATTTGGAATTCGGCGGAGACGTTGCCGCGGTGAATTCCGTGGGCGTTATGCCCGATATGGCGGGAAAAATTAGTCGCGTTTTGGTAAGCGTGGGCGATTTGGTCAAAAAAGACCAAGTAATCGCTTATGTTGACGCAAGCCGCGCGGGCATGAATTACGCGGCAAGCCCCGTAAAATCGCCAATTTCTGGAAGAATCACGGCTCTTCCGATTACGGTTGGAACTACGGTTTCGCAGTCTTCAAGCGTGGCAACGGTTGCACAAACCGACGATTTGGAAATCAAAATCAGCATTGCAGAACGATTTATTTCAAGAATCGAAACGAATCAACAGGCGGTGGTTAAGTTTGACGCATATCCGAGCGTGGAATTTAACGCGACTGTTTTTGAAGTTAGTCCAGTTCTGGACACAAATTCAAGAACAATGAGCGTAAAACTTCGATTCGACGAAAAAGATTCAAGAATCAAAGTTGGAATGTACGCGCGCGTTCGACTTGTTACAGAAAGCATAAAAAACGCGATTGTCATTCCGAGTGCCGCCGTAATCACGCGCGACGGAAAACCGTACGTTTTTACGCTGGGCACGGGCGGCGGTTCGCGTGGACGCGGTGCGGGAAGCGGCGCAAACGCAACGGCGCGACTTACGCCCATAACGCTTGGACTTTCCGTGGACAACAAAACCGAAATCACAAAAGGACTTTCCGCAGGCGACGAAATAATCATCAAAGGTCAATCGCTTTTGTCTGACGGCGCAAAAGTCAACGTAGTTTCCGTAAGCCAAGCGGAATAAGGGGGCAAAAATGACTTTTTCAGAGAAGTGCGTAAATAAACCCGTAACGACGATGCTCGTTTTTATACTCTTCATCATTATGGGAATTTTTTGTACAACTCAACTTTCCGTTGATATGTACCCCGACATGGATTTGCCATACATGATTGTTTATACAACGTATTCGGGCGCAGGACCTGAAGAAGTTGAACAGAGCGTTACGCGAACGCTTGAAAGTTCGATGTCGGGACTTTCGGGATTGAAGAAAATGCAATCGCGTTCAATGTCTGGAACGTCGCTCGTAATTTTGGAATTCGATTACGGAACGAATTTGGACGC
>CAJOEO010000084.1:8376-14544 GCA_905233535.1 uncultured Treponema sp.
CGAGCAGTCGCTCCCGAAGCCGAACTCCTGAAGAATTGCGAACGTTGGCAGAGGACACGATTTCTCCGCGAATCGAGCAGGTTGACGGAATCGCGTCTGCAAACATTGCGGGCGGACGCGAAGAGGCGATTTGCGTTGACATTCCGCGCGACCGCCTTGAAGCCTACGGACTTTCGATTTCGTCCGTGGCGCAGTTGATTGGCGTTCAAAATATTCAATCTTCTGGCGGAACGATTACGTCTGGCGATGTAAACTATACAATCAAAAACGACGGAAAATACAAATCGTTGGAAGATTTACGAAACACCGTCATTTCTTACAAGCCCGACGGACAAGGCATGGTGCGAACGATTCGTTTGCGCGACATTGCGGACGTTTACGACGGCTACAAAGACGAATCCACGTTGGCGTTTTTGGACGGCGAGCCGTGCGTAATTATGATGCTTCAAAAACAGTCGGGCAAAAACAGCGTTCAGGCGGCAACCCGCGTTAGAAAAGTTATCGACGCATTAAGAAAAGAAATTCCAAGCGATGTTCAAATCATCGAAACGAGCAACACGACGGACATCATCAAACAAACAATCGGCGAAGTTGTGAACAGCGTTATTCAAGGTGCGCTTTTGGCGATTGCAGTTTTGTTCGTGTTCTTGCGTTCGTTCAAATCAACTCTCATCGTTGGACTTTCGATTCCGATTTCCGTAATGATTACGTTGTTTTGTATGTATTTCAAAGGACTTTCAATCAACCAAATTTCAATGGCGGGTATGCTTTTGGGAATTGGTATGCTTGTTGATAACTCAATCGTCGTTTTGGAAAACATTTATTCATACATTCAGCGCGACACAAAACCGCGCGTGGCGGCGATTTTGGGAAGTCAAGAAATGGTCGCGTCGATTACGGGTTCAACGCTAACTTCCGTTTGTATTTTCTTACCGATGCTACTTTTCAAGAAAAAACTCGGAATCATGGGACAAATGTTCAACGACGTTGCCTGGACGATTATTTTTTCGCTCATGTGTTCGCTAATCGTTGCGGCGGCACTTGTTCCAGTTTTGACGAGCAAATTCGTTTCAAAATCCAGCGTCAGCGCGAAATCTGGATTTTGGTACGGAATCGACCGCGCTTTCAACAGATTCTTCGACAAATTGGACGAAAAATATGCAAATGGCGTTACATTTGTCTTACACCATAAAGCGTTAAGCATAATTTTACTATTGATTCTACTTGTATTGTCATTTGTTTCCGTAAAATTCATTGGATTCGTGTTCATGCCAGAATCCGCATCTAACAGCGTAAAAGTCGAATTTGAACTCCCGCAAGGAACTCGACTTGAAGTTACGGAAGACACAATCAAAGAATTTCAAGAAATGACTCTCCCCGATTTGAAGGGCGTAAAATTCAGCACGATTACAGTCGGCGGAACAAGCGTTATGAGTGCGTCGAGCGAAACAAACACGGGCGCAATCGAATTTACGCTTTATCCGCCGAGCGAACGTTTGCCCGAATACGACAGCGCGTCAACGGCAAAAGACAAATTGCGCAAATACTTCAATCAATTTCCAGGCGCGAATTTAAGTTTTGCGGCGGCGGCAAACAGCGCGTCAAGTTCGTCGGGCGTTTCCGTTGATATTCGTAGCGACGATTTGAATCTTGTTCGACAAACTGCAAGCGAAATCGAAAATCTTTTGAAAGACAAAGCGCAAGATTGGGTTACGGAAGTTTCGTCGGATTTGAAAGACGGACTTCCGCAGGCGGAAATCGTTTTTGACCGCGACGTTATGCAAGAATTCGGCTTGAACGTTTACACAGTCGGCTCGGAAATTTCTGGCGTTATAAACGGAACAACGGCGAGTCGCTACACAAAAAACGGCGACGACATCGACGTTGTTGTGCGTTTGTCAGAAAAAGACCGCGCAAAACTCACCGACCTCGATTCGATTTCCGTTGTAAATTCAAGCGGGCTTCGCATTCCACTTTCAAGTTTTGCGCACTACGAACAAACCACGTCGCCAGTTACGATTTACCGCCAAGACCAAGCGCGAATCATTCACGTTACGGGAAAACCTGTAAAAGGCATTTCAATCGACAAAGTTCAAGCAGCAGTTCAAAAACTCATAGAAGATAATATTATACGAGATGAGGCCGTAACGATTTCATATTCTGGCGATATGGCAGATATGCAAGAAGCGGTTGTAAACTTTGGCATGATTATCATTTTGGCGGCGTTCCTCGTTTTTGTCGTCATGGCAAGTCAATTTGAATCATTGCTCGACCCATTCATCGTTATTTTGACGATTCCACTTTCGTTTATTGGAGTCGTTGCGATTTACGCGATTACAGGAAATCAACTTAACGTCGTTACGATTATTGGAATGCTCGTTCTCGTTGGAACAATCGTAAACAACGGAATCGTTCTTGTTGACTATACAAATCTTTTGCGAAAACGTGGCTATGCTCTCGAAGAAGCGTGTATTCAAGCGGCGCGAAACCGACTTCGCCCGATTTTGATGTCAACGCTCACAACCGTAATTTCGCTTGCACCGATGGCGTTCTTCCCAGGCGAAGGTTCTACAAATATGCAACCAATTTCGCTAACCACGTTTGGAGGAATGGCGTTTGGTTCTTTGATGACTCTATTTTTGATGCCGACTGTATACTATATTTTTAACGCACGCCGACTCAAAAAAGCGGCAAAAAAAGCACTCAAAGAAGGCAAACCAGTTCCACAAGACGGTTCGATTAGAGGAGTTTCAAAATCGCTCACCGCCGAAGAAATCGCAAAGGCAAAATACGAGCGCAAACGCGCAAAAGCAATCGAAAAAGCGCGAAAAATTATGGAAAAATACCAAGGCGAAGGAATTTAATTCCGTGCAGAAAAAGCGAAGTTTTTGAATTTTTGAAGATTCGACTTCGCTTTATTTGACTTTCTAAATCTGGCGAAAAAACGGAGGAAAAAATGAGTTATGCTGACACGATAAAACAACACGCTGGATTGCAAAAACGTGTTGAATTAATATTTTCTCAGGCAATCGAAGAAGATTTTGTTCAATTATTCAAAGAAAACAATGTAGCCTCACGATACACAAAAATCGCGGGCGTTATGGGCGCGGGATATTCAAATCCGCGACTTGGCGATGCGATTTGGCCGCAATTAAACGTGATGTACATCGTTTATTGCAGCGAAGACGACTGTAAAAAAATCGTGGAAATCGCGGAAAAACTGCGATTGCAATACATCGGCGAAGGAATCGCGTGCTTTGTTAGCGAGTCAACGGAAGTCTAGCAAATTTTCGACGGTGAAAAACACCGTCGTTTTTGTTTGCGCTTTCACACTCCCAAAAAAATCTTCTTTTTTCTATAATTGTTCAAATCATATTTGAGGGTGGATTATGTGCGGAATTGTTGGTTATTGCGGTTGCAAAGAGGCAACCCCAATTTTAATTGACGGTCTAAAAAAGTTGGAATATCGCGGATACGATTCCGCGGGCGTTGCCATTTTGTCGAGTTCTACGAGCGAGATTTTGGTGCGAAAAGCAAAAGGCGCGCTTAAATTCCTTGAAGAAAAAATTGCAGACGAAATCGTTTCGGGCGCGTTGAACGGAAACGTTGGAATTGGACACACTCGCTGGGCGACGCACGGCGAGCCGAGCGATTTGAACGCGCACCCGCAAACAAACGTTTCTGGTTCGATTGCAGTTGTTCACAACGGAATAATCGAAAATTACGCTCGATTAAAAGCGTGGCTTCAACAAAATGGCGTTGTTTTTAAAAGCCAGACCGACACCGAAGTAATCGCTCATCTAATAAATTATTTTTACGAAAAAAAGAAAGATATTTTTTGGGCAGTTCAAGAATCTCTAAAAAAACTCGAAGGAAGTTACGCGCTTGGCGTGGTTTCTTCGGATTTTCCAGACAGACTTGTGGCGGCACGAAAAGACAGCCCGCTGATTTTGGGCGTTGGAAAAAACGAAAACTTCATTGCGTCGGACGTTCCAGCGGTTCTTTCGCACACGCGCGACGTGATTTTTCTTGAACAAGGCGAAATCGCGGTTTTGTATTCCGACCACATCGACCTTTTTGGCGCGGACGGCGAAAAAATCGTTCGACCGCTTTATCACGTCGATTGGGATTTGGCGGCGGCAGAAAAAGGCGGATTTGCGCATTTTATGCTAAAAGAGATTTTTGAACAGCCTCGCGCACTTTCCGACACGATTCGACCGCGACTTTCTCACGATTCAAACGGAAAAATAATCGACGTTTCGTTCGACGAAGTGGATTTAGATTCAATTTCAAAAGCAAAAAGAATCGTAATCACCGCCTGCGGAACGGCGTATCACGCGGGCATGGTCGGAAAATACGCATTTGAAAAATTCGCGCGGATTCCCGTCGTTGTAGATGTGGCAAGCGAATTCCGTTACCGCGACCCGATTCTTTTTGAAGACGACATTTTTATCGTAATTTCGCAGTCTGGCGAAACGGCGGACACGCGCGCGGCTTTGGATTTGGCAAAAAAACGCGGCTTAAAAGCGATTGCAATTACAAACTGCGTCGGCTCTTCCGTCAGCCGCGAAAGCGATGTTGTTTTGTACACTCGCGCAGGTCCTGAAATCGCGGTTGCGTCCACAAAAGCGTATACTACACAACTCGCGTCGCTTTACCTTCTCGCGCTCAAACTCGCGTTTTTGCGAAAAACGATTGACCAAAACGAATATTCGCGTCTTCTTTCAGAATTGGATTCGATTCCGCAAAAAGTCGAAAAAATTGTTTCAGACCAAACGGAAATTCAGCGTTTTGCTTCCCGTCAATTCAACAAATCGAAGATTTTTTACATCGGACGGCAGTTCGACGCGGCAAGTTCGCTAGAAAGCGCGCTCAAACTCAAAGAAGTGAGTTATATGCACTGCGAAGCGTTTGCGGCGGGCGAGTTGAAACACGGACCGATTGCGCTTATTGACCGCGACACGCTTGTAATTGCCATTGCCACCGACCCCGCGCTTTTTGACAAACTCGTTTCAAACATCGTGGAAGTAAAATCGCGCGGCGCGGCAACTATGGTAATCACTCAGGACGAATCGGGCGCGTTTAAAGATTGCGCCGACGCGGTGATTCACATTCCAAATGGCGAAAGCGCGTTCCTTTCGATTTTGTCGGTTGTGCCAGCGCAACTTTTTGCGTATTACTGTTCCGTTTTGCGTGGTAACGACCCTGACAAACCGCGAAATCTCGCAAAATCCGTTACCGTGGAATAAAAATCGAAAATAAAAAGGAGCAAACATAAAATGCGAATATTTTGTTTAGGCGACTCTATAATGCAATATAACGATTGTACAACGTACCCACAAACAGGTTGGATACAAGAACTTTCGCGATTTTTTATTCCAGGAACGGAATTTTTGAATTACGCGCGAAATGGTCGAAGTACAAAATCGTTTATTGCGGAAGGTCGGTTTGATTCTTTGTTAAAAGCCGTGCGCCCTGGAGATTACGCGCTAATTCAATTTGGACATAACGACGAAAAAGAAGCCGACCCGAACCGCTACACGTCGCCAGAAATAGGCGGCGAGTTTAGGCGCAATTTGGAATATTTTACGGTGAATCTTCTTGCGCACAAATGTTTTCCGATTTTGCTAACGCCAATGGCGCGACGAAAATACACGGATTCTTTTGGCGTTCACGACGGAAAAGCCGACGAAATCCTTTTGCAAATCCACAAAATCCAAGCGAAAGGCGCGTCTTCTGCCGAGGACGCGGAAAAATTGGAAAGTTTGCGTTTAAATCTCCACGAACTTTGGACGCAAGCGGGCGCACTTCGCAAAATCGAACCAACGCACGGAGAATATCCAAACGCGATTAAAGAAGTCGCCGAACGACTTGCCGTTCCGTGCATCGACATGACGACTCTTTCTGAAAATTTCCTTGAAGATTTGGGCGAAGAAAAGTCGCGTAAACTATACATGAATTTCGGTGAGGGTGAATACATAAATTATCCCGAAGGCAAAAATGACAACAGCCATTTGCGACCCGACGGCGCGTTTGAATTTTCAAGAATCGCGGCGATGGAAATTGCAAAACTCGGCGATATGTGGGCGAATTACGAAAATCTTTCAAACGCGATTGTTGGAAAAATGGACGACATTTACGACGACGGCGAAGACATCGACGACGAAT
>CAJOEO010000084.1:14578-15902 GCA_905233535.1 uncultured Treponema sp.
AACGAAGTGCGATACATTAAATTGTTTTTTTCAGACGTTTTTGGAAACATAAAATCCATTTCAATTCAGCCGAGCGAACTTGAACGCGCATTTTTGGAAGGAATCCCGTTTGACGCGGGCGCGATTCCAGGATTTTTGAATTTTGCGCAAAGCGATTTGTTCGTCGTTCCCGACGCAAGCACGCTTTGCGTTTTGCCCTGGCGACCTCAATCGGGGCGCGTTGTTCGATTTTTTTGTTCGATTCATCGAGCCGACGGCACGATTTTTGAAGGCGACACGCGAAAAATTCTTTTTGATTTTGTGGAAAAAACAAAAGAACGCGGACTTGAATTTCAAATTGGAACGGAATGTGAATTTTATCTTTTTAAGCGCGACGAAAACGGAGAACCGACACACATTCCGCACGATTACGCAGGATATTGCGACCTTGCACCGCGCGACAGGGGCGAAAACGTGCGACGCGAAATCTGCTTAACGCTTGAACAAATGGGCGTTCACCCAGAATCCAGCCACCACGAATCAGGCGCGGGACAAAACGAAATCGACTTTAAAAGTTCCGACCCGTTTACAGCCGCCGACAATTTGCAAACGTTCAAAGTCGTTGTAAACACGATTGCCGCAAAAAACGGACTTTTCGCAAGTTTTCTTCCGAAACCGTTTGCGGGCGCGGGCAACGGACTACACGTCAACGTTTCGATTTTTGAAGGCGCGAAAAATCTTTTTGAATCTAACGAAATTTCAAAAAAAGCGGAAAATTTCATTGCGGGCGTTTTAAAATACGCGAGTGAACTTTGCGCGTTTACAAATCCGCTTCCGTCTTCGTATAGTAGACTTGGAGAATTTGAAGCACCGCGTTTTGTAAGTTGGAGTCGTCAAAATCAAAGCCAGTTGATTCGCGTTCCGTTTTCACGCGGAGAAACGCGAATGGAATTGCGTTCGCCAGACCCGTCCGCAAATCCGTATCTTTGCATTTATTTGATTTTGCTTGCGGGAATCAAAGGAATCGACGAATCGCTTTCGCTTGGAGCGGCGCACGATTTGGATTTACAAAAAGCGTCTGCCGCCGTTTTGCAAAACGTCCAAAAATTGCCGCATTCTCTTGTGGACGCTATTTCAATAGCAAAAAACAGCGATTTTCTCAAAAACGCGCTTCCAAAATCCGTGTTGTCGATTTTTTTTGACAACATTCGACAAGATTTCGAATGGGGCGAATTTTAATCCTTATGGAAAGTTTGCTAATCGTTTCAAATACGAGTTCCACGATGCAAGTTCTTGCGGGGCTTTTGGGTGCGCAAACCGTTCCGCGAATTGCGGCGGCGCAAAG
>CAJOEO010000085.1:0-5182 GCA_905233535.1 uncultured Treponema sp.
AAGAAGTTGTTTTATCATTTCAAAGCGTTTATTTCTGCTTTGTATTTCATTAATCATAAAACTTTTCTTCTTCCAGCATACCTTTCGTAACACCACCCTTTATTTATATTTTATAATAATTTTCAAAATTTTAATGTGTTTATGAGGAAGCTTCTCTTTTGCTAATTTTTACTTGGCATTACAGATATACATTGTATATACTTTTATTTGTGGAGGTGCGTTATGCAGACAGTAGTTCAGAAATGGGGCAACAGCCTCGGTTTTAGGATTCCTTCTCTTTGGGCAAAAGATAACAACGTAAAAAACGGAAGCAAAATCGAAGTAATCGCTGAAAAAGGAAAAATTATAATTCTTCCACAGAAAAAGACTCTTGATGATATGCTGGCGCTTGTTACTCCGGAAAACCTTCATTCGGAAATATCAACTGGCAGTTCGGTTGGTAACGAAGAATGGTAAAATCGAATTATGTTCCTGAAAAAGGCGATTTAGTCTGGCTTGACTTTGACCCGCAGACTGGTCATGAACAAAAAGGTCGTCGTCCTGCAATTTGCATCTCTCAGAAAAAATACAATCAGAAAATTGGTCTTGCTTTATTCTGCCCTATCACAAGCCATATAAAAGGTTATCCTTTTGAAATCGTATTGAAAAATCATTCTATCAACGGCTGTATTTTAAGTGACCAGATAAAAAATCTTGATTATAGACAACGAAACTGCGATTTTATAGAAAAAGCAACAGAAGAAGAAATTAATTCTGTTGTGGATAATATAAAATTACTGATTGAATAGGAAATCACATAACAAGAAGTTCAAAGCCAACAAAAACTTTGTCACAAAAATTGCTCTTCGTGCCTTTGCGCAAAAGCAAATGCGCACAAAAATACAGCAATCCGTATTTTATTCATAAAATTCTCCTCGCGCTTGATTGAGCATAAAATATTTTAGCAAAATTTTGCGTATTCGATTTTCATTTTCATCTTGCCGTTATCCCAAAATATGTATTTGTACCAAAATTCTTTACCGTCGTTATATTTAGAATGAATCAATTTTCCTTTACTGTCGTATTCATTCCACTTTTCATCGCCGTCAATGTCTTTGTGATGAATACATTTCCCGTTGCTGTTGTATTCTCTCCAAATTTCAAAGCCGTCACAGTCTTTGTAATGAATACAGTTTCCGTCGCTGTCGTATTCATTCCATTCTTCTTCACCGTCGTTAGATTTGTAATGAATCAAATTTCCATTGATGTCATATTCTTTCCACTCTTCCCACTCTTCTTCGCCAACTATGGATTTTGAATGGATTTCTTTTCCATTTTTGAAAAGATTTCGCTCATAAAATTCTCCTTGCGCTTTTAACTCAAAAAGAATTTTATCAGAATTTTGTGTTGCAAAAAATCTTTTTCTTCTCTTTTCAAAAAAAGTCAATTATATTTTATTAAGAGAAATCAAGGAGATTTTATGGAAACGAATGTTACAACAGAAACCTTTGACGCAGAAGTCGTCAAATCGGAATTGCCTGTTTTGGTGGATTTTTGGGCGACTTGGTGCGGTCCGTGCAAAATGATGGGACCCGTGGTCGCGGAACTTGCAGAAGAGTTGGCGGGAAAAGTTAAAGTTTGCAAAGTTGACGTTGACGAAAATTCCGAACTCGCGGAAAAATTCGGAATTATGTCGATTCCGTGTTTTATTTTGTTCAAAAACGGCAACGAGGCAGCAAAAACAATCGGCGGGCAATCAAAAGACGCGCTAAAAGCGTTCGCTCTTCAATAATAGTTTTTGCAAAATGGAGGTTTTCAAACCTCCGTTTTTTTTGTTCCGACGATTTTTTGGCGGAATTTTGCTAAAATCAAAGAATGAGAGAAATCTGTTACAAATGTTTGCGTTCAAAAGAAAATTGTTTTTGTCGTTTTTTGAATCCGTTTGATTCTGGAATAAAATTCGTGATTTTGATGCACCCAAAAGAAGCAAAAAGACAACGCACGGGAACGGGGCGAATTGCGGCGGCGGGAATTTTGGGCGCAGAGATTTTGGTCGGAATCGATTTTTCAAAAAATGCGCGGCTTTGCGAACTTCTTTCGGACGAAAAATATTTTCCAGTTTTGCTTTATCCAGGAAACGACGCGCTCGGCGCAAAATCCACGCTTTTGGCGGAAAAATGCGCAGGAAAAACTCTGCTTGCAATCATCATCGATTCTACTTGGTTTTGTTCAAAAAAAATGTTGCGTTTGAGCGAAAACGTCGCTTCTCTTCCAAAAATCACGTTTTCTGAAAGTTATCGTTCTCTTTTTACGTTTAAGCGCGAGCCAAGCGAAGAATGTGTTTCCACAATCGAATCTTGCTATTATTTAATCAAAGAACTTCGCGAAGTGGGCGTTGCCAAAAAAGACGGCGACGCGGAAAGTTTGATGCGTGCGTTCAAAGAAATGGTGAAATTCCAACTTCAAAAAGAAAACGACAGAATCGAAGGAAAAATCCCCGACAGCCATTCCACAGACAGAAAATATCAAAAAATCAAAACGATTCCAGATTATTTAAATTGAACGAAAAACGAGAGAAAAATGAACGAAAAGATTTTTTCGATTGCGCTTTTTTTTGGCGCGATGACGGTTTTTTTAGGCTTTGTTTGTTCGATTCCGTGGCGAAAAAAGCGGATTTTGAATCGGGCGGGCAAATTGTTGTTTTCGCTTCCAAGTGAATCGGCTTCAAAAACGGTTGCGATTTTTTTTGTTAGCGCAATCATAATCGCGCTTGTGCCGTTTCAACGATTTCAGCCGTTTGCGCAAGCGATTCTTTGTTTTGCGGCGATTTTTGGCTCGCGTTTTGCGACAAACCAAGCGATTTCGCTAAAACGTTGCGGAATTTACGAAAACGCTCTCATTTATTCGGGCGAAATTCTTTGGATTTCTGACATTTATTCGCTTCCGACGATTTCTTACGAAAACCAAAAAGAAACGGTCGGCGTGGACAAAACGCAACTCGAAATGATTTTGAAAAGCGGACGAAAAATCAGTTTGGCTTTTTCCGACGAAAAAACACGCGCCACCGCGCTCGATTCTATTCTTTCCGTCCGCCCCGATTTGAAATCGTAAAATAATTCACTTTTTTGTGTAGCGCGATGTCATTTTTGGGTCGAGTTTGTTTCTTAAATCGAATTTGTCGAGAACGAAAATCACGACTGAACGCGAAATCGCAATGGAGGCAAAAAGCCCGACGATTAGAACCAGCGGAACAATTACGCTGACGGGTACGCTTTGTTGCGCGCTTTCGCTCATTTTTGAAAGAACAAACCCGATTCCCAAAATCAAAAATCCGCAAATGCAAAGTCCAAGCACAATGTTAAAAATTCCAATGCAAATATTGAATACAAGCGTTCGTTCTTTGACGGTCATTTTTGTTCTCCAGATTTTGATTTTCCTTGAAAAAGAAACGTTATTGTCAAAAGAATTCCGCAAACGACAACCGCGGAATCGGCGACGTTAAATGTTGGCCAACGTTCAAATCCAAAAAGTCCGTAGAATTTTACGTCGATGAAATCAACGACTCCTTCGCTACGAAAAAATCTGTCGATTAAATTTCCAAATCCGCCGCCCACAATTCCAGTAATCGCCCAACGTTGCAAAAATGTCAAATCTTCGGTGCGAAAATAAAAAATCATCACGAAAATCAAAACTAAAACGGGCAAAAACCGAAAAAACGCAGTTCGTAATCCAAGCGACCAGCCCTGCCCGATTGAAAACGCAATTCCTGGATTTGAAACGTGAATGAATCGGAGAAAATCGCCCGCAAACGAAAAGCCGATTTCTCCAGGCGCAATCGTGTTTATGACGGCGATTTTTGTCAACTGGTCAAGCACGACGACCACAAAAAGCAAAACCAACGGCAACAATTTTTGCCGAGAAAAAGCAAGATTTTTGGACATAATTCAAAAATTGTAGCAAAAATAACGCCTCACGAAAACCGCCAAAATCTATAATCCTGTTGGGCTATCTATGAAAATCGTTTTTATGCCGCAATCTTTTTCTAGTCGTTTTTGCATTAACTGAACGCCAACTGTTTCTGTTCTGTAATGCCCGAGAGCAATCACGTTAAAATTCGATTCTTGAACGGCGTGAAATTCTTCGTGTCCGATTTCGCCCGTAACAAAAACGTCCGCGCCCGCTTTTTCGGCTTGTTCAAAATCTTCGCCCGCGATTTTTTTTCCAAACGGCAAAATGTGAAGCGGTTGCCCGCCTTCTGGAAAAAGTTTTCGCGCAAGTTCATCAAGGGAAAGCGGAGCAGGAAGTTCGCCGAGCGCGCCAAGCGTCATTCCGCGCCATTTTCCAAATGGTCGAACGTTCAAAAGTGAAATTCGATTCGCTAAACCAAAATTGTTCCCGACTTCCGCGTTTGCGTCCAACGGAATGTGGTACGCGCACAACGCAACGTCGCCACGCAAAAATGCGGCAACGCGCTTGTAATGCACGCCTGTAAGCGTTTTTTCGCGTCCCCAAAAAATCCCGTGATGAACAAAAAGCACGTCCGCGCCCCGCTCCGCCGCAAGATTTGCCGTTTCTTCGCAAGCGTCTACGGCAAACGCCACGCATTTTATTTCTTTTGTTTTTGGCGACGAATTTTGAATTTGAATTCCGTTTTGTGAAATGTCCGCGGAAAATTCTTCTTTTTTTAGAATCGAATTAAAAAATCTGTCGAGTTCAATTAAATTCATTTTTTTCTCCTTTTTTGCGTTTTATTCTTCGTTTTTTATGGATTCTTTTTTGCGCAACGCGATTTTATATTTTGAAAATTGCGAGTCAAAACTTTGAATCGTTTTGAACGCGGCGTATCGCGGAATGAAAAATTCGCGGTCGCGGTCGATTCCTAAATAATGCGCAAGAAAAACGTCCGTTTGTTCGACGAATCCGAACTTTGGGGCTTTGTACTCTTCTATTCTGTTTAGCGAAAAAAATCCAACAAAATTGTCATCGAATTTTTTTGAGATTTCCAAAATCGTATCGAAATCGAATCCTTCGCAAATGTAAAAAATCGGCAAATTGTATTCTTTAATCGCAAGCGCGGAAAGAACTTCGTAGCCGCGTCGCGTGTTTTCAAATTCTTGCGCCAAAATGCGATTTTTTTCGTCTTCGTTTTTGTCAATCGCCATGGCAAAAACCGAAAACAATCGGCTGAAAATTTTATGTCCGC
>CAJOEO010000085.1:5204-11324 GCA_905233535.1 uncultured Treponema sp.
ACTGTGAATCCTTTTTGCGCCAAAAACAAAAAATACGGCTCGTAACAATCGACAGGCGCGTGCGTTGTTCCAACAAAAAGCAAAAGCGGCAACTGCGCATATTCGTTTGAAACTTCCTCGATTACGTCGTTTTCTGTTGCGACGTTTTCTTCGTTCGGATTTTGCGCGACTTCGGCGGGCGTTTCTGCGGAAGATTCTTCTTTTTTGCTTTCAAATTCTTCGATTACGTCAACGAATGTTTGGTCGTCGGCAAGCGAATTAAAAAGCGAACCGTTTTGATTTTCCCAAACGATTTTTTCGGCGGGCGAATAAACGGTGAGCGTTCCCGTTTCTTTTGCGCCGTGATAGATTTCTGAATAATCTTCGAGCGTGTGAAATCCCGTGGCAAAGTTTCCCGTCAACGAACGAACGTTTTTTTCAACGCCAAAATCTTTTGGAACGTAGCGAACGGGTCGAGTCCAAAAAATAAAAATGGCGACTAAAATCGCAAGCAAAAGTTCAAAAATCGTCACAATTTTGAACGCAGGCGAATAATCGTCAACGATAAGTTCCGCGGAAAGTCTAAAAAGCGCGCGCAAATTGGTAAGAAAAAAAAGAAACGAAAGCGCGAGAACTAAAACGCTTTGGATATTTACGCCCCAAACCAAAAAAAGCAAAAGCGAAATCAAAAACGCCACTGGTGAAGCGACCGCCACGGAATCAACTCGCGGGTTTTTTATGAAAAAGACGCGAAATCCTGTAATCAACAAAAGAAGCAGCACTAAAACGTGCGCAAGAAATAAATCGAACATGGAAAAATCATAGCACAAAAACGCTCCATTGAAATGTCCACTCAAAAACGCAAAAAAAATCCGCTCCAATCGGAACGGATTTTTCGTTTTATTTTTTATGAACAGATTAACTCTGAAAGTTTTTCTGCCGTAAAGCCAAAACTTTGTGCAACGTTTTTTCCAGGTCCACTTTCGCCAAATCGGTCGATTGTGAAAAGGTCTCGCTTGTTTTTTACAAAGCCTTCCCAGCCAAGATGAACGCCAGCCTCCGCGACGATGATTCTTGAGGTTTTGCCCAAAATATTTTGGCAGAACGATTCGTCTTGTTTTTCAAAAAGATTTTTGTCCAAAACGGAAACAACACGAACGTTTTTCTTGGAAATTTTTGCCGCTTCGAGAGCCATGAAAACTTCGCTTCCCGTGGCAAGAATCGTAACGTCAGGATTTTCGCCGCCATTTTTTACGATGTACGCGCCACGATGAATCGTGTTTCGCCAATTTTTGTCGTCTTTTTCGTAAACGGGAACGTTTTGCCGCGTAAGAGAAAGCACAACGGGAGTTTCTTTCGATTCAATCGCCATTTTCCAAGCCTCAACGGTTTCTTCCGCGTCGCCTGGTCGCAAAACCACCAAATTCGGAATCGCTCGAAGTGAAGCAAGTTGTTCGATTGGTTGATGAGTAGGTCCGTCTTCGCCAACGTAAATTGAATCGTGCGTGAGGTCGTAAATAATCGGCAAACGCATTAGCGCAGAAAGTCGAATGGACGCACGCATATAATCGGAGAAAACGAGATACGTAGCCACAAACGGACGGATTCCGCCGTGAAGCGCAAGCCCAGAGCCGATTCCCGCCATTGCAAACTCGCGAATTCCGTATTCGATTGAACGACCCGCGCGGTTTTCTGCCGTGTACGTTCCGCCGTCGCATTTCATGCCAGATTTGTTTGAGCCTTTCAAATCCGCGCTTCCGCCAACTAGCGAAGAATAACGAAGTCCAAGCGCGTTTATCATGTCGCCGCTCGCCGTTCTCGTTGCAACCATTTTGCCGATTTCGTAAGCGGGTTCTGAATATTCGCCGTCTGGCAAAAAATCTTGCGCCGCTGTCCATTGTTTTGCAAGAAGCGGATTTTCTTTTTGCCAAAGCGCGAATTCGTTTTTCCAATCGTCTTCAAATTTTTGAAAAGTCGATTTTTTTTCTGCAAAATACGAAATCGCATCGCCGTCAATTTGAAAAAACTCGTCGGGATTTAAGCCCAAATTCTTTTTTGTTTGAAAAACCGCGTCCACGCCAAGCGGTTCGCCATGCACCGCGCTCGTTCCCTCTTTTGGAGAAAATCGCCCGATTACGCTTTTTAGCATAATAAGCGTCGGCTTTTGCGTTTCCGCCTTCGCTTCGTCTACTAGTCGCATGATTTCTTGAACGTCGTACATGCTGCCTTTTAGAACTTGCCAGCCGTATGCCTTAAATCGTCCTTCGATGTCTTCTGTAAACGTGATGTCCGTCGAACCGTCGATTGAAATGCGGTTTTCGTCGTAGAACATTATGATTTTGCCGAGTTTGTGGTGTCCCGCAAACGAACACGCTTCCGCAGAAACGCCTTCTTCAAGACAGCCTTCGCCCGTTAGAATGTATGTATAGTGGTCAATGATTTTTCGATTTGGAGTGTTGAATTTAGCAGCGAGCATCGTTTCCGCAACCGCCATTCCAACGCCAATCGCGATTCCCTGCCCCAAAGGTCCAGACGTGTTTTCCACTCCTGGCGTTCGACCAAATTCTGGGTGACCTGGGCATTTTGTTCCGATTTGCCTAAACGATTTTATGTCGTCAAGCGAAATGTCATAGCCAGAAAGATGAAGAATCGAGTACAACAGCATTGAACCGTGTCCCGCCGATAGAACAAACCTATCCCTGTTCGCCCATTTGGGATTTTTGGGATTGTGCTTTAGGATTTCTCCGTACAAAACGGCGGCCAGTTCCGCACAGCCAAGAGGAAGCCCTGGGTGTCCAGAGTTCGCTTTTTGGATTGCGTCGATTGACAGGCTGCGTATACTTTTTGCAACGGCAGCAATTCCATTCGTGTTCATAAAAAACTCCGTCTATTTATTTTGAGGAATTTTTCCTCAATAATAGGCTTTTCATTTTCGAGCAACAACGGTAAAACGTTCGCGTTTTATCTGCTCGTAGGCGGTTTCAAGGATTGGTCGAATCTCATCAAAATTAAACTCCATGCCTTCAAGCGAAAGTTCCATCGTGTCCAATTCTTCGCCACCGCCAAATTCTCCAACTTCGCTTCCAAAATCCGCCACGGAATCCATCATCGCAGAAAGATGCGAAAAGAGTTGAGAAAGCGTTATCAACTCGGTTTGTGGCATTTTACGAAACTCGTCGTCTGTACAGTCGAGTTCAAAGAACAGTTCGCGGACACTTTCATAAAATTCAAGGCAACGGTGTCTAAAATCACCGTATGCGAAATCCGCAAACCAATTGTAAGATTTTCGTAGTTTAGCACTTCTACGCGAGATTTGCAACGTGAAGAAATCCCGCTCGTCTTGCGTCAAATCCAAAAATTCGGGAATGATTCTCGCCTGAAGTTCCAAATCCGAAACGTAATTTTCTTCGTTTGAATTTGAATGTCGCGAAAAAAGTTCGTCTTTTATAAAACAATCGATGACGGAATCGGGCAAATCGTAAAACGGATACACGAGTTCGTCAAAAGAACCGCCGATGTCCGCAGGCACGCTTTCGCCCGCTCGCCAAAGCCGCGTTTCCACGCCAAAAAGTTCAAGCCCGACTTTTTCAGAACGATTTAAGAATTCTGTAATCGAACCGCAAAGCGGAACGCAAAGTTTTCCGCGGTTTTCGTAAAAAACGTTTGCAAGTTGTTCGTCGATGCTGGCGCACGGTCCTAAACGTTTGAAACTTTCAAGGAGCGCGTCTTCCAAAATTTTGTACCAAGAAGAACGCGCCATTTCGTAATCGCTAAAATGCACGAATGAATCTGAATCTCGTTCTTGAAAAAAATGTTTTAGCGGGAAAATTTCGACCACGCCCAAATCCCAGTTGCTCACATAAGCAATCAAACGGTCGCCTGGCTTAAAATCGTATTTTTCAAAAATCTTGCTAACGTCAAAGCCCGAAAGAAAAAGTTTTGTGGGCAGTTCAAATCCGTTTTCTTCGATTTTTAATTTTTCATTTGCAGGGTCTGATGCGATGTATTGATTTGCAAATTCGTCGCCAAAAAGCGTGTAAAAATCTCGAACGGAATTGCAATCCGTGTTAAAGATTTTTCGTTCAAGCGATTTTCCATCAAACGCAAATGTTAAATAGCAAGAAAGTTGCTCACTGTCCACAAACGGCACGCAACGGTCGCCAGGAACAAGCACGCCCTGACGGATTTCTTCGACGGTGGGAACGATTGAAAAATATCGTCCCGTAAACGCGCCCGCTCGCGTAAGATACATTTTTCTTTCAAGCGGAAGAATATTCGGGTCGTCTTCCAAAAGTTCTTCAACGTCCGACGAAGACACACGAATTCCAACGGAATGAAATTCGGCAACAAGGTCGCGAACCGCAAACGGCTCTAAAAATCGGCGAATGAAAAAAGGATAAAAAGTATTTTCCAACGAATCGTATGAAATCATGTCTTTTCCTTTGAACATAATAGCACAAAATGCGCCATTATTCGCATTTTTCTGGGCAATTCCGACCCACTTTATTAAAAATCCTTGAAAATATTGGGCAATTTGACCTTTTGTTTTTCAGTTTGATTTTGTGATTCGTGATTTTAATCAGTGTAAAATCTGCGTTTTTTTGTGAATTTTCGCGTTTTTTGGAAAAAAACTCGATTCAAATCGAAAAATAAAAAAGTTGGCACGATTTTTGCTCTATTCTAAATGTCCGAGAAAATCGGACGAACAAAAAATCAAATAAATCCTTTTTGGAGGCAAAAATATGAACACACTTTCACTTTTCAACGACTGGCTTAACGGCGACGGATTTTACGGAATGAATCGCGCATTCTCTCCAGACGTAGACGTAACCGAAACGAAAACGGCGTACACCGTGGAAATGGACATTCCAGGGCGCACTGAAAACGACGTTTCGATTGAGTTGAACGACAAGGTTTTGACAATCGCCTCTGTAGACGAGAAAACGGCACAAACTTCCGAGGAAGAAAACGAGGAAGACAAACCGCAGTATTTGCTTCGCGAACGCAGATTCGCGCAGTTTAGAAGAAGTTTCACTCTTCCAAAAGACATCGACACGGAAAACGTGCGCGCAGAATTCAAAAACGGCGTTCTTTCGATTGTAATTCCGCGCAAAGCAGAATCTCAACCAAAACGAATCGCGATTTCGGTTGCGTAAAATAAATCGTTCGTAACGAATGCCCGTCAAAACGACGGGCATTTTTTTATGCGCATTTATCAACGAATCAATGTATAATGAAAAAACGGAGTTCGTTGATGAAAAAGAACACTATCGCTTTTTTGACTCGCTCGCTTGTGGACGCAACGGGCAAAAATCTTTGGCACGGAATTGTTGACAACTGCAAAAAAGAAAAAGTCCCAATCATCACATTCCGTGGTCCAGTTTTGAACGCTGATTACGGTTCAATAATCTACCATTTGTTTGACGACGATACATTTGCTGGATTGATTTCTTGGGCAAGTTCCGACGTAACGACGGACGTTGTAAAATATTACGAACAATTCAAAAAAACAAATCTTGTTTGTTTGACTTTCAAAATTCCAGGACACCCCGTGATTTTTGCGGATTGCAAAGCGGGCATGGAAGAATTGGTTGGTCATTTAATCGAAGTTCATGGCTATACAAAAATCGCGTTTGTGCGAGGTCCTGAAAAACACGCTTACGCCCGAGACCGTTTTGAAGGCTACCAATCTTCTCTTGAAAATCACGGTCTAAAAATCGACGAACGTTTGATTTCCGCGCCTGGCGGTTGGGCGATTTCTGATGGTCAAAACGCGGTTGCAAAATTCATTCAAAAAGGACTTGTTCCAGGAAAAGATTTTGAGGCGGTCGTTTGCGTTAGCGATAACGTTGCAATCGGTGCGCAAGAATATTTGATAAAAAAAGGCTACAGCGTTCCGCACGATATTGCAGTTTGCGGTTTTAACGGCTCAGACGACGCGGCTTGGTGCAATCCGCCGATTACGACGGTCGAAATGCCATTCAAAGGAATAGGCATTCAAGCGTTTCGTTCGCTTTCGGATATGCTTGCGGGAAAAAATGTTCCGCAAGAATCGCGTTATTCAACGACGCTTTTGCTTGCGGAATCTTGCGGTTGCAAATCAGTTTCGATTCAAAAGGCGATTATCCGAAACGATTTTCC
>CAJOEO010000086.1 GCA_905233535.1 uncultured Treponema sp.
ACGTTAGCAATATTCCTGCCAAATCCTGAGCCCGTGTAATCCAGTCCCATGTCTATATAAACAGTGTCAATTTTTGACGCATAAGTATTCCAATAACCTTCTGTTGCTTCAGCCTGTTCTTTTGTGTCGTACAGATTGATAATGTGATTAATGCCGTGAGCCCTTATACAGTTATCAGCAGCCTTACAGCGTCCTTCTCGATTATTAATAGGTGAAGAGGATCTGAATAAAGTATCACGTTTTATCCCTGTTGTAGAACCCTCCCTGAAATTTGCAAATTCCTCTACGGACTGTCCGGGCATTTTAACAGGTATGGGCTTCAGTTCGGCAAGTTTCTCCCTGATTTCATAACTTTCAAGGTATCCGGCTTTTTGCTTCATGCTCAACGTTACAGATTTTTCGCTGCTTCCTTCGGGGAAAATCCATGTATTATTTTTTGAACGTTGTGCAATTTTATAAAATTCAGCAAAGCTACCCATGCTGATCCACATTTCCATTTTACCTTTATTTGGAATAAGAAGTGTTTCACCCTTTTTTACGTCAGTATATTTCATGACGAACGGCATATCTATAATCTCATCGCCAATTTGAACTGTAATAATATCTCCTTCGTCAAAGCCGGCAGCCCTGAATGTATCTTCGCTGATGTTTGACGAAATATTGCCGAAACGGTTTATTCCTTCTACGTTAATTAATCCTTCAATGCTTTTAACAGGTGTACGGTTAATAACAAAATTTTCAGATGTTCCATCTACACGTTCGCCGTTTTTATCTATTCCATAGAGCGAAATAAAATACTCACCTGAAGGGTCGATTTCATTTTGTGAAAATACATGATAAAATTCAAGAATTGAATCGTATATTGAGCCGTCTTTGAATTTTCGTATAAGATTAACGGGCTTTTTATAGCGATTAGTCACGATATAAACAATATTTTCGACACGGTTTAACAAACCTGTTTTATTATTCTCTGGATCAAAAATAATTTCTTCATCTTTCAGTTGATGAGGCACAACAAGTCCTGAAACAGCTAATTGGCAGTCGTCAGAAGCATATGATAAAGTTACGCCGTCCGAAAAATTTATATCTGTTGCAGAAATTTCAGCGGTATTGAAATCTAAGTAACCTTCGGAACCGTTTACAATTAAGTCAGCTCTGCACAGACAGAGTTTATCGCCGTTCTCTACGGGAATTATTGTACCCTCAAGCGTATGATTTTGAACTTCTATAACCGGCTCTCCGATGTCGTAGCGATATACTGTAAAATGTTCAGGATCATCAATATTAAAATATTTTTCGATGTAAGGCAATTCAACAGTAAGCGACGAACTGTTTTCGCTCGATAAATATTCAACCATGTGGACGTGAGAATTGTTATATATTGCAACATCGCCGCCGATAAACATTGCTCTTAATCCGCCTCTGTCATTGCCGTTTGGATCTTTATAATAGCCCGGCAGATAGTCAATACTCATGGATAAGTTATTTTCAGCGGCAAACTTCATCATTCTTTTATACTGTTCATCAGGGTGAAAACGACACAAAATTGCATTTTGCACAGGCGATATTGAAAATGTCTTTTTTGCTTGAGCAAGAATTTGTCCATTGCAGTCCCTTATAGTAACAACAGCCGTATAATCTCCGTTTGGTAATGCCTCATAAATTGCCCCGTTAGCGTCTGTGTAGCCTATTCCGTCATTAAAAAGCAATCCATGTTCTACATCAGTAGCATATGGAATAAAAGCGTTGAAATTTTCATCAGAAAACCAGCACTTAATATTTGCATTGCGGAGAGATTTTTCAGGAGCCTTAGAATCCTTCACGATTAAACACGGAAATTCTTTAGCATTCACAGATAATCTTTCAGGGTCAACGTCATCTGCATAGTAGAAAAAAGCACTACAAAAACGGTCAATTACATTCCAGTCTTTTTGAGAAGATTCAGCAAATCGTTTTTCTTCGTTCGATTTTGTTTGTCCGTGCCTAAAAATCGCAAGCGACTTTGGAAAAATGGGGATTTTTTCGTCGCCTTTTATGACGCGAGCGATTCCCGCAACGACGAGAACGACCGAATGCGCAATTTTTGCAAGCGCGATGTTCAACGCGCCGTTTTTTTCGCGTTCTTGACGCGCTTCTTTTGAAAGTGGAACAACGCCACAGCCTTCTTCCGTTGCAACGACAACCAAAAATGACGAAAATTTCTCCAACGTTTTTGGAAAAACATCATCTTTTTCAAGAAAAAACTCGAACGAATCTTCTTTTTTTACGTCGCAAATTTCGTTTTCAAAATCCAAAAATCCGTTTTTACGCAAAAGATTTTTTGCAAAATCGTGCCGTCCAGAAAATGCACCGCCAATCACCAAAACCATTTTCCTTCTCCAAAATACGCCCCCGTGGTAATCGACGCGATTTCTGCCGTTTGAACAAACCAACCCGCCGTGTCGCCCGTTATTCCGCCGAATTCTTTTTTTGTCATCGCATAATAATAGAAGAAAATCGCGATTTGTGAAAAAACTGCGCAAAATCCGAATCGTTTTGCAAAAAAAATCAGAATGAACGAAACGAAAATCGCGCCAAAAATGCTAAAAAAAAGCGTGAATTTTTTTGCCGCCGAATCCACGAACGTTTTGAGCAAACCGTTCGACGCGCACGGAAAACTAGAAACGCTGAGCGCGGAAAAAAAACGCGAAAGAACGGGAAAAAACGTTAAAAAAATGATTTTTTGCGTGCAGAAATCCGCCAAAAATCGACGAGCGGAAATGAAATACAAGAAAAAATACGCCACCGACGCAATCACTGCAAACGAACCGATGTGCGAATCTTTTAAAATGGAAAGTTTTTTTTCGCGAGGGGCGCGACTTGAAATCGCGTCGGTCGTGTCGAGAAATCCGTCAAAATGAATCGCGCCCGTGAAAAAAATCGGGAAAAACGTCAAAAAAAACGCGATTTCGTTTTCGCCAAAAATCGTTTGTTTTTGTGCAAGAAAAAGAAAAATCGCGCACGCGCCGCCACAAAAAAATCCCACAAACGGAAACGCGCAAAGAAGATAACGCAAATTATTTTGCGTCCATTCAACGCGAGGAGAAGGAATTTTTGAAAACGTTGAAAGCGCGAGAAAAAACGACTTGAAAAACGAGAGCATTTCAAAATTATAGGTCTATTTAAAGATTTGTGGTATAATTGGGGGATATTTTTTTAATCCAAAGGTCAAAAACTCAAATATGAAAACTAAACAAAATCGCTATTTTTCGCATCTTTCTGCCTGGTCGCTTGCGTTTGGGTGCGCAGTTGGTTGGGGAACGTTTGTTATGCCTGGAACGTCGTTTTTGCCGATTGCAGGTCCGCTCGGTACAACGATTGGAATGATTTTGGGCGCGGTGGCAATGCTCATTATTGCAAAAAATTATCATACATTGATGAACAGTGATGAAACTGAAACAAATAGCGGTGGAACATATACATTCACTAAAAATATATTTGGATATGACCATGGTTTCTTATGCGCTTGGTTTTTAAGCCTAACTTATATTGCAATCGTTTGGGCGAATCTGACCGCGCTTGCGCTGATTGTGCGCAATATTTTTGGTTCGCTTTTTCAATTTGGATTTCACTACGAAATTGCGGGTTTTACGATTTACGCAGGCGAAGTTCTTTTTGAAATTGCTGTTTTGTTCCTTTTTTTGACGATTTGCGCAAAAGCAAAAAACGTTGCATTTTTGATTCAATCAGTTTTGGCGGTCGCGTTGATTTTGGGAATAGTTTGTTGCGTTTTTTTAACGTTTGGAGATTTTGACGTTTCGCCATCGTTTTCGCCATATTCTTCCAAAAAAAATCCGTTTATGCAAATAATTTCTATTGCCGCTCTTTCGCCATGGGCGTTCGTTGGATTTGAATCGATTTCGCACACATCAAAAGAATTGAACATTTCCAATAAAAACATTGGAATTATAATAGCGTTTGCTATTATTCTAGGATTATTTGCATATATCGCTCTTACATTTGTGGCGATTTCCACAAACGGCGGAGAATTTTCGTCTTGGGAAGAATACATTTCTTCGCTAAAAAAAATAGACGGAACAAGGGGATTTCCTGTTTTTTACGCGGTGCAAACAAAAGCGGGAAAAATCGGCTTTTTGATTTTAGTGATTTCCGTTTTTTCTGGAATTATTACAGGAATTATAGGAAATACAATCGCGACGAGCCGACTTTTGAGCGCGATGGCGGACGACGGAATTTTGCCAAAATGGTTTTCGTTAAAAGAAAAAAACGGAAATCCAAAAAATGCCGTAATTTTTATCGCGCTCTGCTCGTTTGTAATTCCTTTTTTGGGACGAACAGCAATCGGCTGGATTGTTGACGTTACAACGATTGGCGCGGCAATCGCTTACGCATACACGTCTGCGGTGGCATTAAAATTTGCAAAACAAAACAAAAATCTTATAAACCTCGTTTTTGGCGCGGCTGGCATTATAATCGCTGCGTTTTTCTGCTTGTTTCTTTTAATGCCGAGTTTATGGTCTGTGGGTGCGCTTTCGTCGGAATCATATTTGATTTTGGCGTTTTGGAGCGTCGCGGGATTTCTATATTTTAGACAAGTATTTTTACGAGATAAAAAACGACTTTTCGGAAAATCCACGATTGTTTGGATTTCGCTTCTTTTTTTGATTTTTTTGACTTCGATAATGTGGATGCGACAGGCGACGCACGCAAAAACAAACGAAATTTTGGAAAACATCAGTTCGTATTACGCGGAAGAAATGGAAAAACAAGGAATCAACATGAGCGATTCGCAATTACAAGCCGAAGAGAATTTTCTTTCGCAAAAAATGGACGTGATTCGCAACGAGCTTTTGGCGAATAGTTTTGTCCAACTGGTTTTAATTCTTATCGCGCTGGGCGTAATGTTCAGCGTGTATTCTGGAATGCGAAAACGCGAACGCGAACTTGAAGAAGAACGCGAGCGGGAAAAACGCGCGAACATCGCAAAAACCGCGTTTCTTTCAAACATGAGCCACGACATTCGCACGCCGATGAACGCAATTATCGGCTACACGACGCTTGCGCAAAAAGAAAACGTTTCGATTGAACAAATGCGCGACTTCTTGTCAAAAATCGACTCGTCAAGCAAACATCTTTTGGCGTTAATAAACGATGTTCTTGAAATGAGTCGAATCGAAAGCGGAAAAATGGATTTGGAAGAAGAAGAATGCGACATTCGACGAGTGATGGAAGAATTGCGCGATATGTTCGCCACGCAAATGTCAACGAAAGGCATTATTTATACTGTAGAATATGGTGGCATAAGAAATCCGATTGTTTTATGCGATAAACATAGGTTAAATCGCGTACTTTTAAATTTGGTAAACAACGCATTCAAATTCACGAGCGAAGGCGGCTTCGTTAGCGTAAGCATTTCCGAGGTAAAAACAGACAAAGAAAAAGGCTTTGCAGAATTTGAACTTCGCGTAAAAGACAACGGAATCGGAATGAGCAAGGAATTTGCCGCAAAAGTTTTTGAAGAATTTGAACGCGAACAAACGTCCACCGTCAGCAAAATTCAAGGGACGGGGCTTGGAATGGCTATTACAAAAAGCATTCTTGATTTGATGGGTGGCGAGATTCGCGTGAACACGGAAAAAGGCGTAGGAACGGAATTCGTAATCAATATTCCGTTTAAATTGCAAGAAAAATTGGACGCGAACACGACGGAAGAAAACGCGATTTCTGTCGAAAATCTGTCGGAAGACGCGAATGTGGCGGAAAGTTCAACCACGACGGATTTTTCAAAAATGACGCTTCTTTTGGTGGACGACATGGACGTGAACCGCGAAATTGCCGTGATGCTTTTGAGCGAAATCGGTTTTTCAGTGGAAACGGCGGAAAACGGAAAAATTGCGGTGGAAAAAATCGAGCAAAACGAGGCAAATCATTTTGCGGCAGTTTTGATGGATATTCAAATGCCCGTTATGGACGGCTACGAGGCAACGCGAAAAATCCGCGCACTTTCTGACAAGAAAAAATCCACGATTCCAATTATCGCGATGACAGCAAACGCATTCAGCGAGGACGTAAAAAAATCGCAAGAAGCGGGCATGAACGCGCACGTCGCAAAGCCAATCGACGTGGACAAATTTATGCAAACGTTAAAAGATTGTATCAAATAGATTTCGTTTACGATTTTAGAAGAACGGGAATTCCTGCGACTACAAAAAAAACACGCTCGCAAACGGAAGAAAGTTTTTGATTTATGCGCGAAAGAAGTCGAAAATACGCGGTGATTTCTTTGTCATCGGAAAGTTTTTCGAGAAAAATCTCGTTTGAAACGAAAACGACGTTTTTGCATTTTTCAAACAATTTTTCCAAAAACGAATCGATTTTTTCAAATGCGTTTTTGCCGTTTTTGGAAAAAAGCACGTTTGCCGCCAAATTTCCAACGTCTTCCAAAAGAACGGTCGAATCAGGCGGAAACGATTTTTCAAAATCAGTTTTCTTTGCGTCTTTGAAAAAACAAAGTTCGCCGTCGCAAACGAACATTTCCACGGTCAAAAATCCCGCGCCGTTTCGTTGTTTTTGATGCCGCGCGATTCGTTCTTTTGTGTCACCGCCAGAGCGCGGGTCGAGCGTTGCAAGGTAAACGAGATTTTTTGAAGAGTTTTCAACAAAAAGATTTTCTGACAATTTTTCTGCAAACGCGGATTTTCCACAGGACGCGCCGCCCAAAACAAGAATCTTCATTTTTATAACGGTTTATACGCTTCGATTCCGATTTTTTCAAAAATTGGAACGGTTTTGTAGACTTCCAACGCCATATCCAAAAGTGGAAGCATGAAAAGCGCGCCAGAACCTTCGCCCAAATGCAACTGCGCGTCAAGCGGTGCGCAAAGGCGAAGTTCTTTTAGAGCAAACGCGCTTGCTTTTTCGGAACTTTTATGGCTTGCAATCAAAAACGTTTGCACCCACACGCGGAAATCAATCCGTCTACTATAATTGGACGAGAAAAAAATGCACTTCCAAGAAAAAAGCCTACCATGCCCGCAATGTCAAAGCCGCCGACTTTTGCCAAAACGCCAAGCGCGTCCTCGCGGTCGATTTTTCGCAAAACTAACGCGCGACGAATCACGTCGATTTTTCGCAAAAGCGCGGAATCGGAAAGCCCCGCGCCTTTTCCTGCAACGTCTTTTGCGTCCAAATTCAAAAGCGCACTTAAAACCGCCGCGCTCGTTGTCGTGTTTCCGATTCCCATTTCGCCCGTCAAAAAAATGTCCGCTTCGCCCGAAAGTCGTTCAGCCAACGAAAATCCGTTCAAAATCGCGACTTGACATTCGTCAAGTGTCATCGCGTCTTCTTTTAGAAAATTTTTCGTGCCTCGTTGAATGTGCAAATCAACTAGATTCGATTTGTCAACGATTTTTGACGCGATTCCCATGTCCACAGGAACGATTTTGCAATTTGCCACACGCGCCAACGCGCACGCGCTCGATTTTCCGTCGCAAAGGCTTTTTACGATTGCCGTAGTAACTTCCTGCGTGCTTTGCGAAACGCCCTCCGCGACGATTCCGTTGTCGGCACAAAAAACTGCCAAAACTCGCCGATTTATTTGCGGAAAAAGCGTTTTTTGGCAACTTGCAAGGCGACAAATTGCGTCTTCAAAAACGCCAAGCGAACCAAGAGGTTTTGCAATCGTTTGCCACCTTTCACGCGCTTTTTTTTCAAAATCTGAATCGGCGACTTTTATTTTTGCGATTTTTTCAAAAAGTTCGTTTTTCATTTTTCAATAAAATCCTTTTAACGATTCAAAAGACAACGCGGCGCGAACAAAATTTTGCGCAAAAGTCGGATTCGACGCAAACGAAAAATGCGGAAATCCCGCCAAAATGTTTTTTTCGGATTGAACGCAATTCCATTCGCGCCCGTCGGATTTTTTTGCGACAAACGCCGAACCGTTTTCGCTCGTTTCAAAATAATGGAATTCGTGCGCGCGGATTTTTTCGCCTTTTTTGCAAAGAAACGTGTCTTCGTTTGCAGTCAATTCTGCGTAGCCAAATCGAACAAGTCGTTTTGTGTTGTAAAATGTGCCTTTTAAAATCCCCAAAAGTTGCAAATACAAAAATCCGCCACATTCCGCCAAAATCGGTGCGCCACGTTTTGCAAACGCGAGAATCGAATCGGCGCATTTTTTTGAAGACGAAAGTTCGCTTTCAAAAAGTTCGGGATACCCTCCACCAATATAAAGTGCGCCAGAGCCGTTTGGGATTTTTTCGTCCAAAAGTGGCGAAAAAAATTCGATTTTTGCACCGTTTTCACGCAAAAGTTCAAGATTTTCGCGGTAATAAAAGCAAAATGCGCGGTCGTTTGCCACTGCGATTTTTACTTTTTGCGGAAATTCGATTTTTGTTTTTGGAAGACAGTCGATTTTTTTTGCGTTGTCAGCAATTTTTAAGATTTTTTCAATGTTAAGCGTTTTTTTTGCCGTTTCCGACAAAAGCGAAATTTTTTGTTCAAGGTCAAAAACGTCGGCGGGCGTAAAAAGCCCCAAATGTCGCGATTTGATTTCAAAACGCGCGTCCTTTGGAAGAAAACCCAAAACGTCAACGCCACATTCTTTTTGTATAGTTTTTGAAAGCGAATCGAAAATTTTTTCGCTACAACGATTCAAAATCACGCCCGCGATTTTTGAATTGTCGCCGTTTTTTTCGCGAAAATGCAAAAATCCGTTTATCGTC
>CAJOEO010000087.1 GCA_905233535.1 uncultured Treponema sp.
ATTCCAAGCAATTTTTCGTCAAACAAAAACAAAAGCGGAGTTTTTCCATTTTCCGCCAACGAAATCGCGATTTTCTTAAAATCGTCTGGAATCTTTGTTTTTTGTTCGATAAACGACAGACTTCCGCCAAAAACGTTTTTGCCGTCAATCGTTGCCGAAAGTCCATTTCCCGCAAGCGCGACAAAATTTTCCACGTTTTTTGCAATAAGATTTTTTTCGGTCGCCTTTTGAATTATCGCCTTTGCGAGCGGGTGTTCGCTCTTTTTTTCAATGGAAAACGCGATTTGCAAAAGTTCGTTTTCGTTTTGATTTACGGCGATTATGTCGGTAACGCTCGGTTCTCCTTTTGTAATCGTTCCAGTTTTGTCGAGTAGAACGGTTTGAATTTTTCCCGCCTCTTCGAGCGACGAAGCCGTTTTGAAAAGAATTCCATTTTTTGCGCCAAGTCCGTTTCCAACCATAATTGCGACAGGCGTAGCAAGCCCAAGCGCGCACGGACAACTTATTACAAGAACGGCAACCGCACGAGTAAGCGCAAATCCAACGTCTTTTCCGATAAAAAGCCAAACGAAAAATGTAAAAATCGAAATCAAAATCACCGTCGGCACGAAAATTCCAGAAACTTTGTCGGCGATTTTTGCGATTGGGGCTTTTGTTGCCGCCGCGTCGCTGACCATTTGAATTATTTGAGAAATCGTCGTGTCTTCGCCGACGCGCAACGCCTCGCATTTCAAAAAGCCAGAATTATTTATCGTTGCCGCCGAAACTTTGTCGCCCGTCGTTTTGTCAACGGGGACGCTTTCGCCCGTCAACGTGGATTCGTTGACCGCGCTTTCGCCTTCAAGAACGATTCCGTCAACGGGAATATTCTCGCCTGGACGAACCACAAAAACGTCACCTTTTTTTACATTTTCGATTTTGACGATTTTTTCTTCGCCGTTTTCCAAAATCGTCGCGTTTTTTGGAGAAAGATTCATCAAACTTTTTAGCGCGTCCGTCGTTTTTCCTTTTGAACGCGATTCGAGCATTTTTCCGACCGTGATTAACGTCAAAATCATTGCGGACGTTTCAAAATAAAATTCGTGCATCAGCGATTCAACTTTCTGCACGTTTCCCAAAACTTGCGCGTTTGTCATCGCGAAAATCGTCCAAACGCTGTAGCAAAACGCAACGCTAGAACCGAGCGCAACGAGCGAATCCATATTTGGCGAACGATGAAAAATCGAACGAAATCCGTTTACAAAAAATCGTTGATTTATGACCATTACAATCGCTGCAAAAATCATCTGAATCAAACCCATCGCAACGTGATTTCCGTCAAAAAAACTTGGCAACGGAAAACCAAACATCGCGTGTCCCATTGAAAAATACATCAGCGGAATTAAGAATATAATAGAAGAAATTAAACGATTTACGAGAATTGGCGTTTGCGTGTCTTTTAATTCGTCGATTTTTTCGATTTTTTGCGTTTTTGCAGAAGATTTTACGCTTGCGCCATAGCCTGCTTTTTCGACCGCTTCGATTATTGCAGAATCGCTTGCAGTTCCTTCAACTCCCATAGAATTTGTCAACAAACTAACAGAACACGATTTTACGCCAAAAACTTTTGATACCGCCTTTTCAACTCGATTTGAACAGGCGGCACACGTCATTCCTGTTACATTATATTGTTTCATAACTACTCCAACTAAAAAAGAATCCAAATATAGAGAATTTTTAAATTCAAAAAATAAGATTTCTTTGTTATAATGTACTAAAAAAAATACAACTCGCGAATTCTTTTTTTTAAGAAAAACTTATCTTGAAAAAAAATCTCTGTTGTGATTTTAATTTTTTTAAATTAAATGAAAAAAAGGTGAGGTTTATGAAACGAAAATTATTGGGTGTAGCGGTTGTGGCGGCGGCTCTTTTTGCGGGAATGAGGACGCGCCCGCAAAAAACGCGCTTGAAGAATACGTTGCGTCGGTAACAAAAAAAGGTTCTGTGGACTTTATTCCCGAAGAAAACCGAATTGCTATTTTTGATTTTGACGGTACGCTTTTTTGCGAAACAAATCCGACGTATTTTGATTTTCAACTTTTCATTCATCGAGTTCTTGAAGACCCGAATTATCAAGCAACGGAAGAACAACTTGAAGTTGCAGAAAGATTCCGCGATACAGGTTATGTACCTCCGCTTTCGGCAGAATACGAGCGAATGCTTGCAAGTACATACGCGGGTTTGACTCTTTCCGAATTTGAAAAATACGTTCGCGAGTTTATGCAATCAAATCAGCCTGGATACGAAAATCTAAAACGCGCTGATGCGTATTACAGACCAATGGCGGAAGTCGTGAAGTTTTTGAGCGAAAACGGATTTACAGTATACGTTTCAACGGGAACAGACAGGTTGACTGTGCGTCCGCTTGTTATGCAAACGATGAATCTGCCAGCAAATCAAATCATCGGTTCTGAAAGTTTGGTTATCGCGAAAGAGCAGGGCGACACGGACGGACTTTCGTATATGTTCAAAGAAGGCGACGAACTCGTTTTGGGTGGAAAAAATCTCATTAAGAATTTGCAGATGAACAAATTGGTGTTAACTTGGCAATTAGTTTACATGCTATTCGATTCTGAATAACAAATACAAAGCGATGGGATTCATGCTTTTGTGCGACGACACTGAACGCGAATACGGAAACGCCGAAAAAGCCGAAAAAATGCGCAAATCTTGCGAAGAATACAAATGGACTCCGATTTCGATGAAAGACGATTGGAAAACGATTTACGGCGACAACGTAAAGAAAAATAAATAAAGATGGCAGAAGAAGTTGTTTATTCGATATTTTCTCGTAATGTAAGTGCTGAATTGATGAAATTTGGCAAAATTGTTGCGTTGATTCTGATTTGTATAGTCGTTGCGATTGCGTTTTTTGTTTACTTGTGGAAATTAAAAGAAAAACGTGACGAAAGCGTTTTTACCGTAACGCGCGAAAGTATTGGCGAACAAAGCGAAAAAATCCGCAACGTTCTTCTGTCGTTGAACGCAACAAAACGAGAATCGGTAAACGCGCTTCTTCTTCTTGAGGAAATCGTTGTTCGATTGCACGAAAATGCAAATCAAATCGTTACGGCGAGAGTCAAAAAAATCTTTGGTGATGTTAGTATCACTCTTACTTCAAACGGCGAAGAATATAATCCGTTTTCGCCGTCGCTGTGGGACACAGAAAGCGAAGATTATTACCGCGACATGATTTTTCGTGCGAATATCGCAAATCTTGGATATTCGCGAAAAAATCGCCGAAACGTGATTTCGCTTCGCGTCCATTCTGCAAATAGTCGCGCAATGTATTTTACATTTGGCGCGATGATTTTTGGGCTTGCGTTTGGATTTTTGATGAAGCAACTGCCAGAAACCGCTTCGATTTTTATTTCCGACAAAATTCTTTCTACGATTCAAACGATTTTTATGAACGCGCTTTCGCTTTTACTTGCGCCCGTTGTGTTTTTTTCGGTCGCGACGAGCATTTCAAAACTTTCGAGCGGAAGCGAAATTGGACGAATCGGCGGAAAAGTTTTGGGAACTTACGCACTTACAACAATAATCGCGATTTTAGTTGGATTTGCATTATTCGCGATTTTTTTTAACACTTCTTTGCCACCGCTTCCAGAATCTTTTGCCACGGATTCAGAAAAATATGCGAGCAATTCTAGCGTTTCGATTTCTGAATTTTTGATAGATATTATCCCTAAAAATTTTGTTTCGCCTATTCAAAACGGAAACATGATGCAAGTTTTGTTCGTTGCCGTTTTTACAGGAATCGCGTTGAGCGCGCTTGGCGAAAAAGTGCAGAATCTAAAATTGATTTTGGAAGACGCAAACGAACTTTTTTTGAAAATGATGACAATGGTCATTGCGTTTATGCCATTTATTGCATTTTCTGCAATGGCAAAACTATTATATTCTAGTAGCGCGTCTTCACTTTTAACGCTTTTAGTATATTTAATAGCGATAATATTCGGTTGTTTAATTATGTGGTTCGTCTACAGTATTATAATTTTAATAATTGGACGAATTTCACCCATTCAGTATATTAAAAAATCAATAATTTTTTCGTTGACACCATTTTCTATTGCAAGTTCATCTGCGTGTATACCGCTAACGCTTGAATTTTGCAAGAAAAAACTGGGAATTCATGAAAAAATCGCATCGTTTTCAATTCCGTTAGGAGCAACGGTAAACATGGACGGCGGTTGTTTGAGTATGCCTCTCGCCGTTTTAATGCTTGCAAAAATGAGCGGAATCGAAATCGACAGTTCAACTCTTTTGCAAATTGGATTTATGACATTTTTGCTTTCCGTTGGTGCGCCAGGAATTCCTGGTTCTGCTATAATTTGTATAGCAACGATGCTTCCAACGATTGGAATTCCGTCGGGGGCGGTTGCGTTTGTCGTTGGCGTTGAACAAATTGTTACAAGACTTCGCACGGTTTCAAATATAAATGGCGACATTGCGGCGGCTGTTTTGGTGAGCGCGAGCGAAAATGAAATCGACAAAAAAATCTACGAGGAGAAATAAAGCATGAAGCGTTCAATTTTCAGAAAATCTGCGTTGGACAAAATTTCATCGCTTGACCAACTTGACCAAACGATGACAATCGTCAAACCGTCAAACGTCCTTGCGTTGATTTCGGTTGGAATTATGATTGCAGTTGCGGTGGCGTGGGGATTTTTGGGCAGAGTTCCCGACATCGTTATGGGGACGGGCGTGCTTGTGAACATGGACAGAATCACGAGCATAAAATACGCGAATCAAGGAGCGGTAAAAAATATCTTTGTTGACCACGGCGACACAGTTCGCAACGGGCAGATTATTGCGCGAATCGAACGACAAGATTTGCTCGACCAAATCAAATTGAACGAAAAAAAACTCGAAGGACTTTTGCAAATGCAAGAAGTCATAAATGCCGCGAATAAAAATGGCGAGGCAAAACGTCGTCTTATGCAGTCGCTTTTTGACCAGGGACTTATCACAGAAAGCGAATATTTGAATTCGCGACAAACGGAATTGAACATTGAACAGCAAATCACGGAAACGAAACAGCAGATTTTAATTCAAAACGAAAGTTATAAAACGGCGACGCAAGTCGTTGCAACAACAAGTGGGCGCGTGATGGAAATTCCTGTTCGGCGTGGCGATTTTGTTCAGCCTGGAAGCACGATTGCCGTAATCGAATCGGGCGACAACGAAAGCACGATTGGCGCACTCGTTTATTTTTCTGCCACCGACGGAAAAAAAATCCGACCTGGAATGAAAATTGGAATTGTGCCGACCACGGTAAAACAAGAAGAATTCGGATTTATTCAAGGTTTGATTACGGACGTTTCGGAATTTCCTGTCAGCGACAATTACCTCGTTTCAAGTTTACAAAATACAAGTCTTGCTTCAACATTTCATCAAGTCACAAATCCGATTGAAGTGAAAGTGAGCATAATTCCAGACCCTTCAACCTATTCGGGATACAAGTGGTCTTCGTCAAAAGGACCTGCGTCAAAAATCGGTTCTGGGTTTATTTGTTCTGCAAAAGTTACAACGGACAGTCGCAGACCAATTTCGCTAATAATTCCGTCGCTTAAAAAATCGCTTCTTGGAATTGGAGACGATTTTTCAATGCAGAATTTAAAATCTCAAAAGAGTCAATAAATGTTTGGAAAAGTTTACAAAACTCCGACCGTCTTACAAATGGAGGCTCTCGAATGTGGCGCGGCGAGCCTTTCAATGATTTTGGGCTACTATCAAAAGTTCGTTTCTTTGGAAGTTTTGCGCGTTGATTGTGGCGTTTCTCGCGACGGCACAAAAGCCACGAACATTTTAAAAGCGGCGCGAAAATACGGATTAAAAGCGAGCGGTTTCAAAATGGAAATCGACGGATTGCACGAATTACGTGCGCCCGCGATTTTGTTTTGGAATTTCAATCACTTTGTAGTTTTTGAAGGATTCCGCGGAAAAAACGCGATTTTGAACGACCCCGCGTCTGGACGGCGTTCCGTTTCGCCAGACGAATTCGACGAATCGTTTACGGGCGTTGTCCTTGTTTTTGAAAAAACGCCGCAATTTCACAAAGGCGGCGTGAAACCGCGCGTTTGGCATCGCTTAAAAAAACGCCTCACGGGTTTGAGTTCGATTTTTACGTTCTTGGGATTTTTGAGTTTCCTTTATTTTATTCCAGGCTTTGTTTATCCGACATTTTCGCGGTTCTTCATCGACGAAATCCTCGTAAAAAATTCCATGAATCTTTTAAAACCGCTTTTGACGATTATGGCGATAACGTGTTTCATAAATGTTATTTTGCAAGCCATACAGAATACGGTTTTAATGCGATTTCAATCGACTTTAAGCTTATCGTCTGCATCAAAATTCATAGAACATATTTTTAGAATGCCGATTCAATTTTTTGTGCAGCGACTTCCTGGCGAACTTTGCAACCGCATTGCTTCTTGCGATTCGATTGCCGCGCTTGTTTCTGGACAACTAATCGGTGTTGTAATAAATCTTTTTAGCACGGTATTCTTTCTTATTTTGATGTTGATATATGATATTCCTCTTATGATTCTTTCTGTTATTAGTACAGCAATCGTTGTTGTAATATTCAAAATCACGTCAGAAAGAATCAAAAATAAATCGTTCAAAATCGAAATGGAATCTGGAAAACTTAGCGGAATCACGATGTCTGGAATCGAAATGATTGAATCGCTAAAAGCGTCGGGTTCAGAAAACGATTTTTTTATGCAATGGTCAGGACAACAAGCGAAAGTTCTAATGGAAAACCAGCGACTTGTTCGTACAAACACAGCAAATTCCATTATTCCACAAGTAATTTCGTCGTTGCAAGGCATTTTGATTTTAACGATTGGCGCGATTCGCGTCATGGACGGACATTTGACGATTGGAATGTTGATGGCGTTCCAAACTTTGCTTGCACATTTTTCAGGACCGATAAATTCGTTTTTGGCGTTGGGCGGTTCGCTTCTTTCTGCGAACGCGGATATGCAACGAATCGACGACGTTATGGAATATCCGATTCCAAAAATCTTCAAGGACGATTACGAAAGCGAAACTCAAAAAGATGAAGAATCTTACGAGCCGATTCAAAAATTGCAAGGTTATATTTCGTTGAAAAACGTTTCGTTTGGATATTCGCCACTTGCCGCTCCGTTAATTTCAAATTTGAGCATTGATTTTACGCCAGGAAAACGAGTCGCGCTTGTTGGGGCAACTGGTTCTGGAAAATCGACGATTGGAAAACTTGTGAGCGCACTTTACAATCCATGGGAAGGCGAGATTTTGTTTGACGGCATTCCGCTTCGACAAATTGAACGAAAAGTTTTTGCGTCATCGGTGGCGGTTGTAAATCAAACGATTTCCCTTTTTGAAGGCACTGTAAAAGATAATATTACAATGTGGAATACTACAATTCCCGAAGAAACTTATATACAAGCTGCAAAAGATGCGTGTATACATGACGTTATCACATCGCGTGCAAACGGATATTATTCAAAAGTCGGCGAGGGCGGACGGAATTTTTCTGGCGGGCAGAGGCAACGCCTTGAAATTGCGCGTGCGCTTGCAACAAATCCACGAATCATAATTATGGACGAAGCGACGAGTGCGCTTGACGCGATTACAGAACAAACCGTTGACCAAAATATTCGTAGACGCGGTTGTACGAGCATAATTATTGCGCATCGACTTTCAACGATTCGTGATTGCGACGAAATCATTGTTCTTGACCACGGCAAAATTGCGCAACGTGGAACGCATGACGAGTTGATTGCGATAGAAGGAATGTACAAAGAACTTGTAAAAACAATGTAAGGGCGTGGAAATGGAACATAAAATCTACAAAATAGACAACACAAATTTTCTCACGCTAGACGGAACTAGCACAACTCTAAAGGTCTTAAAAGGTCACGCATATCTTTTTGTTGCGCCCGTTCTTGAAGACGGACGACTTGGCGCAAGACATGAAATCACGAATTACGAAGTAGGTGGAACTTTCCCAAATATTCCAAGTTCTGACAAGTATAAAATAATTCTTACAGGAACGATTGGAACGGAAGTCCAAGCGACAGAATATCCCGACCCCGATTACAAAGACGCGCTTGAAGCGGCTCAACAACTTGTCATCGAAAAGTTGGAGCGCGAAGAAAAACTCGACAAGGAGCGTTCTGTTGAACAGCAACGCCTTTCAGACGAAGCATTTTCGACTGCGCTTGAAAATATCGCGTCCGTTGTAAATACAAAACGCTCTGGAAATTTGATTTTTGATACGGACGACGCGCCAATCGTCAAAGTTTTCAAAGTCGTTGCGGACAAAATGGGCGAAAATTCGATTCGTTCAACGCCCGACAAAAAATACGAAAGTTCAAAAACGGGTTTGCAAAAACTAGCCAAAGACAATACCGTGCGAATCCGCGAAGTTGTTTTACGCGGAAAATGGTACAACGAAGACAACGGGCATTTGATTGCGTTCTATAAACCTTCTGGCGAAAT
>CAJOEO010000088.1 GCA_905233535.1 uncultured Treponema sp.
GCCATGGGTGGTCAATCGGCTCGCCTGGGTGCATTCCGATTCGCGTCATAATGTTTTTCATTCTGTCGCCGCCAAAAAGCCTCATCAAATCGTCGTCCATCGAAATGAAAAATTTGCTCCGCCCCGGGTCGCCTTGTCGTCCAGAACGTCCGCGAAGCTGGTTGTCGATTCGCCGTGATTCGTGTCGTTCCGAGCCGATAACGTAAAGTCCGCCCAAATTTTTCACTTCTTCATAGTCTTTTTGCCATTTTTCTTTTTCAAACGCCAATGCAGATTCGTATTGTTCGGGCGTTGCGTTTGTTCCGCACCGTTTCCAAGCGCGCATTTCGGGGCTTCCGCCAAGTTTGATGTCCGTTCCGCGTCCCGCCATATTCGTGGCAACTGTAACCGCGCCTTTTGCGCCCGCTTCCGCGATAATCAACGCTTCGCGCGCGTGATTTTTTGCGTTCAAAACTTCGTGCGGAATTCCCTTTTTCGTCAGAAGATTCGACAAATGTTCCGATTTTTCGACGGAAACTGTGCCGACCAAAACGGGCTGACCTTTTTTGTGCGCCACTTCGATTTCCTTTGCGATTGCGTTCCATTTGTCGCTTTCGTTCAAATAAACTTCGTCGTTTTCGTCGATTCGTGCAACAGGCTTGTTCGTCGGAATCACAACGCAGTCGAGTTTGTAGATTTTGCTGAACTCAACCGCCTCGGTCGCCGCCGTTCCCGTCATTCCAGAAAGTTTGTCGTACATTCTAAAGAAATTCTGAAAAGTAACGGTCGCCATCGTGCGGTTTCTCTGCGCGATTTTGACGTGTTCCTTCGCTTCGATTGCCTGATGAAGTCCATCGGAATAACGCCGTCCTTCCAAAATTCGTCCCGTAAACTCGTCAACGATTTCGACTTTCCCGTCGCGCACAACATATTCGACATCTTTTTCGTAGAGAACGTGTGCGCGAATCGCCTGCGTGAAATAATGCACCCATTCAAAATTCTGCTCGTCAAAAACAGTCGTATTCGGTTGAATCATGTTGTGTGCGTGCAGAATCGCGTCGATTTTGTTCATTCCGTTGTTCGTAAACGAAACGCGCTTCGATTTTTCGTCGATTTTATAATCGCCTTTCAACGCCGCGCGTTCTTCGGGGAGCATTTCAACTTCGTCTGGATACTCATTCGTTTTGGGGTCTTTTTCCATTTCGGAAAATTCGCCGACGTATTTATCGACTTCATAGAATTTAGACGTGTCGTCTTCGCCTTGCCCCGAAATGATTAGCGGAGTTCGAGCTTCGTCAATCAAAATCGAGTCAATTTCGTCAACTATACAATAATTGAATCCGCGCTGAACTTTGCGCGAAATGTCAACCTGCATATTGTCGCGCAAATAATCAAAACCGAACTCGTTGTTCGTTCCGTAAGTGATGTCGCAAGCATAATTTTCGCGCCGCTGTTCGTTATCCATTGTTGAGAGGATTGTTCCAACGGTTACGCCGAGATACGAAAAAACTGGGCGCATCGTGTTTGCGTCGCGCTCTGCCAAATAATCGTTTACCGTAACAACATGAACGCCTTTTTCGGTGAGCGCGTTCAAATAAGAAGGTGCGACAGCGACGAGCGTTTTTCCTTCGCCAGTTTTCATTTCAGTGATTTTTCCCTGATGAAGAACGATTGAACCCATCACCTGCACATCATAAGCCCGCTCGCCACGAACTCGGCGCGCCGCCTCACGAACAAGCGCAAACGCTTCTGGCAAGATGTCGTCGAGCGTTTCGCCGTCTGCCAATCTCTTTTTGAACGCTTGAGTTTGCTTTGGAAAATCCTCTGGGCTAAGCGATTTTGCCCATTCTTCTTTTTCATTAACTTTTGCAACAATCGGCACTAATTTTTTAACGTCGCGCTCGTTTTGCGAGCCAAAAATCACCGACAGAATCTTGTCAATCATACAATCCTCATTTTTGAAACGAATAAAGAATAACTATAGAGGAAATTTTGCGATAAAACAACACCGCGCAATTTTGCGAAAAAATTTTTGGGTAGTGTACACTACCCAAAAGACTTGTCAAAGCCTTTTGGGCGAAGTCTTGCTTCGCTCGACTTCGCCCAAGAATCTGTTTCAAGGAGAAAATTATGGAATGGTCAAAAGGTGAAGAAAAAATCTGTTGCGCGGCGGCTGTCGCGGAATATGTGCAGGAAAAATCTTCAAAAGACGGAGAAGTTTTTTTGAACGAATTAAAAGAAAAAGGAGAATTTTCCAAAAGGGACATCGGTTCGATGCGAATGAGGCTTCAAAATGTAAAAGCGGTTCTTGATGAATTGAAAATAGAAAACACATTGCCTTTTTCGCCGTTGTCGAATGCGTCAAAACAAACGCGGGAAACTTTGGCGCAAGAATTAAAAAACGCGGGAATTGTTCACTAAAAAGGAGGCGACAAAATGAAAAAAAGCATTGCTTTTTTATTCGCTCTTTTTTGTGTTTTGCCGAGTTTTGCAGAATTAAAAAGTCGCACGGACAAATGGGAAAATCATCAATGCCGTCTTGTATGGGATACAAATCTGAGTGGCAACCGCAAACCTGATGATTCAAACTGGGCAAAAAATAGTTGGGGGCATGGCTGGACATCTGCAATTAGCCATGTCTACTTTATGGGACCCGATGATTACGGAGTGCATTCATGGTATGATATTATTTTGTTTTGTGACGATGCTACTTCGCATTATCGTGTAATTGTTACCAATTATTCTGAAGATGGTGCCAAGGAAAAGGAATCGGATGATGATTATTACAATTATAATTTTGCTTATTCGGCTTTTATAGAAGCAAGTAATTTTTATAAGTCGATGTTAAAGATACTAGCATCTGCATCTTAAAAAATCGCCAAAAAAATCAAAACGCGGTCTGAAAAAATCAGACCGTTTTTTTTGCGATATGCAATCAAAAATCTGTCATGCTTTATTGATTTTTGATATTACGAAAATTATAATTTTTCGTTAAAAAAGGAGGCGACAGAATGAAAAAAAGCATCGTTTTTCTGCTCGCGATTTTTTGCGTTTTGCCAAGTTTTGCAGAGCGAAAAACGCGCATAGACAAATATAAAAATTGTCAAGTAAAAGTTACATGGGATTCAAATGAAAATGAGCCTCAAGGGAATTTTGCAGAAAGAGCTTCAAACCTAGAAACATTCAAAACTTTTAGTAGTTGTTTTTATTTCTTGCCTAAAAAACAAAATTTAGAGAATTTGCCTGTAAAACCGAATGTACCAATTCAAGTTGTAAAAGCATTTGGCACTGATAAACTTTGGTATGTTTATGTAGCAGAATATGAATCTGATAGTTTTCCACGCATAATTTTTCAAGATACTTTTTATAATGCTAGCGGGGCGAATAAGAAATTCACTCGTTTGCAATCAGAATATGATTCGTATTTTGATTAATTCATTTTGAAAACGAAATTTTGCGCGGAAGCAATTAGCGACTAATTCACAATTTTGCGGTATTCTTTTTGAATTATGTTGAAATTTTGGGTTTTGGTGGTTGCCGCGCTTGCGTTTTCGTCGTGCAGTCGGCGCGGTGAGATTTCGACGGTTGGCGAAGTTGACCTTTTTACGCTAAATTACGGCAATTTTGAAGACGAATTGAACGTTTTTGACCTAGCCGATGCAGGCGAAATCGATACGCATCTTGTTATGCGAGATGGTTTTTTCTATATAGCGAATGGAAAATCTCGCAAAATAATCGAATTAAATTCTTATGGCGACTTATTAAGCCTTTATTATAGCGCGGATTCTGCTCGAAATTTGGATTTTGCAAAAACAAACGAAGAAAACGCCACAAAAAAAGCCGTCGCGTATCCGTTTAACACGCTTGGACCGCTTGCCGTTGACGGCGAAAAATCGCTTTACGCCGTTGACACGCTTCCGCCAGAACGATTTGAAAAAGACGAAGAGCGGCGGCTTCTTCTTTCTAACGTGGTTTTGCGATTCGACCTTAACGGAAAATTCCACGATTACATAGGGCAGCAAGGACCAGGCGGCACGCCGTTTCCGTTCGTAAAAAACATTTACACAACGTTGTCGAACGAACTTGTTGTAGTTTGCAAAACGAACGACGGTTTGAACGTGTTTTGGTTCGCTCGTAACGGTTTTCTTCTATATAATGTGTTGATTACGAGCGCGTCCATTCCAAAAGTCGAAGGCGAAGAAGACGCACATTTTTCAATCGAAAGCGCGATTCCCGATTTGAACGAACATCGACTTTATTTGAAAATCGATTATTACGAAGACGTGATAGACGACGATTTGAAAGTTTTAGCAGGAATCGAATACGCGAAAACGATTCTCTTTCCGTTGGACGTTGAAACGGGGCAGTACGAAGACGGACTTGAAATTCCAGGCTACGAGCGGACTTTTTCCGACGGCGCGGTTTCAAAAGACGTTTCAGAAGTTCCATTTGATTTTTTGGGCGTAACGCAAAATGGTTGGCTTTTTTTCATTGTTCCCACAGATTTTGGCTACCTAATTCAAATGGTTCAACCAGACGGGCAGAGCATTGTAAAACGCACACTTTCAATCGACCATTCAAAAGTATTGTATCATTCGCTTTCTCTGAGCGCGGAAGGAATTTTGAGCGGACTTTTTGTTCGTCGAGAAAACGCGCTTCTTTCTTGGTGGCGAACGGATTTACTTTTGTCGTCGTTTAACGCAAATTGATTTTTGAGGATTTTTATGGATTTTTCAAATATTCCAGAGGGAAGCGACGAAGAGCCGAAAAAAAATTCGTCTTCGTCTGCTGAAAATCTAGTTTTTCATTACAATCGCGAAGAACGCTTAAAAAACGCGCCGCAAAACGTAAAAGATTATTATTCTGGAAAATTTAAGCCGTATAAACAAGGAATTTTCAAATCGCTCGTTTCCACAAAAGCGAATCGAATGATTTTTTTCGCGCTTTTGATTTGCGTTGGCGCGGTGCTTTTTAACACATTTTTTGGCGGGCGTGATAACAAAACCGACGCAAACGGAATTCCGCTTGAATTAAAAGCGTTTTCCGTGGAAGAAAAAATCTACGTCAGTTTAAAAGCGGGAAAAGTTTCCAAAAAAAATCGCCAAAAAATTTCTGGAGGCGTTCCGATTTTTGCAACATTTTCCGCGCTCGATTCGCAAAAAAACGCGCTTCTTTCGTCGCAAGAAAACGACCTCTACGACGGAAAGGAACTTTTTTTGCGGACAACTTTTACCGATTTTGATATAATTCAAGTGTCTGCTGAAATTGCGTTAAATTTTGATGGAACAGAGCAGATTTTCAATTTATCGACGAACGTCGAAAAACGTTAAAGGTCAAAAATGCTTCAGTTTTATTTTCTTTCTGTTTTGCTGAACGTTGTTACGGGTTTTATTCTTGTTTATTCTGCGACAAAAACGCCTTTGCGTGAAAATCCGCTAGACGAAGACGATTTTTATTCTGAAATCGAAAAAGATGACGACGACCCGTTTTCTGATTCAGACGACGAAAAACCGCTCAAAAAAAAGGCGCAAGACGCATTTTCTGTTTTTATTTCTGAGCCGATTTTTCTTTTGGTGCTTGGAATGGTGTCTTTTTTTGTTGGAATCATCAAATTCGCGTACACACAAGACGGCGTTCCGTTCATCGGTGATTTTTTGACCGCGTTGGCGGGCGTTGTCAGTGGCATTTGTCTAATCCTTTCTTGGCTTGACACTCGCGACGATTTGGGAATCGTTTTGCCGTCGTTTTTTGACATTTTTCTCGGCGATGTTCGTAAATTTATAGGATTCTTTTGTATCGCTGCGGGCGTGATTCATTTTATCGTTCCGCGACTTCTCTTCCTTTAATTACTTACTTATTGATTGTTTTTTATCAACAAAACATATATACTCTTCCTTGAAACAGTCTTCTATTTTTGTGGGAGGCTCAAGTCTTTTTTTTAGGAGATTCCTATGAAGTACACTGCAGAAGTGGAGCATATGTGTCCATTAGCAAAGGGCGCGTATCATGGACCGGCAGAAGGTCGAGGATATTTCGGGCTTCACGCACGGTATTGGTTGGTGCGCACCACAGCAGGGCGCGTGCAAACTTTCGCTCAACGTAAAAGACGGCATTATCGAAGAGGCACTCGTTGAGACAATCGGTTGCTCTGGAATGACGCACTCGGCGGCAATGGCGAGCGAAATCCTCATCGGAAAAACGCTTATCGAGGCTTTGAACACAGACCTCGTTTGCGATGCAATCAACACAGCAATGCGCGAACTTTTCATGCAAATCGTTTACGGACGCACGCAAAGCGCGTATTCAAAAGACGGACTCAAAGTGGGTGCGTCTTTGGAGGATTTGGGAAAGAACCTTCGTTCGCAAGTCGGAACGATGTTCGCAACACGCAAAACTGGACCTCGCTATCTTGAGATGACAGAAGGCTACGTTGAAACTTGCGCAATCGACAAAGACAATCAAATAATCGGCTACAACTGCATTAACTTCGGAAAACTCATGGACGCACTCAAAGCGGGCGTGGACGCAAAAGAAGCGATTGAAAAGGCGCGAACTCATTACGGTCGCGTTACAGCAGAGCAGGGCATGGTAAAACTCATCGACCCACGCAAAGAGTAGTTTTGCGTTGCAAGACTTGGTTATAAAATCCAGAAAATGTTGATACCACAATATGTGGCTAGAGGTACATTATGGCATTATTTGAAGATTACGAGGGTCGTATTCCACAGGTAAACAAGGCTCTCAAAGAATACGGTTTTGCAGAGGGTGAAGCGGGTTTGAACGAGGCTCGTGAACTTTGCAAATCTCGCGGATTTGACCCCTATGAAATCTGCCAGTCAACACAGCAGATTTGTTTTGAAGACGCAAAATGGGCTTACGTTTTGGGAAGCGCGATTGCTATCAAAGAAGCGGAGAAAACTGGTGCAAAAACTGGTTCTGACGCTGCGGCAAATATCGGAAAAGGTTTGCAGGCGTTCTGTCTTCCTGGAAGCGTTGCAGACGACCGAAAAGTCGGTTTGGGACACGGAAACTTGGGTGCGCGTCTTCTTTCTGAAGAAACGCAGTGCTTTGCGTTCTTGGCGGGACACGAATCATTTGCGGCTGCTGAAGGCGCAATCAAAATCGCTGCAAACGCAAACAAAGTTCGCAAAAACAAACTTCGCGTTATTTTGAACGGACTTGGAAAAGATGCGGCGCAGATTATCAGCCGAATCAACGGATTCACTTACGTTCAGACGAAGTTCGATTATTTTAACGGAAATGGAACGGACAAGGCGTTGACGGTTGTCAAAGAAGTTCCTTATGGTTCAAATCCTGACCGCCTCATCGTAAAATGCTACGGCGCGGATAACGTTCCCGAAGGCGTTGCCATTGATGCCAAATCCAAAGTTGCGGGCGAGTGTGCGGAAGTAAGCATCTTCCCAAGAACCATTATAAAATGCCCATACACCTGTATTTCTATAAATAAATCCTTTATCAGAAGCCCCCATAACAAAACGCCTATGTGAGCCACTAGTTAAATTCATATTTTTAATGTTTAATTCTATAGTTATATCATTTAAATTTTTAATACAACTTAAATCAATATAATCTGTTGTGCTATCAAACAATGCGCCATTAGAACTACAATTAATGTTATTTGAAATTGTTCTCGTTCCTAACTTCGTGTAAATAAATTTAATAGCAGAATCGTCATCGCCTCCAGAAATAGCATTAATAGCAGAAATAAAATCAGTGTTCCATTCAAGTTGCGCTGACGTACCGCCCTTTGTTCTGATAGCATTTGCTACTGCTGTTAATTCAGTATCGGTCACAACATATTCACTCATTAAAATTCCTCCCCACTTGCTTCTGGAATTGCTACTACAACTTCATTGTTAGTAATAGTTGTATAAGTTCCATTTGCAGTTTTAGTTACTGATGTTTGAGCAACTAATGCGCCACTACTAACAACCTTGCCCTCGTCTGCCGCAACATAGCTATTTGGTACATTTATAACAACTTCGTCATTTAAAGTTGTATCATAAGTTCCGTTTGCATTCTTTGTAGTGCTTGATTGCGCTACAAGTTCTCCATTAGAAACAACCTTGCCCTCATCACCAGAAGCATAACTATTCGGTACATTTACTACTGCGCTTGCATAATCCTTAACATCCGTTGTGCCATTTGTGGAAATATTGATACTTCCAGTAGGTTCTGGATATACTGAAATAGACGCAATAGCCGCAGGCATCTGTGATGGTTTATAAACAGTTTCTACATCTAACTTATCTCGTATTTCATCAGCAATATCATTTAATACCGCAGAGTCTATTTTTACTGTTGCCATAATTCATCCTTTTTAACTTTCGTCATCAGCTTCTTCTTCATCATCGACTTTTACAGCTATGTTGAATGACGCTTCAAGCATTTTAGTATCTGGACGCATCCATTCAACTTTAATTTCTTGTTCTCCAATACCAGATTCTGTATGTGTGCCATACAAAATGATATAACTTAATTTTTGAGTTAAAAGAGCAGTGTCATAATTACAATTTATTGCGTTGCTAGGTAAATTAGTAAGTAATTCTGAATCGCCAGATACGCTGTCTAAACGTTGATAATGTACATATTTATTATTAATAATAACAGAATTTGAGTTTCTGTTATTTACATAATCTCCATATTGATTATGGCTATATGATGTGTAACTAAAAGGATTTTCAGAACATGCTAAAATTTCCGTATGGCTACCAATTGTTGCGTTTGTATTAAAAAAGACACAATAAATTGGAGA
>CAJOEO010000089.1 GCA_905233535.1 uncultured Treponema sp.
GTACCTGCCGCCATTATAACTTTGTCTTCGTAGCCGGGCATATCCCACGCTTCAGGTACTGCAAATGAATCTACCGGCGAAAAATTTTGTAACGCTCGGCAAAACGCTATCAATTTTTCTGCAGATTTTAATTCTATTGCTTGAATAATATCACTGCGCGTTTCATTTGGCAACGGGCAAGTTTTGAAATTAAGCCTCGAAAATACGCCCGCCGCAAAAATCGCCGCTTTAACTGCCTGTGCGGTTACGTGCGGAGCTAAAAATAATCCTTGATACAAAAGGCGCGGTGTTCCCAAACTTGCGCCCAATTCATTGCCCATACCCGGCGCGGTTAATCTGTATGATGATAATTCGACTAAATCATTTTTGCCAACAATGTAACCGCCGGTAGGTGCAAGCCCGCCGCCAATATTTTTTATCAAACTGCCCGCGCAAATATCAGCTCCAACTTCTATTGGTTCAGCCGTTTCCACAAATTCGCCGTAACAATTATCAATGAAAGTTATACAATTTGGATTAACACTTTTAATCGTCGCGCAGATTTTTTCAATATCAGAAATTGTAAGCGGCGCACGCAAACTGTAACCGCGTGAACGTTGAATCAGTGCAAGCTTAGTTTTTTTCGTGACAGAATTTTTTATTGCGGCTAAATCAACTTTGCCGTTTTGTAGTGCAACTTCCCTATAGCTTACGCCAAATTCTTTTAAACTGCCTCGCGCAGGATTTTTCCAGCCTATGACAGTTTGCATTGTGTCATAGGGTTCGCCCGTTACAGAAATTAACTCGTCGTTGGGGCGCAAAATTCCAAATAAAACCGTTGCAAGTGCATGAGTACCGCTTACAAATTGAGTCCGTACAAGCGCGGATTCTGCCTTGAAAATCTTTGCAAAAAGTTCGTCAAGTTTTTCTCTGCCAATATCGCCGTAAGCATAGCCGGTTGAAGTTTTAAAATGTGCGTCCGAAATTTTTAATTCCCGCATCGCATTTAAAACTTTCAGTGTATTAATTTCAGAAATTTCTTCGACGCGGCTAAAATTTTCTGCCACTTCGCCTAAAATCTCCTTTTTCAGTTTTAAAAATTTTTCTGTTGACAAGTTTTCAACTCCAATAAAAATTTTATTGTCATATTTTGAAGTTTAACAAGTTTACCTTAATTAGTCAATCAGCAACATTACAAGATTTTCTGCAAGTTTTTATAAATTTTATTTAACTTTGCTATTGAAAACGCCGAATTAATAATATAAAATACTTTAAATTAGTCAAGGATTTTTTTCAGGGAAGGGTGATTTTAAATGGCAACCAATATTAACAGTATGCTGACTTCGGCAAACAGATATTCTTATTTGTTCAATAATTCGGCTACAAAAACTCAAAATTCTATTAATTCACTTTGGAGCAATTACGGCAACTTTCAATCTAACGCATCAAGCAACCTTGCCGCTTTAACGGAAATTCGACAAAACGCCTCCGCCGTCGTAGAAAGCTATAACGATGCAAAGGACACTTTTTACACACAATTTGATAATGCTATGTCTTCACTTAAAGAATCAGCATCCGCTATCAAAAATCAAGATTTTAACGTTGGTGAAAACGCAATTACAAAAACTGAAGAAACGGACAAAGATGGTAACGTTATAAAAGACGAAGACGGCAATGCAGTAATAAAAACTACTTACAGCAAGAAAATGCGTGGTTCTTGCAAACTATTGTTTGCAACATGAATGAGAGAAGGTTGTTTGTCTTGCATTTTAGAATACATTAATCTATTTTAATTATATGCAGAAAAAGGGAAATCACAAAGAGCTGTTTCGTCCGCAAAATCGTATAGATGCGGCGCTTGCTCGTATTGAAACGTCAAACATCCTTTTTGAGAAGAAACGTTTTTCGGCGTTACAAACGAAAGAAATTCTTGAAGATTCTTTTTTCTTGCCTCTTCCGTTGTTTCGATTTCTGGATATTTTTCTTCAAGCCGATAAAGAAATTCGTCTTGCAAAAAATCCAACTGCTCTTCTGTCGGAATATTTCCGTAAAGAAAAACTAGACAGTTATCAGGTTTATACCAACGCGAATGAAAATCTCGCAATTTTTCTACAGTTATTGAAGGAATAAAAAGCGGGTCGCCTCCAGAATCTTTTTCGTAGACAGAACCAGAAAGCAAACTTGAATCGCAAATTGAAGAAACTACACTTTCAAATGACGAGTAGTCGCCTTTCATTTCGTTGTAAACTACGCCTTGAATTGATGGCTCACCGTTTTCGTCGATTTCGATTCTGTGTGCTTCTTGCAAAAAAACTTCATCGTCAAGTCGCGGAAAAAAAACGGCATCTCCGTAAACTCGCATCAAATTAAAATAATCGGCTTTTACCGTTGAACTCGCGGGATAAACTGTGCGGTCGGGATAAGTGAGGGCGTTCAAATACGTTTTGACGCTTTGATTCGACAAAACGACGAATGGGTCTTTTAGCGGAAACTTTTGCGACCCGCACAAAACGGAATGTTCCAAAATATGCGCCGCGCCGTTTGCTTCATTGTTTGGGGTTCTAAACGCAAACGAAAAAAGATTTTCTTCGTCGTCGTTTTGCAAATGGACAACTTCAAGCCCCGTTTGTTTGTGCCGTAAATGCACGGCGTTTGAGTGGTAATCGTTCACGAAAAAAACGTCCACAACCTCGAAATTTTTGTATACGTTTCCCTTTTCAAACATATTGTTCTCCGTCTCTTCCGCTAACAACGAGGTCGCCAGAATCGTAGGCTTTTCTCATGTCTGCTACAAATTTTCCAGTGATTTTTTCGACTTCACTGCGTTTTATAGGACGCAATATTTCTCCCGTCTTTTCGATTTCTTTTGCACGCGACTGCGAAACGTTTGAAAGAATCTTATTTTTGAACGCTTCGTCTTTGCCCGCAATTAAGAACGCAATGTCGTTGTCGTCCATTTTTCTTAAATATTCCTGAATAAATCTGTCGTCTGCATTTACAACATCTTCCGACGTAAACAGGCGTTCGCGCAAATCCGCGCCAAGTTCCGCATCAGATTCTGAAAGCGCGCCCAAAATTTCTTCTTCAGCAGACAAATCCATTTTTCGCAAAATCTGCGCAAGCGTAGCGCGTCCGTCGATTGTGTCGGATTTTTCCACACTCATTTTTTTGACTTTTTCGTGCATTGCGTTGTCTACTTGTCGAAGTACATCTGGATTTATTTGTTTTAGAGAAGCAAGTCGCAAAAACAAGTCTTTTCGCTCACTCATCGGAAGCGAACGAATGACCTCCGCTGAAACTTTCGGATTCAAATACGATAAAACAAGTGCGCGAACCGCGTTCGATTCATCTTTTAGAAGAAAAGAAACGCGCTCGGCGTCCGCTTCCGCCAAATATTCAAACGGTTTTATGGGCGCATTTTCCGCAACATTTTGCAAAAGTCGCTCCGCTTTGCTAGGTCCAAAAGCCTTTTGCAAAATCGAACGCGCCGTTTCAACGCCACCGTCTTCGCGGGCGCGAACCATAAGCGACTGAAATTCCTCAAGAATTTCTGTCGCCTCGTCTGGCTCAACTTTTCGAATCGACGCGATTTCTGGAATGATTTTTTCAACTTGCGCTTCAGAAAGTCGCGGAAGAATTTTCGCAGCCTCGTCAACGCCAATCAAAAGAAGAAATTTCGCAACGCGACGATAAATGTTTTCCTTTCCGTTTGAATCGCGAGGCAACTCAGGGACTTTTAAAAGTCCGCCAGAAGTAAGCGCACGCACCGCCGCAGACACATCTTGTTCAGTTTTTTGCGGTTGCGGTGGAACTATTTGTGTAGTTTTAGGAATCTGTTGATTTATTTTTACAGAATCTTTTTTTTCGCCAACAGATGATTTTTCGATTTTTGGAAAAATTGGCTTGGAAACGACGTGAGCATCATTGGAACTTTGCAAAATCGGCTCGCTATCGCCTGTTTTTTTTGCCCCATTTTTGTATGCGTTCATCAAAAGTGATTGCAGGTTCATAGAAAAATTATTCTATACCGTATTTAAGCAAAAAAAAAGCCCACCCAAAAGGCAGGCTTTAGAAGAAGAGAACCGATTACCAGTCGTCTCTCATGTCGTCTTCATCTTTGTTCTCGATGTCGTAGAGGTCTGTAACTGCACGGAGGTCGTCCATGTAGAAGTAGTAAGTTCCACGAGCGAGTTGTGGGTTGCAGTCAACGCGGAATCCGATGATGCGCAAGCCAGGGCGAACGCCATCATAAGGACTCTGCTGAACGATTCCATGCTCTCCATCGGGAGTAGGTGGAACTGCAACTTGCATTTTCTTCCAACCGCTGAAACCGAGGTTTCCTACATACAACTCGAAGTTGTTTCCGTAGTAATCCTGAACAAGGACGAACAAAGAGTGGTCCATGTTACGACCTGTAACCCAAAGAGAAATCGTCTTTGTAACGCCTTCAATTGGAATTGGTCGAGCAGCGCGAATGTAGAAAGAATTTACACCACGATGGAAGAACTCTGCCTTGATACCAAGAACCTTTGTGTCAGGTACATCTTCATCACCTGGAATAGGCTCTTTTGCAGCAGGCGCACCCTCAAACAAACGCGCACTAATAACACCATTGTCTGGGGAAATAGAAGCGTCCCAACTGCCTTCCAATTCAAAGCGGTCAACCGAAACCTCTTTAAGAGCCTGACGTGCGGAATCGTTGCCGATAGTAGTCGGGTCAGCGGCAACAACGCTCTCTTGCGCAAAAACGCAACCCGCCGTAGTCATCAGTGCCAATACTGAAGTAAGTAATTTTTTCATTATTTCGCATCTCCTGTAGAAGCAGTCGAGTTACTACCTGAAGAAGAATTTGAATCTCCAAAGTCAACTTCTTTGAGTTCATATCCATCATAGATATTGCTCAACGTATTTGTCGTGTATTTCAACTGGTCGAAGAAAATATCGAAATCGTCAACAAATTCGTTCGGGTCAGTGCGTACGCGGAATCCCAAGAACATCATTGTCTTCGGACCACTGCGAAGTCGCGAGTGCTGGCGAATATGAGTCGGAATATTAATAATCACATTTTTCCAACCAGAAAAAGTTAACGTCGTGGCAGGAAGAGTGTAAACACGTCCATCAGAATCACGGACAAGAACATCAAGGTGATAAAGATATTTAGCACCCCAAACCCAAAAGTCGAGTTGTTTTACGTCGCCAAGGAGCGGAATTTCGTAAGGTTTACCGTCTTTCTCAGGATAAACCTCGAACCAATTCTCACCCTTGCGGGTGTAACTAGTGGATACACCCAAAACCTTTGGTGTGTCCTCGCTACTGTTCAAAACCCTCAAAGAATTCGGCTGTCCTTCAAAAAATCCCTGTTTGGGGAATCCCTTCTCCGAATCGATGAAACGGCTTGTCGCGACGTTCCACGTCCACTCATTTTTTCCCGTGTCGTCGAAATCATCGATGACGATTGTCTCTACTGCTCTATTGCTAGGCTGCGCCACCGCTGGAATGCAGAATGCAGCCAGAAGAGCAAGACTAGTAAAGACTACTGCGCCCTTTTTCATTCAAAACTCCTTCGTTTTCTTGTTTGCACGACCCCCGCCTTGTATCAAAGACCGTACATGAAACTATTATATTTCCCCCGCGCCGCCTTTGTCAAACGGTTTTGCTATCTTTGGAAGAAAATTTTGTCTGCTTAAAACAAACATAAAGCATAAAAAGTTCCAAAAATCTTCAATAAAAATTTATTTTCTTGCTTTATTGGAAAAATAGACATAATATTTTTCTTAACGTCATTTTTTTAGGAGTCAAAATGGTCAGTTACAAGGAACTCGGTCTAGTGAACACAAAAGATATGTTCGCTAAAGCGATGAAAGGTGGGTACGCGATTCCTGCATATAACTTCAATAATATGGAGCAAATGCAGGCAATTATTCAGGCTTGTGTTGAGACAAAATCGCCAGTAATCTTGCAGGTTTCAAAAGGGGCGCGCCAGTACGCAAACCAATCGTTCTTCATCTCGACCACGGTCCAAATTTTGAAGTTGCAAAAGACTGCATCGATAACGGATTCTCTTCCGTTATGATTGACGGTTCTGCTCTTCCCTACGACGAAAATGTTGCACTCACAAAAAAAGTCTGCGATTACGCTCATCAGTACGACGTTACAGTTGAAGGCGAACTTGGTGTTTTGGGAGGCGTTGAAGACGATGTTTCTGCGGAAGAATCAAAATACACAAAGCCCGAGGAAGTTCAGGATTTTGTTTCAAAAACAGGCGTAGATTCTTTGGCGATTTCAATCGGAACGAGCCACGGAAGATGCAAATTCACGCCCGAACAATGCACGAGAACAGCCGACGGAATTCTAGTTCCACCACCACTTGCTTTTGACGTTCTCGAAGGCGTTGAGAAAATGATTCCAGGATTCCCGATTGTTCTTCACGGCTCGTCGAGCGTTCCTGTTGAATACGTCAAAATGATTGAGCAGTACGGCGGAAAGATTCCAGATTCTGTGGGAATTCCAGAAGAGCAACTTCGCAAAGCGGCGAAATCGGCGGTCTGCAAAATCAACATCGATTCAGACGGACGACTTGCGATGACTGCAATGATTCGAAAAGTTTTCGCAGAACACCCAGACGAATTCGACCCGCGAAAATATTTGGGACCAGCTCGCGACGAACTCAAAAAAATGTATTCACGAAAGAACATCGAAGTTCTAGGTTCTGCGGGACACGCACTCGACTAAAAATCGAGAAGTAGCAAGAGTTCTAAATTTATGGAAGAA
>CAJOEO010000090.1 GCA_905233535.1 uncultured Treponema sp.
GAAAATCTGAATCGTCTTATCGAAAATCAAGTTATGGGCGTGGAGCAGGCGAGCGCGGCGATTGAACAAATGCTTGGAAATATTGCGTCCGTTTCGTTGAGTACGGAAAAAATGGCGAATGCGTTTGGAAAACTCGAAACGTTTACGCAAAACGGAATCGAAAAGCAGAATGCCGTGAACGAACAGATTTCAAAAATCGAAGAGCAGAGCATGATGCTTTTTACGGCGAATAAAACGATTTCTAAAATCGCGAGCGAAACGAATCTTCTTGCGATGAATGCGGCGATTGAAGCGGCGCACGCGGGAAGGGCGGGGCAAGGATTTTCTGTGGTTGCCGACGAAATTCGCGCGCTTTCTGAAACGTCGTCAAAGCAATCAAAAACGATTGGCGCGGAATTGAAGGCGATTCAAGCGAGCATTGAGGCGGTCGTGGAATCTTCTGGTGAGGCGAAAGATGCGTTTAACGCCGTCAGTGAAAACATTGCGCAAACGGATTCGCTCGTTCAGCAGATTCGTGGCGCGATGGAAGAAAGTACGCGCGGCAGTCAACAAATCACCGAGGCTCTAAAAATGATGAACGACAGTTCAAACGATGTTCGCGCGTCGTCGTTTGAAATGAACGAAGGAAATCAGGCGATTTTGTTGGAAGTAAGACGGCTTCAAGACGCGACGCAGGCGATGCGCGAGTCAATCGACAAAATGAGCGCGAGCGCGCACCAAATCGACACGAACGGCGTTACGTTGAGCGAAATTTCTGGCACGATGCAAAAATCAATCAGTCAAATTGGACGACAAATCGACCAGTTTAAAGTATAGCGAATCGCAAACGTGGTTTCGACTTCGCTCAACCACCGAGAGCGAAAAGCGTAAGTTTCGCAAGGCTGGTTGAGGTTCTCGAAACCTCCGTTTCTTTTGTGCGAAAAACAAACCATACAAAAACTCGCTATTCATTGCGCAAAAGCCCGATTATAATGAAAGAATGAGCATTTCCCTTTCAATTTCCGTTCGTCCGAACGAGGAAAATCGCGTGCAAATTATACGCGAAAAATTGCAGAACGCGCTTTTTAAAATCGAGCAGAATGTGCAGAAGATTTTTGTTTTTGAAAACGACGAAATTCCGCAGAAAATCCAAAAAAACGAAGCGGTTGCCGTGTTTGAAAAAAAATCAATCGACGCGCGGCACGGCGCGGTAAAAATCATTTTGCGCTACAAAATCTACATCGGCGAAAAACCGCACGGAGATGCGGAAACGCTTCCCGTTTGGAAAAACGCGGACGGTCAGAAAAAGGTCGTCATCGTCGGCTCTGGACCTGCGGGACTTTATGCGGCGTTTCGGCTTTTGGAAAGCGGAATCAAGCCGATTTTGATTGAACGAGGCGAATCCACGGAAAATCGAACGCAATCCGTGGAAAAATTGCGAGCGGATGGCGTTTTGAACGCGGAATCGAATTATTGCTTCGGCGAAGGCGGCGCGGGAACTTTCAGCGACGGCAAACTTTACACGCGAAGCCAAAAACGCGGCGACATTGGAAAAATCTACCGTATTTTTGTAGAGTTTGGCGCGGACGAACGGATTTTGACGGACGCGCACCCGCACATCGGAACAGACAAACTTCCTTCTATTATATGTGCGATGCGGCAAAAAATCGTTTCGCTTGGCGGCGAGTTTCGATTCGGAACGAAATGCGTGGATTTTTTGATTGACGAGTCGGCGGAAAAATCGAAAGAAAAAAAAGTGCGCGGAATCGTTGCGGAATGTGGCGGAAAGCGCGAAGAGATTTTGGCGGACGCGGTGATTTTGGCGAGCGGACACTCGGCGACCGACATTTACGAACTTTTGGCGCGAGTTTCCCCGAAATCGCTTGAAGCAAAAACTTTTGCCGTGGGCGTTCGCGTGGAACACCCGCGAAAACTCATCGACAAAATCCAGTTCCACGGAAAAACGATGAATTGCGCGGCGGAATATCGGCTCACAACGCAAATCGATGGGCGCGGCGTGTATAGTTTTTGTATGTGTCCTGGCGGATTCGTCGTTCCGTGCGCGACGGCGGAAAATCAAATCGTGGTGAACGGAATGTCGAGTTCGGCTAGAAACAGCGAATGGAGCAACGCGGCAATCGTCGTGGAGCGCAGAATCGAGGATATTCCGAGCGAGTTCGTTTTGGAGGCGAAAAGGCGCGGTTGCGATGCGCTGGCGGGGCTTTTGTGGCGAACTTGGCTTGAAGAAGAAACGTTTCGCCACGCCGACGGACAAAACGCGCCTGCGCAAAAACTCACCGATTTTCTTTCGCACAAAAATTCGATTTCGCTTCCAAAGACGAGTTTTTTGCCTGGCGTAACGCCCAGCCGCCTTGACGAGTGGCTACCTGCGGAAATTGAAAATCGGCTTTCGCTTGCGTTTTTGGAATTTGACCGTTCGATGCGCGGATTCGTTTCGGACGACGCGATTTTGATTGCAAGCGAAACGCGCACAAGCACGCCCGTTCGCATTTTGCGCGACAAAAAAACGCTTGAGTGCGCGGGACTTTTGAACCTTTTTCCAGCGGGCGAGGGCAGCGGATATTCAGGCGGAATCGGCTCGTCGGCAATGGACGGCGAAAAAGTCGCGTCGGCAGTCGTTTCAAAAATCTTTTCGTAGAATCTGAAACGAGTTCAGAATGACATTCGGCAAGTTTGGAAAAATTCGTCATTCCGAACTTGATTCGGAATCCAAAAATCGAAAGATTCTGAATGACAAAATAAAAAACGGCAAAAAAAATCTTTTAAGGAGCGATAAATGAAACATTCAATGGAAATTTTGCGCGAGGCGGCGGCGAAAAACGGTCCGCTTTGCGTGGGACTTGATACCGACCCGTCGTATCTGCCAGAACCGCTTTTGAAAATCCTCGGCGGAAAGGCGGAGGCGGTTTTGGAGTACAACAAAGAAATCATCAGGCGAATTGCCTATGACGGTTCGGCGTGTTGTTGCAAAGTGCAAATCGCGTACTACGAGGCGATGGGGCTTGAGGGCTTGCGCGTGTACGCGGAAACTTTGCGCGCCATAAAGGGAGCGGGGCTGACGGTGATTTCCGATGTGAAGCGCGGCGACATTGCGGACACTGCGTCGGCGTATGCGCGGGCGCATTTTTCAGGCGATTTTAAGACGGACATAATCACTGTAAATCCGTATATGGGATTTGACACGCTGAATCCGTTTGTGCGGTGGTGCAAACCGACCGAGGGGCGCGGGATTTTTGTGCTTTTGCGCACTTCAAATCCTGGAATGACGGACATCGAAAAGTTGGAATTGAAATCGGGCGGATTTGTTTTTGAAAAAGTCGGCGAGCAGTTGAATCGTCTTTCTGAGGATTTAAAATCGCATTTCCCCGAATGTGAATGTTCTCCAGTGGGCGCGGTTGTGGGCTGTACGGAAGAAAGCGATGCGCGTGCAATTCGCGACGCATACCCCAATATTTTCTTTTTGATTCCAGGCTACGGAGCGCAGGGCGGGGCGGCAAAAGTTGCGGCGACGCTTTTGGACAAAGCGGGCGGCACGGTGAATTCGTCGCGCGGGATTTTGTGCGCTTGGAAAAAAGACCCCGATTTGGCGGACAAAGTTGAAAGTGGCACGCTGTGCCTGAAAGAAATCGCGGACAGCGCGGCAAAAGCGGCGTTGGCTGCAAAGGCGGATTTGCTTTCGGCAAAAGCAGCATTGAGCTTGTAAAAAAATAAAAAATCCCGCGAAATGCGGGATTTTTTTATAAACTACTTGACAAAATTTTACGGAGTGGGGGGGGTAAAGCGCAAAAACGAAACAAAGATTTTCCGATTTTGCCGTTTCTGGCAGTTGCAATCTCTTTGTATATGAAATCAGCATTTTTAGACTGCCCGCCTTTGTGCGCGGTGTCTGTAATTTTCATGTTTATAAGGAGAAATTATGTTCATTCCACCAAGAAAAAGCGTGACTTGCGTTTCAAAAAACGGAAATCCGCTCACCGAATTCGATTCGATTGACGAGGCGCAAGCGAGCGCAGATTACGAAAACGGCAGAAATCCAGCCTGCGACCTTGCTCCGTACAAATGCCAAAAGTGCGGGAAATTCCATCTAAAGCCGTCTGAATTCATCGTTGAAAAATTGCAAACCGTTTGCTCTTGCACAAGATTCGGCGGAATCGGGCGGAAAGACGCATATCCAACGCGGGCGGCGGCTGAAAAAATGGCGAAGATTCGGGCGAAAAGCGGAGTTTCGTTAACTCCGTATCAATGCCGAAGATTCTGAAAAATTATCTGGGCTGCATTTTGAAAATATAGATATTCGCGACGAGAAGAAAATAAAATCCTACATCAAGGAAAATCGTTTTGACGGAATCGTGCATCTTGCCGCTGTAAGCCGAGTCGTTGAAGCGGAAAAAAACAAGCATAACTGCATCGAAACAAACTTCAAGGGAACGAAATATATAGCCGAGGCTACGAGTGAAAATCCTGATTGCTGGCTGATTTTTGCATCCAGCCGTGAAGTATATGGTGAGCAGAAAAGTTTTCCTGTTTCCGAAAATGCAGAACTTTTGCCCTACAATATTTATGGATTCTACAAACTTGAAGCGGAGCGTGTTGTACGAAAAAATGTCCGTAAAAACTGCGTTCTTCGTTTTTCAAATGTTTACGGAAACGAATACGACATCGGCGGTCGGGTAATTCCTGCTTTTGTCCGAGGAGCAATGAAAGGGGAGGAACTTGTCCTTGAAGGAGGAAATCAGATTATTGATTTCACTTACATCGCTGACACGGTTTCTTCCATAAAAAAATGTATGGAACTTCTGCAAAGCGGCAAGATGACAGAAGACACGATTCACATTCTGCCAGGAGTTCAGAACAAAATTACCGATGTAATCGACATTCTTCGTGAAATGGGATTTTCTTTTACAGTGAGAAAAAATCCTCCACGAAATTACGATGTTCAGCAGTTCATAGGAAATCCAGCACACAGAAAAGAAATTCTTGGAGATGAAGCCTTTGTCAGCCTGAAGGAAGGAATACGGCGGCTGGTTTCGGTCTACAGCGAAATTTCTTTGGAGAATTGAATTTTTCTGCCAAAAGCAACCAAATTGAATTTGATAAAATCGGCGGAATTTTTATTTATGACTTTTATCTAAAAACAATAAAAGTGAACTTTCGGCGGCTTGCATTTTCGCGGCAAAGTCGGCGGGAGTTTTTGCGCTTTGAGGAATCGGAAAACCGAATGTCGTGATTGTGCCACCCAGCCCAAACACCGTGCGCGGATTGTCCTGCTGAATTTCAGTGGCGTTTTTGCACGGATAAATCAATTCTGCGCGGTTTGCGGGAAGAATGTGCATATAGGTAATGAGCTGATGAATATCGTCGCGAGAAATAGAAGCGTTTTCAAGGCTTTTGTATTTTGCATCGAGAATGTCATTTTCGGCAGGAATGGGCGCGCCGTAGCGAAAATCTTTGATTTGCTCGCCTCTATAAAAATCAGGATACCGCGGATTTTTGCTCCACACAGAAATCGCACCTGTTTGCTCCTTGTTTCGTGGGTGTTTGAAACCGTTGCTTTTCAAAATCGTCCACACATATTCTTCCCAGAGCCACGCGCCGTCAAAAAGAATCCCGTATGCTTTGTTCTTTTCGTTTCCAAAACCGATTTTCTTGTGGCGCAGAATGGCAAGACAGAGCTTTTGCAGTGGTTTGTAAGCGGTGAAATACGGGTGAGTTATGGGCTTTAGATTTTGCGAAATCACCTTTTCACGATAATGAATGTCATAATGTGGCGTTGATTCAAAAATTTCCTGCACACATTTTTTTACTTCGCTGCTTGAGTTCAAAATGTGCTTTCCAAACGGCTTGTTCTTTATGAACTCAATCGTGTGCCGAATAAGCTGTGTTACCGCGTTGTCAAAAGTGCGCTCTCGGCTCTTGTAGGCGATTTTTCCCGAAAAAAATC
>CAJOEO010000091.1 GCA_905233535.1 uncultured Treponema sp.
GGTCATCACAAGAATTAAATCGACTTCGCTCAAAAGTTCGCTAAGCGCGTCAACTGGCGTAGACGGAACGATTGCAACGCCCGCTTTTTTTCCAAGCGCATGGATTTTCTGCACAAGAGCGTTTGCGTGAACGCACGATTCCAAATGGAACGTTATAAAATCCGCGCCAGCACTAGCAAAAGAATCGACCATATATTCAGGTTTTTCAACCATAAGATGAACGTCAAAAATCAAATCTGTACGTTTTCTTAAAGAACGAATAACCGCTTGCCCGTATGTAATTTCAGGAACAAAATGTCCGTCCATAACGTCAATGTGAACGAATTTACAAGAAGCTGACTCGATTTGTGAAAGGGCTTCTGCAAGATTTGAAAAATCAGCAGAAAGTAATGACGGAGACAAAAAACGACGTTTCATTATGTGCCGATTCTACCAAAACAAAACAAGGTTGTAAACAATCGGTCATGCAATAAAAACGTTTTTTTATCGCGATTTTGAATTTATCTATTGACAGAATAAAACTCTAACTATAAAATCTTTGCCCCTCTATTTTTAAGAATTGCGAATAATTTTATTGACTAATCCACTTTTTAAGACTAAAATAAAAAGAACTTTATGAGCAATCAATCGACAGAAATAACACTTGCACAAGCGTATAATCTCATGGAAGAGGGCAATCTTGCACAGGCTCGCCCGATATTGTATGACGCAATCGAGTTTGATTTAGATAACAAAGAATTGCATTTTGCTTACTGGTGTTGTAATTTTTGGATTCCGCATTTAGACACGGAATCTTTGCTTTCAAACCTTGACAAAGGAAATCGAATTTTAGCGAGGTGGATTGAGTTTTCAGAAACTTTAGAAGAGGAGGATAAAAACAAGGCTTCCCCGTCAAAGATTCGTCCGCAGTCGCACCCGCGAGCCGTTTACGCTACAAAGCACGGTGTTTTTTCGTTAGCGTTAGCGTCGTTCAAAGCGGTCGAAAGCACGCTCATCGACGACCAAACCGTTACGATTGCTCAAAAATCGGACGTTCTTTCAAAAATCGGGATTTGTTACAAAGAACTTGGAGAATACGATAGTGCGCTTGAATATTTGAAAATAAAAGCGAACGCATTGTCTCCAAATTCGGCTGCAATTTATGCAGAAATGGCGGATTGCTTTGCACTTTCGGGCGAAGAAAAGCAAGCAAAATTGTTTTTCCGCGAAGCATTTTTTTTGGACGCGCAAAAAATCGAATTGGCGTTTCTTGAATCACAACTAATTCGAGCGGTCATTGAACAGGCAAAAACAAAAGGAGGCGCGAAAGGTGCGCTTCTTGAGTGGATTCCAGTTTACGGCGAACTTACTCACGTTTTTAATATAAAGCACGAGTTGCGTTTACAGGAAGTTGGAAAACTTCAGCAAGATATATACGCAAGGGAAAACGAATTAAAAGACCCGTCGAACAGCCCACAAATTTTAGTTCCCAAACTAATAAATATGTATTTTAGGCTTATCGACCATTACGAAAGAAGTACGGACGCAAGTGCGGCACAAAAAAGTCAAGAATGTCAACTTCAAATCCGTTCACACGACGAAGACATTTACAACATTTACACAGCGAACAAAAGTTTAACGCAAAAGTAATTGGGGCAAAGAAATAAATTCGCCCGCGCAAAATCTATAAATCAGGAGAAACCAATGTCGATAAAAACAAACGAACTTACGCCCGACGAACTCAAAAAGTCGGTGCAAGAAATGCTCAGAGAAGAGCATTTCACGAGTGCGTCGATTCGGGATTACTCAAACAAAAATCTTTCAGAACTTTCAACAATCGTAAATAACGCAAGAGAAACTGGTTGCGAAGACGAATTAAAAGAAATGTGCGACGAACATTTATCGCACACAAAAGACAGCATCATTGCAAGTTACATTTCTGGAATGCTCGCACTTTCAAAAGGTTCGCTTGACACGAGTTCGCTTGAATGGCTTGTGGACACTTTTATGAATCACAAAAAAATCCCAGTTGTAGAAGGAATTTGCGAGGCGATTCTAAAAAAAGACGAAAAAAATACGTTCGCGCTTAGAACACTAATCAACTGCTATACAGAAGGCGGGCAAGAAAAACAAGACGCGCTTTTGGAAATCTACAAAAAGTTAGTCAGCGCGGATTCTTCGGACGCAAACGCCGCAAAGGTTTTGGCGATTCATTACGACAAACTTCGCGAAAAAAACGCCGCGCTTGTTGACGCAGAAAAAGACGAGATGAAAAAAATCGCGCTTGTAAATGCAGAAAGTGACGCGCGCGAAAACGCAATCAGCTATTACAAAAAAGCGATTTACGGATTTATTCCGCAACGAAATTACGCGGAAGTTTCTGACATTTGGGGAAAACTCGTTTCGTTAGTTCCTGAAAAAATCGACGTTTTTTACGGACTTCAACGAAAAATCGCAAAAGCGTACAGCGCGGAAAAAAGTTCCACGCTTTTGATGTCGCTTTACAATCATTACAAATCCGCGGCTCAAGGAAACGAGCAGAAAAAACATCCTCCGCGCCCTGAACTTTGGGACACGTCGATTGACATTCTAAAAAAATGCCTTGCGATTGACCCGCAAGACAACTGGGCGCGACGCGAACTTCCTGACTGCTATTTAAACAAATAAAAAAAACACAATCGCGTTGACGAGTACATTCGCGAATCTGGACTTGGACAAAGTTACAGAAACGTTTTTGACGCAATCAGCGACTTTGAAAAGCACATTGCGTTCGATGAAAAAAATTACGTCTATCACAAAACTTGGGGCGTTGGAATCATCACGAAGATTTTGGAAGGCGTTGAAGACAAACCAAAAACGCTCAAAATCAACTTTGGAAAAAAACACGGCGTTCACGACATTTCGCTAAAAATGGCGGTTGAATGTTTGCAACCGCTTGACAAAAAGCACATTTGGGTTTTGAAAGCTCTTTTTAATCGCGCTACGCTCGCGGAAATCATAAAAAGCGACAAACCGATTCCGCCAGCAAAACTTCCAAAGAAGAAAGACGGAAGCGTTTTGGAATCGTTTTCGGAACTTTTGAAAGCGGACGACGCGGAAGAAGCGGACAGCGGAGTCGTTTGGGCATTAAAAACCGTGATTCGCAGTTTTGGAAACAGTTGCGACATCAAAAAAATCAAAGCGGAACTCGTGCCGTCGATTTTGACGACTAGCGAGTGGACTTCGTGGAACACAAAAGCGAAAAAAGTCCTCGAAACGAACAGCGAATTCAGCGTGAATCCGAACGGTTCGAACGAGTGGATGGTTCGTGAAAAAGACGAAATCACGCAGGAAGAAAAACTTTCAAACGAATTCAAGGCGCAAAAACAATTTTTCCCACGAGTTGACATTTTGATGAAGTTCGTGAACGGTGGCTCTGATTTGGAGTCGGAACAGTTTACGGACATGAAAGGATATTTCACGAGTTATATAAAATCATATATCAACGCATATTCTGGCGAAGATACACATGTAACAGAACAACTTATGGCATCGTATCTTGTAATTCGCAGAATAGACCCGTATTTCTTAAAGCAACACGCGGATTCTATCAATTTTGAAAAATTGTTCCGCAAAATCGACGACCCGAGAGAAATGTACAAAAATCTCAGGGACACAAAAAACACGTCGTTAAAAGCGGATTTTTTGCAGGCGGTCAGACAACTTCCCGATTGGACGGAACAGTACGCAAAACTTTTCCCTGTTGTTTTGAGCAGAACGCTTGTCAAAGAATTCATCGAATCTGGAGAAACGGCGCGTTTGCAACAAATCGCAAAAGGCGCGTTTGAAGATTGGCGAAATTATCGCGACACGGTTTACTTCTTGTTTGACGAGTGCCGAGATGACGCTTGGTTCAAAGAAATCGGCATTCCGTTACAAAAACAGTTGATTGCGCTTGTGAACATCATTTCGCAGTCGTTTAAGGCGATTGACAATCACGTAAACGCGACCGAAAACAAAAAAATCATTTCGAACATTTCAAAACTCATTTTTGAGCCACAAAAAGGTTCGTCTGAAAGCATTTACGAATCGTTCTTGCAGACGAAGTTTGAAGAAGGCGACAAAACAACGATTTCGCATATGTTCACGCTCGTTGACGACATCAAGCGAATCGACGATTCCGTTATGAGAAGATTGCGCGGAAGAATTCTCGAATGGTATCCAGATTACAAGTTCCACGCAACAGAAGAAAAATCTGCGCAGTCGCACGGAATGTTCGTTACAAAAGCGAAACTCGACGAAAAGCGCGAGTTGGAAGAAAAGATGCGCACAACGGACATGATGGAAATTGCGAAGGAAGTTGCGGAAGCCAAGGAAAAGGGCGACTTGAAAGAAAACGCCGAGTACATTGCCGCAATCGAAGCGCAACAAAAACTTTCGCACGACCTCAAGCGACTTCAGGAAGAACTTGCGCGTGCAGTGCCGTTCGACCCGACGACAGCAACGACTGCGTACATTTCTTTCGGTACGGACGTTGTTCTTACGGACGCGGAAAGTGGCGAAGAAACGCGCTACACGATTTTGGGTCCGTGGGAAAGTTCGCCAGAAAACGGCATCATTTCTTACATGACACCGTTTGGAATGAAGATTTGGGAACACAAAGTCGGAGACGAAATTTCGTTTACGATTAACGATACAAAATATCATTTCTTCGTAAAATCGATTTCGCTTGCGAAATTCTAAAAATCAAAAGACGCTCGGTAAAACGAGCGTTTTTTTTTGCGAATCACCGCCCGCCCGCTTCGTACAAAAGCGCGTTTACGATTGCTGAAGCGACGGTGCTTCCGCCTTTGCGCCCCACACAAACGATGCTTTTCAATTCGCTTTCAAGAATCAAATTTTTTGCGTGAACCACGTTCACAAATCCAACGGGACAAGCGACGACGAGCGCGGGACGAAAAATCTTTGCGTCAAAAAGTTGGCGCAAACGAACAAGAGCGGTCGGTGCATTTCCAACGACGTAAATCGTTTTTTCGCCAGCAAAAATCTGCGCCGCCTTGTTCAATTTGCCGCAACTTCGCAAGCCAAGCGGCATTTATCTGCGCGGCGAGTTCAATGTCAAAAATATTTTCAGCCGCGACGCCGTCAGCCGTCAAACGCCCCTTGACTTTAAGAACGTCCTCGGCATACCACAGACAATCGGGCTCGCGATTCAAAATTTCCTTGACGGCAGAAAAATCCATTCGCGCAACGTTCTGCCCGCCAATTGCCAACGAGCCGCCGTCAGATTTTTCCTGCACGACGGCAACAAGATTCACGTCGTCGAAGTTCAATTTCCGTGCCGCGTCATCAAAAAATTTTTTACTCAAGGCAACGAGCACGGCATTCACCTTTTCCACGGCAATACCTCCAAAACTTTTTCAAAAGCGTTTCAATCTGATTTTGGCGAAGTGTACTATACGCACAAAATTTTTTCAACTTGCGCCGCCGACAGACGCTTTGCCAAGCCACACATTTTGCGATTTAAAGGCGATATTCGACGTTGACTTGAAATTATTTTCAGAGTGTGTTAGATTATGCGCGCTTTAAAATTTTTGTTGGGAGGTTTCAATCTCATGGCAGTCAGTTTGAAAAAGGGACAGAAAGTTGACCTCACGAAGACAAACCCCGGCTTGAAGGAAATTCTTATCGGGCTCGGCTGGGACGTAAAGAGATACGACGGCGGCAAAGACTTCGACCTGGATTCGTCGGTGTTCATGCTCGGCGCAAACGGCAAAGTTCGCGACGACGACGACTTCGTTTTCTACGGCAACCTCAAGCACAAGAGCGGCGCGGTTGAACACATGGGCGACAACCTCACCGGCGCGGGCGAAGGCGACGACGAA
>CAJOEO010000092.1 GCA_905233535.1 uncultured Treponema sp.
TATTTTTCGCCGTCATTCTTACACTTCCAAACCCGCTTCGTTTACAAGGTCTTCCATTACAAGAATGAATTTTTTTAGAGTTTCGACTTTTTCTCGAATATTTAATCGATAAAAAACTTGCGTTCCTTTTTTTAAAGAAAGAACAAGCCCCGCGTCTTTTAAAACTTTTAATTGATGAGAAATCGCGGGACGAGAAAGCGCAGTCGTTGCCGTAATGCTCGCCACGTCTAATCCATTTGTTCCTGCTCTCGCCAAACTTTCAATTAGCCGTTGCCGCGTAATGTCGCCAAGTGCCACAAAGGTCGGCGAACATTTTTCAAATAAAATCATCGCTTCAGAAAGTTTTGCTTCATTCATTTTGCCCCCCCAAAAACTAAAGCCGTTGACATATTTTTGTTGATTCCATATAATCGGTTTATAGGTTTAATTATTTGAACCAATCATAAACGCAAATAAGATTTTGCGCAACACATTGGAGGAAGAGGAAGATGAGGAAATTGCTAAAGCATCCCTTCATCGTAATTGGAATTAGCGTTCTGCTGACGATTGCGTTCGCAATTCCGCTTCGGAAAATAAAGATAGAAAGTTCTATCCGACAATTTTTTCCGCAAAAGCACGAGGCGTTCCAACGCTTGAACACGACTGAAGACAAATTCGGTTCAATGCTGGCTATCGGCGTTTCGCTGGAATCTCCTGGCGAAACGATTTTGCGACCAGAATACATCAACGTGATTCGGAACATCACGGCAGATTTGGAAAACGTGCCGAACACGGAAAACGTAACGTCGCTAACGAATATCGACTACATCGAAGGCGATAACGGCGTAATCGAAGTCGCGCCACTTTTTGACAAAGATTTGAGCGAGCCAATCACCGAAGAAGACGTGCTTCTTATCACGGAACGTTTGGCAAACTGGGAAGATATGTATGAATCCGTGGTTTTGTCAAAAGACGGACGAGCGACGCAATCGCTTTAAAAGCAGTTCGCAGAATCGTGCAAGAAAACGTTGCCGCGTTCGACAGCGATTTGAGCATCAACTCGATTCGATATTACGGCGACCCAGTAATTTCTGAGCAGTCAAAGGAATTTATGATTGGCGACCTTGCCGTTTTGATTCCGCTCGTCATTTTGGTAGTTATGGTTTCGCTGTACTTTAGTTTTTCAACGCTTGAAGGAATGTTGCTTCCGCTCATTTCCGTTTTGATGAGTACAGTTTGGTCGATTGGACTTATGACGATTTTGGGATTCGAATTCTCGATGGTTTCGTCAGTTATTCCAGTCGCGCTTATTGGTTGTGGAAGTGCTTACGGAATCCACGTTTTGACGCATTATTATCTTGCCGTTGACGAAAAAATGAAAACGCTTACGGCAAAAGGAAAGCACATTACAAAAGACGAGCATATTGATTGCATTTTGGACGGAATGAAAGACGTTCGTCTTGCAGTTATTCTTTCTGCGATTACTACGGTCGTTGGATTTTCTTCGCTTGTTACAAGTCCACTGCGTCCGCTTTTTGGATTTGCAATTTTTACCGCGGTCGGAATCGCGTATAGTCTTTTGACTGCCGTAACGGTAATTCCAGCGTTTTTGACGCTTAAACCGCTTTCTCGCGTAGAAAATCGTTCGAGAAGAATGGAACAACTTGCGCAAAAAATCAAAAAGCGATTTGAAAAAACGGAAGGTTCACGCCAAAAGAAAGGCGAAAACGAAAGAACGACGCTCGCGAACACGCTTTATATGCAGTACCACTTTTTGTGTGGCACAAAACCGCGAATGATTGTTTTTAGTGCCGTGATTATTGTTTTCTCGGTAATCGGACTTTTGAAAATAGTAATCGACACGTCAATGGTCAACTATTTCCCCGAAACAAGCCAACTTAGACGCGACATCGATTATGTAAACGACAATTTTGCTGGAACGAACTCCGTTTATCTTTTGATTAAATCGCCTGCGTCAAAATTGAAGGCAGAAGCAAACGCATTCTATGACGAAGCGCAAAAAATCGAAGATAAATACAACGGCGCAGAAATTCCACAAGCGGAACAAGAAAAAATCGCCGACCTTCGACAAAAAGGAGACGAAAAACTTGCAGAAAGTCGCAATTCGCCCGATATGACAAATCCAGACGCGCTAAAAGCGGTGGACGTTATGGAAGGTTGGATTACAGACAAATATCCGCTCGTTGGAAAAGCGGTTTCGTACACGGATTCTATCAAACGAATTAACCAAACTTGGAACGCGCCAGGCGCGCAAGGTCAAACGAGCGAGAGCGAAGAATCTTCTGACGAATCGTTTGAAGACGACCTTTCGTTCGGCGATTTTGGAGATGATGCGTTTGGAGAAGATTCCTCTGGAGAAAATTCCTCTGACGATTTTGGAGATTTCTATTCGTTTGAAGACGAAAACGAAGACGGAACGCCCGTTCAGACGATTGTTTTTGAAGACCCGAACGTGGCTTATCAGGCAAAACTCGACAAACAAATGACGGGCAAAGAAGTTCAAGCGTTGATTGGCGAGGCGTATGCAAAGGCGGGTGGCAGAAGAGCAAGCGTGGAGCAGTTTGTAAAAACGCTTCAGCGCGAAATGAACTACAACGGAATTGCGTTCTACGAAATTCCTTATGAGCCAGCGAAATATCAAAAAGCGCAGAGAGCCGACCTTGCAGGACTTATTTCGAATTACACGATGATGCTCGGCGATTCTATGGAGCGATTCACCGACGACCAAGTGAATTTCACTCCAACTGAAATCCGAATGCAAGTTCAAATCAAAACGAACTCTACACAAGTTTTGGGCGGAATGTTGAGCGATTTTGAAAAATACGCAAGAACGCATCTTCCTGAAGGCTACACGATGGAAGCCACAGGTGAAGGCGAAATGGAACACGTTATGACAGGGCTTGTCGTTTCTAGCCAAATTACGTCGCTTTTGCTTTCGCTTTCGCTCGTATTCGTGATTATCACGATTTCGTTCCGCTCTCCGATTGCGGGCTTAATCGGCGCGATTCCGCTTGCGTTCACGATTATTTTGAACTATATGGCGATGGGCTTGGCGGGAATCAAACTCGACCTCTTTACGAGCATTATCGCGTCTGTTGCAATCGGCGTTGGAATCGACTACACGATTCACTTTATGACGGAATACAAAACTTTGCGAATGCAAAACGACGACCTTGAAGAAGTTACGCGCGGAACGCTCCGCTCGTCTGGCGCAGGAATCATCACGAACGCGCTTGCTGTCGGTCTTGGATTTATGGTTTTGTGCTTGAGCCGATTCGTCGTTTTGCGCTACATCGGCATTCTTGTGGCAATCGTAATGTTCACAAGTTCAATGCTTGCAATGACGATTTTGCCAGGAATCTTCAGCATTCTCGACCCGAAATTTATGCACCCAGGAAAACCAAAGGCTTGGGAAATCGAAGACAAAAAATAAAAATGTCCCCGCGGATTCTTGAAAATTTTTGGGAATTCGCGGTAGACAAAGTAAAAATCATTTTATGGTTTATAATTAAAGGAAAAGCGAAAATTTTTTGGAGGAAAAAAATTATGAAAGCATCAAAAAGATTTGCAACAGTCGGAGCGGTTCTCGCGCTTGCGGCGGCGGCGTTTGCAGACCAAAAAGGACACGACATCATTCAGCAAGTTTTGGACGTGGAAGACCCATCGTTCAGCCAGACCGCTGTAATTATGACTTTGACAGAGAAAAACGGCTCGACAGATGTTCGTCAGGTAAAACAGTACGGAAGAAGCGTGAACGGCGTTTCCGCAGTCGTGATGGATTTTGTTGGACCTGGAACAAGTAAAGTCAAAGGAACGCGATTTCTTTTGCAGGAAGTTGAAGGAAAAGACGACGACAAATTCATCTATCTTCCAGAGTTGCGCTCAACTCGCCGCGTTTCCACGGCAGACGGAAGCAAAGCGTTTGTAGGCACGGACGCTTCTTACGACGACCTTTCAACGCGCGACATCGACAAAGACGAACACGAATTTTTGCGCGAGGAAGAAAAAACAGTTGCAGGACGAACCTATAAATGCTGGGTCGTTTCTTCAAAATCAAAGAATCCAAGCGACACGCAGTACGGCGACAAAATCCAGTGGATTGACCAGGACACGCTTATTCCAGTTTACGGCGAACTCTACGACAAAAAAGGCAATCTTCTCAAAACGCTCGAAGTTCAAAAACTCGACGCGGTAAAAGGCGCAAGTGGCAAAAGCTACAACACGCCGATGATTTCGTTTATGAAAAATGTTCAGACGGGACACTCCACAAAACTCGAAATCAAACAGATTGTTTTGGACAAAAAACTTCCTGCGAGAGTATTCTCTCGAAACTTCCTTGAAACAGGAAAATAAAAAGGCAACACAAAAAATTGCCCCTTATTTTCAGATTTTGAAATTAAGGGGCTTTTTTATATTTTATAAAAGAATGGAGGAAAATATGAAAAGAATTGCAAAAAAAATCGCAGTCGCAACGCTTACAACCGCGTTCGTAGCGATGAGCGCGACAGCGCAAGAAGCGGACGACGCTTTTGACGGCGGAGAAGATTCATTTTCTGGTTTTGAAGACGAAAGTTCTGGAGGCGGAGACGATTTCGACTTTGATTCAGATTCAAGTTCGCCTTCTCTTTCTTGGAACGGACAAGTAGACGCAGACGCACGCCTTTGGATTGGCGGCGAAGACAGCGGAAAACACAACACACGCGCGTGGTCTAGTCCAAACGACATCAGCAAATCGAGCGTGGACGCAGACGCAAAACTCAAACTCGATTTGAGCTACAAAGGCGCAAATACAGACGCAAAGGCGACGCTAAAAATCGACGCGGCAACAATCAAAGAACACCCCGAAGATGTTTTGAGCGAAGCAAGCGTTGGCGGAAGTTTTTTTGACGGCGTTTTGGAACTGCGCGCTGGAAAAATGATAAAACCATGGGGAAAATGCGACAAAGTTCATGTTTTGGACAACTTCAACGCAAACGATTACACCGATTTTATTTTCCCCGACTACCTCGACCGCAGGCTCGGCGAAATTATGTTTAGTGCAAAAATAGAACCGCCTTTGCCTTGCATTACAGAACTCGAAGGAATTTACACGCCGTTTATGACCGCAGACCGCTTTGCAACTAGCGGAAAACTCGTTCCTTACGCACAAACAGCAATTTCAAACGCCACAAAAGAGGCGGCGGAGAAAATTGTTGCGCAAGCGTTTAGTGATTACACGACAGCAACAGTTGGATTGTCAACAGGGCAAACAACAACAGAAGCAGCACAACAAGCGGGAGCAGCGTATATGCTCGCGCTTTCAAATGCGACTTCGCTTAATTCCGACACGGATTCTTTGTATCCCGACACAAAACAACTTCGCTACGGACAGGCTGGCTTGCGCCTTACAGGAGAAACGCCGATTGGTCTTAGTTGGGGAACAAGTTACTACTACGGACATTACAAACAGCCATCATTTGATAAAAGAAAACTCAAATTGTATTTGGATAAACGACTGGCAGGCACATCAACCGACGACAGCGACAAATTTCTTCAGTACGACCAACTGCAAGTTTTTGGACTTGAAGCAGAAACAGTAAAACCTTTGTGGTTTTTTGGATATATACCTTTGAATTTCTTTAAATCCATCGCCAATTTTGAACTTGATACGCGCATGGAATTTGCGTATAACCTAACACAAGATTTTGACGGCACAAATCCCGCGATTCACAACAATTCAATCGCTTGGGTTGCGGGCATTCAACGAGATTTCTGGGGGATTAATGTGAACTTGCAGGAAACGGGTTCGTACATTCTAAAAAATGACGAAATCGAAAACGGTCTCGCAAAAACTATTGATGTGGACTACAACTCCGACGGAACATATTCGAGAAACAAAATCATTCTTGTTGTAAAAGACACATTTATGAACGAAAATCTCACAGCAGAAGCGCAGGTAATTTTTGGAATTGAAAACAAAGAAATCTGCATTGTTCCAAAAGTCGAATACAACATTTCCGAAGGCTTAACATTTACGGCGCGCGGCGCGTGGATTTACAGCGACAACGAAAACGGCGAGTTCTACAACTTTACCGCAGACAGCACTCATCACGACAAAGCATTCGTGCAACTTGCGGCAAAATATATATTCTAAAAACGATAGTTGAATTCAAAAAAAACGGCGGTTGAGCATAGTCGAAACCGCTGTTTTTTTTGTGATATAATTTTTCTATGAAATACGGATTTGTTCGCGCTTCGTGCGCAATTCCTGCCGTTTGTGTGGCAGATGTCAAAGAAAATGTTTCGCGAATCGTTCAAAAAGCGGTCGAAGAATCGAACGCGGGCGCGGAAATTGTCGTTTTTCCTGAACTTTGCATAACTTCATATACTTGTCAAGACCTTTTTTTGCAAGATTCGATTTTGGAAGAAGCGAAAAACGCTCTTGAAGAAATCGCGCAGAAAACGCAGACGCTTCCGCCGCTTTTTTTTGTGGGCTTGCCGATTTCTGACGGAAGCACGATTTACAACGCCGCCGCCGCGATTTTTGGCGGAAAAATTCTTGCGATAATTCCAAAATCATTTTTGCCGAATTACGCGGAATTTTACGAAAAACGCCA
>CAJOEO010000093.1 GCA_905233535.1 uncultured Treponema sp.
AACGCGAGAGGGATTTTTCCCAAGCAATGGATTCTGGGGCTGCGACTTTTCCTTTTTTCTCAAGGTATTCGCGATTTTCTTTCAAAACGCAAAGCGTCATTTCGTCAAGATTCATTGCGTAGAGATTTTTTCGATATTCTTCCGTGGATTGCGGTCTGCCAGGCTCGATTTTGTCAGCAACAAAAACGATTTTTCCCAAATCGCACAAATTTACCGCGCCAAACGTATGAAAAGCCACCGCGTCCAAAATATCTTTGTCGTTTACGTTGAATTTTTGCTTTAAAACAGTCGCCGCCGCCCGTCCGTGAAGAAGACATGGCTTCGATTTTTCCAAATCGCTTTCGTTTCGTCCGTCCAAAAGCGCGAGGCGACGCATTTCGTTTTCGTCGATTTCTTTGCAAATATCGTGAGAAATTCCCGCAAGAAATCCTTTTTTTTCGCAAAGTCCATGAATTTTACAAAGATGTGCAGAAGTTTCGGCAACCCGTTTTGAATGTTCGTAGCGTCCAACCGAAAGGACTCGTTTTGCCTCGTTTTGAAGCACGTCAATCAAATCGTCAATTTGTTCTGTAGCCATATAAATGTCCGTTTTCAATATAGTGAAAAACACCCTCGCTTACAAGATAACGCCATGCACCACCACACGCGATGAGCCGTCGGATTTCGCTAGAAGAAAGTTCCAGCCGCGGATTTTCCACGCATTTGTGCGGATACGGAAAAGTGTCGCGCGTCCAATCGCTCGGATTCACGCCGTACCGAGAAGACGGCACGTTTTCGATTTGTGGATTTTTTTCCGCGCACGTTTTTTCACGAGGACGAACCGCCAAAATCAAATCCGCACGTTGTGCAAGAAGCGAAGAATTTTCCCATTTGTCAAAATCGCCAAGCAAATCTTCGCCAAAAATCACGCCGATTTTTCCTTCCAAAACGGATTCGTATTTTTTTTCCAAAAAACAAACGGTGTCCCAAGTGTACGAAACGCCACCGCGTTCCAATTCGCACGGCTCAGCAACAAAACGTTCGTCCCCGCGAATCGCCTCCTGAACCATCAAAAATCGGTCGTCGCTTGACGCAGACGAAAGCGCGAGCGTTTTATGCGGCGGTTTGTACGTCGGCACAAAAAGAATTTTGTCGTATTTGAGCGAACAACAAACCGCGTCGGCAAGCGCAAGATGTCCAACGTGAATCGGGTTAAAACTTCCGCCAAGAATCGCGATTTTCATCGCTCGCTCCCTGGTAACTGCTCTTCCATTGACAAGTCAACAGAACGCGATGCCAAAAACGCATTCGCCGATTCTTCAGATTTTTCTTTTGCGGAAAAAAACACATCGTTTTTTTCAACAAGGTCGGAAATCGCTTTTTTTGCGTTTTCAAGTCCTTTTCCAGTCGCCGCCGAAATCAAAATCACGCTCGTTTCTTTTTCGTTTTCTTGGATTTCTTTTGAAACGCGAAGCGCAAAATCTTCCGCGCCGTCCAAATCGATTTTGTTGCAAAGTACGATTTTTGGCTTTTTAAGCAAATCTTCAGAAAAGCCCGCAAGTTCGTCGCAAAGCGTTTTGTACGCACTCAAACACGATTCTTCCGAGCAGTCAATCATAAAAACAAGCCCCGCAGTTCTTGAAATATGCTTTAAAAATCTGATTCCCAAGCCTTTGCCTTCGCTCGCGCCTTCTATGATTCCTGGAATGTCGGCGATTATTATGTCTTCGCCAGATTTTGAATGAAGAACGCCAAGATTCGGGATTTTTGTCGTAAAAGGATACGGTGCAATTTTTGGACGTGCCCGCGTCAAAGCGTCAAGAAGCGTGGATTTTCCCGCGTTTGGAAAGCCGACCAAACCAACGTCCGCTATAATCGAAAGTTCAAGAAGAAGCGTTTTTGTTTCGCCAGGTTGACCCGCGTTTGCTTGTCGCGGCGCTTGATTTTTGGAACTTTTAAAATGGACGTTGCCCCAACCGCCGTTTCCTCCGCGCAAAAAAACAAAGTCCTCTCCGTCTTCGTCCCGCGCAAATTCTTTGATAATTTCTCTCGTTTCTGCGTCGCGAATCGTCGTTCCAGGCGGAACGCAAATCACAACGTCGTCGCCGTTTTTTCCAAAACGATTCCAGCCCATTCCGTCGCCGCCGTTTTGCGCACGAAAAAATCTTCGGAATCGAATATCCGCGAGCGTTTTGACGTTTCGTTTTACACGAAAAACCACGTCGCCACCGCGCCCGCCGTCGCCACCGTTTGGACCTCCCATCGGAATATATTTTTCGCGACGGAACGAAACGCAACCGTTTCCGCCCTTGCCAGACGATACTTCGATTGTCGCCTCATCAGCAAATTGTTTCATCGTTCCTCCGTTGTCTTAAAAAGAAAAAACCCGAAAGCGGTTTTGCTTTCGGGTTTTTCACCGCGCACCGACGCACTTTTTACGCTTGCGCCGCCTCTGCTGGAACGACTCCTGCGTATTTGCGATTATTGCGCTCGTAGAATTTTACCGTTCCGCTTGCAGTTGCAAAAAGGCTGTCATCGCCCGCTCTGCGAACATTGTCGCCTGGGAAAATCTTTGTTCCGCGCTGCTTTACAAGAATCGCACCCGCCAAAACAGATTGTCCACCGTACACTTTTACACCCAAACTTTTCGGATTAGAATCGCGACCGTTTTTCGCGCCGCTTCCGCCTTTACTGCGTCCCATTGTTACGCCTCCGTATTTTTAGATTTGTCCCGCTCTTCTATTAAATGCACATTTTTTGGAAATTCTTTTTCAATCGAACTCACGCCCGAACGAACAAAATCCGCAATGCACCGAAGCCGCTCTTGCGTTTTTTCGCTTGCTTTGTTCAAAAAATCAACGCGGAATGCGAGATTTCCACGCCGACTCAAATCTGCCTCAACCTTGATTTCGCCCGATTTAGAAAGTTCAAAGACGAGCGAAACAGCCGTTTTTAGCAAAATCGTAACCGCCGCACAAACGATGTCGCTTCCTTTTGAAGAAAAAAAAGCGTGTCCGTTAGCTCTACATTCTTTTACAACGCCATCTTCTCTACAAAAAAGATTCACGACAATCATCTGCCGTAGCCCGTTTTAGCCGATGATTTCCTCGACTTTTACCGTCGTGTAATTCTGTCGATGACCGATTAAACGATGATAATCTTTCTTGCTTTTGTATTTGAAAACAAGAACTTTTCTGTCGCGAACGCTGTCTTCCACGACAACTTTGACTTTCGCGCCAGAAACGTAAGGCGCACCAACTTTGACGTTTCCATCGTTGCTCACCAAAAGAACGGTGTCGATTTCGATTTTCGCGCCTTTTTCTGCGTCGAGTTTGTCCACGAGAATCTGCGCGTCCTTTTCTGCCTTGTACTGTTTGCCTTTGTATTCAAAAAGTGCGTACATTAAAAACCTCTTTTACGCCGCAAAGTGTAACGGAACTTTAACGGCTCAAAAAAATAGAATTAAAAACTGATTTTAGCGGATTTTTTGACGCTTGGTCAATGATTCAACCTTATAGATTTTCTATTGACGTTATAGTTTTTTTTTGTAGAGTAGTGGCAATTTTTCAAACTATGGAGGATTTTCTTATGAAGAAAATCGTTGCTTTGGCGGCGGCAGTTGCCGCTTCGGTCGCGCTTGCGTCTGCGGAAATTGCGGTTGGCGCGCGAGGAATTTTCCATTTGGGAGTTGGAACATCTCTTGAAAACGGAGATTCAAGCGTTGGAAACTCGCTCGGCGGCGGTGGCGCGGTTTTTGCGCACATTCCGCTTCCAGTTGAGGGTTTGGCAATTCAGCCTGAACTCGGCTTCACTCACGTTGGAATCGGAGTGAAGAACGGAAATGCAGAGGGAAGCATTGGACTCAACTCTCTAAACATTCCTGTTCTTGTTGCCTACGACATCGGCGTTTCTGACGGAATCACGATTTCGCCGTTTGCAGGTCCGCAACTTGGAATCGTGCTTGGAAAAGGCAAAGGTTCTGGCGATTTTGACGGAATGGAAGTTGAATACGATACTTCGGTTTTGTTCGGCATTTTACTTGGTGCGGAAGCCGCAATCAAAGCTGGTCCTGGCGCAATCGTGGCAGATATTCGCTACGACATCGGCGTGAACGCTCTTAAAGAAAAAGAGAGCGGCGAAAAAATCGGCACGCCGCGCGGACTTCAGTTCGGCTTGGGATACCAAATTTCATTCTAAAAAACATTTTTGAAAACGGTGGTTTCGACAGGCTCAACCACCGTTTTTTTTCGTTTCGACTTCGTTCAACGACCGAAAAAACCGTGTTGAGATGTTACCGAATTTTCGGTAACATCTTTTGATTATGAAAAATCTGAAAGTTGCTAAAATTCTCTTTGCGTTTTTGTTTTTTGAATCGATTTTTCCATTTGGCGCGAACGCGCAAGAAAATCAAACAGAATCGGTGAAGAAAGCGAGCAAATCGAAAAACATTACATTGCGGGCATTAGCGGAGCGGCGGTTTCGCAGTTGTTGTTTATGCTTTGGTGTCGTTTTGGGTACGGCGCAAACTGGGCGCAAGTTACTTGGGACGACATTTCCACGTTTCGCAAGCCAGAATGGGACACGGATTGGGTTTGGACGAATTTTGTTCTGCACCCGTTTCAAGGCGGACTTTATTATCTTTCTGCGAGGAATTCGAATTTGAATCGTTTGGAATCGCTTGCAATTACGGCGGCGGGCGATGCTGTTTGGGAATGGTTTTACGAAACGCAAGAACCTTCAATAAATGACCTCGTTTATTCGTTTGTGGGAGGTTTTATGACTGGTGAAATTATGTATAGACTTTCGCTAGAAACGGCGCAAACAAACGAATTTTTTGGCTTTTTGATAAATCCAATGCGCGTTTGGACAGACCCGATTACTGGCGAAAAACCACGCGGAACGCACGGACACATAAAAGAACTTTCGGCGCGTCTTTCAATCGGAACGTCTCGTTCAAATACGCAAACGGACGGAGACCGCGACGAAGACGAACATTTTCCGTTGAGCATTTCGCCAGAATTTTACGTCGTTTATGGAAATCCCTACGGACACGATTCAAACGAACCGTTTAGTCAATTCAATTTTAGAATCGGTGGCGGAATCGGTAGGACTTCGGGTGCGTGGCGTGGCGAACACGAAATCGAAAAGAAAATCATGTACGACGTTTTTTTGAATTCAAGCGGAATTTTATTTTCTCGTGCGCCTGGCGGCGAAGACGAAGATTGTCAAACGACTACGGCTCTTGTTTTGGATTACGATTTTCGTTGGCATTCTTTGATTGACCTTTCGGCACTTGCGCCGAGTTTTGCGATAAATCAAAAGTTGGAATTTGAAACTAGAACGCTTGAATGGAATGCGCATTTGGGCGCGATTTTGCTTGGAATCACGGATTATTATCACGCGCACCGCGACCCGCTAATGCAAATGGGTGGTTTGGAACACGATTATAGTTACACCACGGGCGCACGAACTCAAGCGGGAATTCGGTTGACGCACAAATCGGGGGCGCGGCTTTTTCTTCAATTTGTTGGCTACGCAATGCGCGATTTTGCCTGGCAAGCGCAAGAAGGTCAAAGCACAGGTTGGGAATTTATCACGGATTTGTTATTGCAAGCGGAACTTCCCGTTTCTGAAAAAATTAGGTTTGGCGCGGAAAGTCATCTTTATCACAAACGCGCGTTTTACGACAGCGCGGACAACGTTGTTCAGTCGATGCACACGGGAAGCGTGTATGTTCGATTTTTGTTCAAATAAAATCGAAAAATTCGATAGAATCAAAATATGGAAACAAAAAATTTTGACAGAAAAGAATTGATAAAAATTGCAATCGAAAATCAAAAGAATTCTTACGCGCCTTATTCTTCTTACAACGTGAGCGCGGCACTTTTGACTTCTTCGGGAAAAATCTACACGGGCGTAAACGTGGAAAACGCTTCGTATCCAGCGGGCGTTTGCGCGGAACGAACGGCGATTTGCAAAGCGGTCAGCGACGGCGAACGCGAAATCTGCGCGATTGCAATCGTGGGCGGAAAAAATTACACCGTAAAAGATTTTTGCGCACCGTGCGGAATTTGCAGACAAACGATGAGAGAATTCTGCGACCCAAAAAAAATGCGCGTGATTTTTGCAAAATCTCAAGACGAATACAAAGAACTTTAGACGCGCTTTCAAAATAATCGCGGTTGCAAAAAAAACGACGGTTTTTAAGCCGTCGTTTTTCGTTTAGTCATCGTTTTTTAGAACTTGTAATGCCCAGTCGAAATCGTGTGTCCTTCGTTGTAAACGTCGAACCAAATTTCTTTATTTTTTGTCAAATCCAACGCGGCGTAGAATTCTTCCAAGTTTTTAACGCGCTTATCGTTTACCGCCGTAATCACGTCGCCGTCTTGAATTCGCAAAGCCGCGGCTGGCGATTTTTCGAGAACTCTTGAAACCACAACGCCTTGAACTTTTCCGTCGATTTTTAGTTCTTTTTTGATTTCGTCGGTGAGCGGAGACGCGATAAATCCAGGCCAAAGTTTTGCGTTGTCTGCGCCCGAATCGTTTTTGCGTTCTTCGATTTTTACAGAAATAGAAACGGTTTTTCCGCCACGAATCACTTTGAACTCGGCAACTTCGCCCGCTGGAAGATAACCGACTTCGCGCACAAGTTCGTTCTGGCTTTTTACGGTTTTTCCATTCAATTCCACAATAAAATCGCCCGCCTGCAGTCCGCCGTTTTTTACGCCCAACGCTTCTTTGTAGTTTTCATTGATGTCAACGAGCGAAACGCCAAGCCAACCGTAAGTAATTTTGCCTTTGCTGATAAAATCGTCTATTGCTTTTTTGATTGCGTTAATCGGAATCGCAAAGCCCAAGCCCACGCTTCCGCCAGAACTAGACGCAATCCAAGTATTGATTCCGATGACTTCGCCGTAAATGTTTACAAGCGGACCGCCAGAATTTCCTTGATTGATTGCCGCGTCGGTTTGAATAAAATCGTTCAAATTGCCGATTCCCGCTCCACTTCGTCCCGTTGCAGAAACGATGCCTTGCGTAACCGATTGGCTGTAGCCCAACGGCGCGCCCATCGCCAAACAAATGTCGCCCGTTTGAACTGCGTCGGAATCGCCGAGTTTTGCCACAACAATTCCGTCGTCGCCCGCTTTTGCTTCAAACGAAACGAGCGCGATGTCTTGGCGTTCGTCCGCGCCAATCAACTTTGCAGAAAATTCGCGTCCGTCGTTTAGTTTGACTTTGATTTCGTCCGCTTTTCCAGCAACGTGATTATTCGTCAAAACGTAAACCGTGTCGCCAGTTCGTCTAACGATTACGCCCGAACCCAAACCTTGCTGAACGCGCTCTCGCGCTTGCCCGCCCCGTTCGCCTTGATTTGGAAGACCAAAAAAGAAAAACGGCAAATCGTCAAATGGAGAAGACGAAGAAACGGTCGTTTTTTCCGTAAAATCGATTTCAACAACGGACGGAAGAACGCCCGAAGAAATCGCTCTAAACGAAGATTGCAACGCTTCCACAACGTTCAATGCGTCGCGTGGAATCGCTACGGCAGCGGAACGCGGTGTTTCTGCAAAAGCCGTGTCCGCAGTTCCTCGAACTTCAACTTTTCTGCACGAAAGCGCGACAAACGAAAACGCAAACGCACCCGCCACCGCAGACGCAATAGCGTATTTTGCAATTTTTTTCATAAAAAAAGCCTCCGAAAATATTTTTCAAATCTAATAAAAAAAATCCGCTTAGGCAAACTTTTGAATCGTTGTTCCTTTTTTGTGAATCTTTTTAAAAAATAACGACGAGGAATCAAAATAGGTTACAAGAACGTTTTGTTAGAAATAAAAAAGCGACCCTAAAAAGAGTCGCTTTTTTTTAAGAAAAGCGGATTTTACAAAACGCAAATCGGCTCAAAAGTTTCTGCTTTGAGCGATGCGCCGCCAATGAGTCCTCCGTCGATGTCTTCTTGCGCAAGAAGTTCCGCCGCGTTAGACGCTTTCATCGAACCGCCGTACTGAATAATCGTTTCGTCGGCAACGCTTTGTCCATAAAGACGCGCAATGTGCGCTCGGCAAAACTTGTGAATCGCTTGCGCGTCTTGAGGAGTTGCGGTTTTTCCAGTTCCAATCGCCCAAACTGGCTCGTAGGCAATCGTTACTTTTTTCATCTGCTCCGCGCTAACGCCAGAAAGCCCCGCAGAAAGCTGGAACGCGCAGACGCTTTCCGCCTGTCCCGCTTCACGCTCGCTCAAAAGTTCGCCTATGCACAAAACGACTTCAAGCCCCGCGTCAAGCGCGCGCCGAACTTTTTTGTTGATGAGTTCGTCGCTTTCGCCGATTTCGTGCCGCCTTTCAGAATGTCCTAGAATTACAACTTGAACGCCCAAATCCAAAAGCATTTCCGCAGAAACTTCGCCCGTGTGCGCTCCGTTTTTTGTAGCCGCCACGTCCTGCGCTCCCAAAAGAATGTTCGTTCCTTTTACAACTTGCGAAACCGCGTCCAAATAAACGAACGGAACGCCAATCATGTATTTGTTCGTTTTTCCTTTGAGCGACGAAACCAAATCCTGCGCCAACTTCACCGCTTCCGCACGATTCGTGTTCATCTTCCAGTTTCCCGCAATGTAATGCGTCCTAGCCATTTTTTTCTCCTTTTTGAAAAAATTGCAAATATAATAGCTCAAATTCAATTTTTTTGAAATTGAAATCGGTTTCAAAAAGTTTGGATTTTTTCAAAAATCTCGATTTTTTGGATTTTTTTGTTTTTCGGGCAAAAAGTTTACATTACTCAAAACAGTTATTTATTGCTTTTGCGGCGGTTGCAGGATTTGCAGAGCATTTGGCAGTTGTCGAGCGTGGTTTTGCCGCCTTCGCTCCACGGCGTGATGTGGTCGGCTTCCATTTCTTCTATCGCGAAATGCGCGCCGCACTTCTTGCAAATGCCGTCTTGCGCGGTGTACGCTTTGAGCTTGTCGCTGTCGGAAAAAGAACGGAGCGAAAGATACTTTTCGTCGCGCGTCAGCACATACGGATAAATCCCCGCTTTCTTCGTTACGTCGTCGTCGTCTAAAATCAGCGTTTTTATCTCGGCTTCGAGTTTGTCTGTGTCGAAAGAAACATCTTTGAACGTGCGGTACAAAAAGCCCCAGTCGATATTTTTCGTGTATTTCGCACGCTTTACGGGGAATGTCGATTTTGCCCACGCGATGACTTTTTGAAAATACGCCCACAAAGCAGAAGCGTTTTCGTCATTTTGATGTAAACCCATATATTCGCTAATCAGCGTATCGCCTGCAATCCATTTTATCGCAGTTTCAAGGATTTCCTGTCTGTTCGCCGTGCCCGAAACAAAATCCGCGCCAATCGCCACTGCTGCACAGCCTTTTTAGAAAAATACTTCTTTTCTTCCTTTTTTTTGGAGAAAATTTGTATGTCCAAAATTTTAAATACTAAAATCCTACTGGCTCAGTGAGCCGTGGGCATAACAATGAGTTAAACCGCAAACCGGCTTGACCGGTTTGTCGGCTTTGAAGCTTTGTTATGTGATTTTTTATGCTAGCCAATTCAATGCTTTTTCTACTACCTTATTATACCATTCTTGCTCACTATGACTTGTTGAAGCTACAGTGCGAGAATATTCAAAGAAAGATTTTACTTGTTCAGGATTTGGTATATATGATGCTTTAAAAGAATCTTCCAACATTTTTTTGAAAACATTCAATGGCAGCGGAACAATTACAGATTTTCCACCATAATATGATATGTTTAAATTGTGTAAACCATAGAAATGAGCAATACAAGCCTCATTTATAGTCGGAGCAACAAATAAGCAGTATGCCTCTTTACCTATTTCCTTTTTGAATTTTGCCAAATGCCTTGAAACAGGTTCTCCCTCCATTTCATATTGTTTCTGACCACTTGCCATAGTAACTTCTACTGTTAAACCGAAGTTTTCATAATCGCAGACAATATCTGCCATATTTCCTTGTGCAGTAGACATTGGATTGCCAAAATCATCGAACTTTAAATTTGCTTTGATATTTCCACCATCCAACATTGTCATTCCACGCCACACATTCCATTCTAAAATCAAAGATGGGTCATAAATATCATTCTCTTCAATTTGCGTAAATGTTGTCTGAATGTCGTCATATTTTTTGTAGTCTTTAATTTCAGCAATTTGTGTTTGAATCAGCTTCTCTCTCTTGGTTATTATTAAATCATCAAGCTTTTCTTTAAGTTCGTGAATTGTAACATATTCTTGTATTTGTTCTTTCGGATTTTCTTCTTTAATTTTCTGAATCAAAGAGTCTTTGTTATCTGTAAGAAGTTTAGGGAGTTCGGAATTGCCTAAATATTCTAAATATTTTGCTTTGTCATCAATAAAAACTGGTTCCCGAGAAATATTATTTAAAATGAACTCCACATCTTTTTTCTTTTCTGGAAGAATTGAAAGAGAACGACCAATGTGAGAAATTGAAACAAGTCCAGTAGCACGTAAATATCTGATACAAGCATCTGCATAGTCATGCATATTACTTGCCTTTGTTTGCAAGAATTTCTTTGCAGTTGCAATATTACTTTCTCTTGTAGAAGTTTCACCTTTCGCAAGTTCAGAACTATAAATTTCCTGTAACTCATTCATCTGAGCATAATATTTGAATTCGCGATATTTTTTTGGAGTTTTTTCTCTATCAATTCTGAATTTTTCTATTTTTTTAACAATAGTTTCAAACTCGCGATAATCTGTAAGTTGCAAGCCAAAAATCATAAGTTCATCAAATTTAAGTGTTCCGAGTGTATAAATCAATCGTAATATTTCAAGATATGGCTTTACATAAAAGTTTGCAGCTTTTTCACTCGGTTTATGATAAGGCGAAGGAATTTGAAATTTTAGAAGCTGACGCAGAAACACTTCTTCTTTACGTTTTGCAGAAATTAAAGTTTTTCCTGCTTCTGTTAATTTGATTGTTGGCTCAAGTAAAATAAAACCAAGAGCTTTTGGAGCTCGATTTATTCTATCTCTTGCACTGAATGCTGGGTCATTATTACCAGAACCATTGAAAAAGTTTTCATTACGCAGAAGCTCCATAAAAGCTATTTGCGTCTCTGTGTTCCATTTTTTATTTTCAAAATTTTTGCTTAAAAGATCAATCTCAGGAATCATCTTTTCAGGTGTTCGTGGAGAAGTTGTAATAAACAAAACCTTGCTATCAATGGATTTTGCCATTTTTATTTCTTATAGTTTGCAACTAATATATGGTTTGCGGCAGCCTTAAATCTGTTTCTGATATTTACAGCATATTTTTTTGCATACTCATCAACAATCATACTTCCATATAATTCTTCTGTAAGAGGTGTTTTCCCAATAACCATTAAGGCTTTACAACCGAGATTCTTAAAATCTTGTGCTAATTTTCTATGAGAATCATCATTAAATCCGTCTTTATACTCTTCATTTCCATAATCAGAGAATACACAATCATAGGGTGGGTCTAAAAATATGAAATCATTCGCTTTTGTCATATCAAAGATTTCTTTATAATCTTTATTATATATTTGTGTAGTTGAAAGAAGATTTGAATGTTCTTGCGAAACTAAAGATGTATTTAAATGCTGATACCTTCCAAAAGGTACATTAAATTCTCCTTTTGCATTATATCGTATCATACCAGAGTAGGCTGTTTTATTTATGAAAAAGTAAATTAAAGCATCTGAATATTTTTTTTCAGATAAACCATTGTACATATTGCGAATTTGATAGTATAAGTCTTCATTCTTATCTTCGACATGTTCTGTTGGATGAAGTTTTTTTAGTTCATCAAAGTCGTGCCTATTTTCTTCATATATTTTTTCTATCTCATTTAATTCATTACGAAGATGTGTATAATCAGATTTTACACCATTATAAAAACCGATAAGTTTTGTATTTATATCATTTATAATTGCTTTCTGAGGTTCAAGATGAAAATATAAAGCACCACCACCAAAAAAAGGCTCTATATAACGTCCTGTAAACTGAGGTATTTGCTTTTCAATGTTAGGAATCTCCTTCGATTTCCCACCACGATATTTTATCAAAGGTTTCATATACAGAATTATACCAATTTTTTGATTTTTTGACTATTACTCGCCAAAGATACTAACTTTAGAAAAAATTGGAATTACTTTGTTCTGTGATAGCCGTAAATAATATACGTTCCATTTTTCTCATCGTATGGAATATTATTTTTTTTTAGAATGGCAAG
>CAJOEO010000094.1 GCA_905233535.1 uncultured Treponema sp.
ATTCATCAACGCTCGCGATTTTTGCGGCAAACTCAGGCGCGATAAAAAATGCGTGTTCGCCTGTTACGCCCGCGTTAAAATCCGTGTAAACACAAACAGTTTCTTCTGCGAGTTTTGCAAGCAACTGGTCACGTCCAGTCGATTCAACCGTTGCCGAAGAAATCTCGAACGATTGCCCTGAAAGCCCATTTAGATTATTGAGTGCTTTATCTTTTACTCCATCGAAAAATGTCTGAAGAGTCGCAACGTCGATTTTTACCTCGGAAGTGCCCATTCCGACACCGCCAAGCAAAGCGTCGATTTCGTCCTGTGAAATAGTACTTCCGACATCACTCATACGATTCATCTCCTTCTACTGACAATTCTTCAAATTCATCGGAATCGCCATGGTCTATTTTTTCGATAACTTGAACAGCCAATTTTTTGCCAACGGTGCCAGGCTGACAGTAAAATTTCTTTTTGTTTCCAACGCTAAGCGTCAACGGGTCGCCGACTTTTGTATTCGAAAGTCGAACAATATCGCCCGCCTGCAACGAAAGAACGTCGCGAATCGGAAGATTTATGCTTCCAACTTCTGCCACAACGTCCATATCCACATCGGAAAGTTTTTCTTTAAGCGTCGCAAGATACTGCGTTGTGGAACTACGCCGAACGGAACTGAACCAAAATTGCGACGAAAGTTTTGAAATAATCGGCTCGATTGTAAGATATGGAATACAAAAATTGAGCATTCCTTCCTCTTCGCCGACAGTCGTTTCAAGTGTAACGAGAACGACCATTTCCGTCGGCGGAACAATCTGCGCAAACTGCGGATTCGTTTCAATCTGCCCAAGTCGCGGTCGCAAATCGATTACTTGCGTCCAAGCCTCGCGCATATTCGCCAAAATACGCACAATGATTCCTTCCATAACGGATTGTTCAATATCCGTAAGGTCCGTTCCACCGAACAAACGGTCAATAATCGAAAATGTAATCGATGGGTCGATTTCCAAAATCGCGTTCCCTTTTAACGGGTCCATGTTAATAACCGCAAGCGTCGTTGGAGTTGGAATCGAACGAATAAACTCCTCGTAAGTAAGTTGGTCTACAGACGCAACGTGAACATGAACGAGAGAACGCAACTGCGCCGAAAGACTCGTTGTCGTAAGTCGAGCAAACGTTTCGTGCATAATTGACACGGTTCGAATCTGCTCCTTAGAAAACTTATCTGGACGCTTAAAATCGTATATCTTGATTTTCCGGGTTTCTTTTTCCGGCTTGAAATCATCGAGAACGTCAGCCTGCCCGCCACCGTTGTTCATTGTGTTTAGCAGCTGGTCAATCTCGTCCTGCGACAGAACCTCGTTCATGACTCTTCCACCCTTTTTGTCTTGTTTTCTCTATTAGATTTGCAAATGCGAAATCCAAATCCTACTGCTCGATAACGTCCAACTGCATAAATCGAACGTCTTTGATTTTTGAAGTACTCAAAATGCTGTCATTTATTGCGTTACGAATTTCAATTTTAAGATTTTCTTCGTCCCCTGGCTTTAATTCCGACTTTGATTTTTGCGTGAAAAATCTTCGGAGAAAATCTTTCAATTCAACTGTTCTTTGCGTAATTTCTGTAGAAGTTGCTTTGTCTTCTTTTTTGTAGCCGAACACAACATCAACAACAACAGACGCGGGAGTCGGGTCGCTCGTTTTTGTACGAATCGAACCTAAAGACGTATACCAATCCAAAACTTCACGACTTTGAACATACTCTTCCTGCATCGGAACAGACGACGTATTTGTCTGACTTCCACCCATAATATGGAACGTAATTACAACAATCGTAACGACAAGAATCAAGCCACCAATGCCAATCGCCACCCATTTTAATAAGCCTGGCAGAACAAGACCTTTTCCACCTTTTTGCGACGAAGCACCACCCTCGCCGTCCATTACATCATCTTCATCAGCCATAGAATCCTCCCTTGATTTTTTAACCTAAATTAAAAATGTCCGTCATCAAGGATTATTATGTCCACGCGACGGTTGTACGCTCGACCTTCAGGCGTATCGTTTGGACGCATTGGACGAGTATCAGAATATCCCGCAATGGAGAATTTTCGCTCGTCTACGCCAAAATCGGAAAGATAATGGAGAACATTTGCAGCACGAGCCGCAGAAAGTTCCCAGTTTGATTCAAATCTACCGACCTTCACTGGCGTATCATCAGTGTGTCCCTCTATTCTAAATCTTCGGTTTTTCAACTCGGAATCTTGAAAAAATTTGGATAATTTAATCAATACATCGCGAGTTTCGTTTACGTCCAATTCCGCGCTTCCTTCTTCAAAGAAAGCGTCCGACGCAAGCGTAATTACAAGTCCGCGCTCGTCGCTAGAAATCGTAATTTTTGACGATTTTATCTCTGGAGCAAAAAGACTAACCGCTTTTTTCTTTGTCAAACTTAAAGATTTTCCTCGTTCCGTTGACGGTAACGCCGAAATCGTGTTTCCCAAATCCGCAAGTCTTCCCGCAGAAAGAGATTGTCCACCCGACGCGGAAGTCGAATCGACAGCATCGGCGGGAATATCAAGCGACGCTTGCATTTGCGAAAGCGACGTTATGTCAACTTCCGTTGGGTCGTACAACATAACGAAGAAGCAAAGCATGAGCGTAATCATGTCGCCATAAGTTCCCTGCCAAGCGGCTGACGGTTTCTCTGGTGCCTTCTTTTCTTTTTTTGCCATTTTCTACCCCTCGCTAAGGCTTTTAGAAATTAGTCCTTAATGAGTTCCGCTTCAAGCGGAGCGCGACGTTTGGGGTCAAGATAAGTCAACAATTTCTGCGCCAAGATTCGCGGGTTATCACCCGACTGAATAGAAAGGACTCCCTCAATTACCATTTCCTTTGCATTCATCTCGTGCGCATTCTGTGCGGCGAGTTTGTTTGCAAACGGAGCAACGAGCCAGTTAGCAAGCATAGAACCGTACAACGTAGTGATAAGAGCAACAGCCATGTTTGGACCGAGCGAACTTTTATCTTCCAAGTTGTTCAACATACCAATAAGACCGATAACCGTACCCAACATACCAAAACCAGGACCGTATCCCGCCCAAGCGTTAATAACGCCAATCCATTCCATGTGTCGCGATTCCGATTGGCTCATCTCGCTTTCCATAATCGTGCGAACGACGTTTCCGTCCGTACCGTCAACGACCATCTTCAAGCCGTCTTTCATAAACTTGTCGTCTAAATCGTTTAGTTTGTCATCAAGTGCCAACAAGCCTTCACGACGAGCGGATTCCGAAAGTTGAACAAGGTTTCGGATTTTTTCTTCTTCCTTTAAATCGAACGTCTTAAAAGCACGCCCCATAACGCCAAAAAGTCCCAACGCCTGTTTTAGAGGGGCAACGATAAACAGAGCAGCATAAGAACCGCCAACAGTAACGAATACCGACGGAATGTCGATAATGCCCATAACCGAACCACCAGACGTAACGACACCCAAACCAATGGCAATAATACCACCAGCAATACCGATTAGTGATGCTATATCCATAAACTGCTCCTAATTTTTTCCTTATTTTTATCGTTCTAAAGCGTTAATTCCGACTCTTTTTCGGTAGGCAACAATGCGGTCAATGACTTCCATTGGCGCGTCTTTTACAACAACTTTCTTGCCAGACAAAAAGGCAATCGTTAAGTCTGGATTCTGTTCCATACTCTCAATCATGTGTGGATTTATCCAATAAGTTGAGCCGTCTAATTTTGTTACAGGAATCATTTTTTCATTTTCCCCTCGATTCGATTTCAAGTCAATAAGCGTGAAATGCAAAACAAATCACCCACCTTGTTATAGTATCGGCGACGCGAGAATAATTTTTTATTAGATTGTGGATTTTTTGTTGCGTTTTTCACGTCCTCTCGATAGTTTTTAGAGAAAAATTAAGGAGTTTGAAAACGATGAATGCAAAAATTCTAGTTATTGAGGACGTTCCAGAAATGGCGGAACTGGTTTCGATGTACTTAAAAAACGACGGAATGAACGTTCGGCAAACGTTAAACGCGGAAGATGGTCTAAAATTAATCGACGAGGAACTTCCAGACCTCGTTGTTCTCGATTTAAATCTTCCAGGAATGAGCGGTTTTGATTTTCTAAAGCGATTCCGCAAAGAATATTCGCAAACCGTTCCCGTGCTTGTTGTTTCTGCGCGCGACGGCGACGAAGACATAATCGACGCGCTTGGAATTGGTGCGGACGAATTTGTTACAAAACCGTTTAGCCCGCGCGTTTTGGTCGCAAAAGTAAACGCAAATTTGCGCCGAAACAGCGAAGTTTCCGCCGCTGCCGAAGATTTCTATTCGTTTGGACCGTATAAACTTTTGCTAAACAGTTGTGTTCTAAAAAAAGGCGTGAAAAAAATTCCGCTTTCTGCAAGAGAATACGACGTTCTTGAATATTTTACGCGCCACGAAGGCGAAACGCTCACTCCCGATAAAATCTATTCAGAAGTATGGAAGAATATTTACGGGGACACGACGGCGGTTGCGGTTTACGTTCAACGTTTGCGAAAAAAAATAGAAGAAACTCCAGCAAATCCACGTTTTTTAAAAACAGCGTTTGGAATGGGCTACAAATTCGTTAAGGACGAAAACGACGAGGACAAAAAATGACAATCAAAACGCAACTTCGCGTTTTTCTTCTGGGAATTATTGCCGTTCCGCTTTTGTATTTGATTGCTGTGCCGATTTATCATTACGCAACTCGTCCAGAGCGAATTTTGATGAGCGGTTACAAACAAATCCGCAAAATGAATAAACTTTCGATGAGCGAGCGCGACATTGAAGTTTTGAAGCAAGTTATGCGCACACTTCCGCCACACGTTGAATTTATTTTGCTTTGTCGTCAAAAAATTCTTCTAACGAATTTTGCAGAATACAAAGGGCTTTTTGAATTGGAAGAAGAATCGCTTTTTAAGCACATGAACGAAACGAGCGAAAAATATTTTTATCAACTCGTGTCGCCGCCGTTAGAAGACGAGGAAGTTATGCTTGTCAGTCGCGTAAATAGAGATGAGTTTAATAACAAAAGACGCGGTGGCGAGCGAACGTTCGCTCTACTTTTTATTTCAATCGCCATTTTTGAAGCGTTTTCGATTGCAGTTGTAATCACGATTTCTCGCACGATTTCGCGTTCGATTACATATTTGGAAAACAGCACGGAACGAATCGCCGACGGAAAATTCGACGTTCCGCTCATTCAAGGAAAAAGCAGTCGCGAAAACGAAATCACGCGCCTTGCGGAAAATCTTGAAAAAATGCGACTCGCTCTAAAAGACGATTCTGAACGACGCGCAAAACTCATCATGGGAATTAGCCACGACCTTAGAACTCCAGTCGCCGTTATAAAAGGCTACACCGAAGCGATGAGCGACGGAATGTTTACAACTGAAGAAGAAATGAAAAAGTCGCTTGAAATCGTTGCGTCAAAAACCGAACAACTCGAAACGATGGTCAACACGTTAATCGATTTTGTAAAATTGAATCAAACGGATTGGCGAGGCACGTTAAAGGCGCAACCGATTTTGCCGCTTTTTCGGGAATTTGCAAAAGAAGCAAAAACGACGGGCGAAGTTTTTAATCGAAACGTTGAAACCGACGTACAAATCCACGAAAACACGCTTTTACGATTCGATTCGCAACTAATTCAGCGTGCATTGGAAAATATCCTTTCAAACGCAATTCGCTATTCTTCTGACGGGGATTCTATAAAAATCAGCGCGAAAGAAATCGAAGAAAATATCGAAATCAAAATTACAGATACGGGTATTGGAATCGAAAAAAAAGAAATCGCTCAGATTTTTGATATGTTTTTTAGAAGTTCTGCATCAAGGCGCGAAGGCGGAATTGGCGTTGGACTTTCGGTTGTAAAAATGATTTTGGACACACACGGCTGGAGCGTTGCCGTAAAATCGCAAAAAGGTGTTGGCACGGAATTTACCATAACCGCGCCAATCGTTTTTGCCTAAAGGATTTCGCTCAAAAATCGATTCAAAAAAAGGATTCCGCGTCGGTTCAAAAAAATGCGACCGTCCGCGAATCCGCATTTTTTTTCTTTTTTCCACTCGTCAAAAGTTTCGTAAAACGGAACGCCGTTTGAATTTTTGCGTTCCCAAATTGAATATCCGAATCGCTCAAAAAAATCTTTTTCAAAAACGCCTTTTCTCATGCGAAGACCGAGCATAAAAAATTCAAATTCCAACGATTTTTCGTCCAAAACCTCGATTTCTCGCGGAATTTTTGAAAAATCGAACGGCGGATTTGTCCAAAAATCAATATATAAAGGAAGATTTTTTGTGTTCGTCCAACGAATCGCCGAGCGATTTTTCCAATCGTAAAGCTGTTCCCAATACGCAGAATTATGTTTCGATTCGCAATTTTTTTTCGCAAAATTCGAAATCTCGTATTGAAAAAATCCGTTTTTTTCCAAAAGATTCCGCCCCAAAATCCAAAGACTATCGGATTTTTCTTCGGAATAATCGATTTTTCCAGATTCGATTTTTTGAAAAAGCGGAGTTTCTTCTTCCACCGTAAGAGCGTATAGTGAAACGTGGTCAATTTTTTTAAATTGCACGATTTTCTGAAACTGATTTTTGAAAGAATTTTCCGTTTGAAAAGGAAGTCCCGCAATAAAATCGATGCAAACGCGCCCGCACCAAACGTTTTCCAAAAGCGAAAGAGCGTCGAGTGAGTTTTTTTCACGCGAATGTCGATTCACGAAAGAAAGCGCGTCATCATCCAACGCTTGAATTCCAAGTGAAATTCTGTTCGCCCCAAAATCAAGAATCGAATCCAAAAATTCAGACGAAACGCTTTCGGGATTCGCTTCAAACGTAATTTCTGCATTTTTTTTTGGCGGCGTTTTGCGCAAAATCGAAGAAAGGGTTTTTACGTCATTTTTTGAAAGAACGCTCGGAGTTCCGCCACCAACATAAACTGTTCGCCAAAAATTGATTTTGTTTTGTTCCGCATAAAAAGCCGCTTCATTTGAAACGGCTTTTGCGTAAAGATTCGGAACGGCAGTCATTAAACTAAAAAAATCACAATAATCGCATTTTGAACGACAAAACGGAATGTGAATGTAAAGCGATTTTTCCACGACTTAAAAAATTCGGATTTTTGAAAGCGGAAAATATTGAAGAAGAACGCGCCCTTTTATCGACGATTTTCTGACCGCGCCCCAAATGCGAGAATCCGCACATTCCATTCGGTTGTCGCCGAGCAAAAAATATTCACCCTCGCCAAGTTCGATTTGTTTTGTACCGCTTTTTGCACCAAGATTTATATCCCAGTTTGTTGGCGCGGTAAAAATCTGCACGTCGTATTTTCTTGGAATAACCTCAAATTCTGTTAAGAAATGCCCCTCGCCTTTCAGTTTTATATAAACGACATATTTATCTATATAAATCGTATCTCCTGGCATACCAATAACGCGACGCAACATAGGACGACAGCCATCTTCAAACGGTTTCCACTGATGCGCCGTAAAAAACAAAAAAATTCCATTTATGACTTTTTTCACAGGGTGCAGAACGTCGCGCTGATTTTGAACGAGAACAACGTCCCCTCGCGACGGCGAACGCAAAAGTGGCGCGACCAATTCCACGTTTCCAGAAGAAATATCGGGTGACATAGAATTTGAACGACTCATAACGGGATAAAAAACAAAAGTTGTAAAAAGCGTAATCGAAATTGAACAAATTAAAACAATCTTAATAATCGTGGAAAGTCGTCTGTAAAGTTCTTGCCTCATCTTATAAGAAATTGCATATATATTAGTATCCATACAAAAAATAATAACGTTATGCAACAAAGCGAACAAGTCCCGCCCTTGCGAGTTGAATCTTTTTGACTTATAATTTTATTTTATGGACGCAATAAAAATCATTGCACAGAACAAAAAAGCAAAATTCAACTATTTTGTGGAAGATTCCATAGAATGTGGAATCGTTTTGGAAGGCACGGAAGTGAAATCCGTAAAAAACGGTTCTGTTTCTCTCGTGGATTCTTTTGCGGAGATTTCCGACGGAGAAGTTTGGATTAGAAATTGCAGAATCGCAGAATATTGTTACACCGCGAAGAAATCAAACGTTTATCCAGAAAAGTCGAGGAAAAAGGCTACACACTTGTTCCTTTAGACATTCATTTGAAAAAAGGTCGTGCAAAAATTCAACTTGGTTTGTGTAAAGGTAAAAAACTTTTTGATAAGCGCGAAACCATAAAAAAACGCGACATTGATAGAGAAATTGCCCGTGATTTTCGTAGCGCAAATTCGTAAATTAAAGGTGAGATTTGTGAATTCCATCTCCCGCATTGTAATTCCCGCAATAATCTCCGCAAGCGCGCCAATTTCCGCAGAACAAATCGCGGTAAACTATTACGGCGTTGTTTCCAAAACGCAAGAAGTCGATTCGAATATGCTAAAAATGGCGCAAGATATTTTTTTCACGCAATTAAAATCAATCGAATCGGTTGCAGTGGAAGATTGTCGCCCCGACACAAGCAAAGTTTCGGCGGAAATTCCTCAATTCTTTGGGGAATCGATTGCACTATACGCGCAAATAAGTGAAAGCGAAAAAGACGGTTCAAAAGTATGGAAATGCACGTTCAGCGCGTTCAATCCGTCAGACGAAATCACTCATTCAAAAACGGAAACCTACGATTCGTATTACAAAATCTTGGCGGGCGCAAAAAGCGCGATTGAAAGCGTACTCGCAGGATTTCACGAAGAACCGAAAATCGTTGTTGAAAGTCCAAAACAAGAAGAAAAAACGTTCCGCGGAAACATTGACATTGAATCGATGGCTGGAACTTGGGGCGGCGAACCGTACACCGACAAGATTTTGATTTTGCGAGGCGGACGCGGATTTATAATTTTCAAAAACGGTGCAACGATGAACATAAAAATCGTTGCAAAAAAATTCGATTCTTCGGGAAACGTCAGCGAAATAGAAGTGCGACAAGTCGGGAAATCGAATGCATCGTTTTTTCCAGAATTGCCACGCCAAACCGCGCTAAACCTTGCCGCAACCGCTTCGCCAATCAAATGGACTTTTGAAATTCGCGCAGGCGAACTTTATGGAACAAAACAAACGTTAATTCCTGCCGCCAACGAAATCGGCGCAGTCGAAGGAACAGTCGATTCAGTTTGGTCAAAACGATAATTCAGCGAGAAAAATAAATTTTAGTTATTTTTAATTAGACAACAATCGCGCCTTGCCGAATGATTTGGATTTCTGAATTTTCTAAAACGCGAACAATCGTTGAAGGTTTTTCGTTTTTCTTTTCGCCACCGTCAACGATAAGCGGAACTTGCGGAAAGATTTTTGCGATTTCCGCTGCAGAAAAAAGAATCGGCTCTCCGCTTTTATTCGCGCTCGTTGAATAAATCGGGAAACCAACCCCGCGTATAACTTCGCGAAGCCAATCGTCATCGGGGCAACGGAAAGCCGTTTCGCACAAAGGATTTTCCTGCGACGGCGTTTTTACGATTAACGTCAACGCGCACGGCCACAAATCAAGTACTCGTGATGGGATTTTTGCAGAAGTAAACGAAAAAATATCTTTCACTTCGCTAATCAAACGAATGAACGGTTTTTCTTCTTTTCTTCCTTTTAAATGTCTAATTTTTTGCGCACAATCCAAAGTTCCGCCAACAATACCCGAAAATCCATAAACGGTATCGGTCGGCAAAACGCAAACATCGCCTTTTTTCATGCACTCAACGGCGAGTTGTCCGCCTTTTTCATTTCGAACGCAAAGCATCTTTTTCTCCTTTGCGACGACGACTTCGCAAATCAAAAATCTTCCGTTTTATTTCTTCAAGATACAGGTACGAATAAACCACAAAAAACACAAGAAATCCTGTAAATTTGCAAAACCATTCTGGCAAAAAAAACGGCTCAGTGTACGTCAAAACAGAACCAGTTTCAAAACTAAACGGTTCGGAAGTAACAAGCCCGTTTATTTTGACGAGTTTTTCGCCAGTTCCAACGTAGCCAATTTTTCTTGCAAACGCCGCAATTACATCGGAATCTTTTTTGAGCGCAGTATACTCCAATTCCAAACTGTTTGTAATTCGACGAATTTCTTCCGTTCGCGCAGAAAATTGACGCTTCTGCTCGCGAAGTTGCCCATCTGCCCAAAAACCGTCTCGCCCAAACGCCAGTGAAACCAGAACGTATACGAATGTACCTGCCAAAATAGCAGCCAAAGTTCGGAACATTTTTGCCATAACAACTTTATCGGCTAAAATGAAAAAAATCTCAAATTAAAAGCCTTTCGACAAGCCACTATAAATATGGTAAAATAACTACAGTTTCATCGACGCAATTCCGATAGAAAAAAGAACAGTTCGGTGAAAAAGCCCCCATGTAAAATGGAAAAAAATAGAGAGGACACGATGAGCGATTCAGAAAAGACAAATGAACTCGATACTTATGGAGTATGGGTCAAAAAGCCGCCAAGAACGGTGAATTCGGAAGAAGATGAACTTCCAGACTTTTCAGGACTCGCTGACGACGAACCAAGCGAAAAAAAAGATTCGTCGGTTGATTCAAAACAAAACGAGAATACATCTTCAATGGAAGAAGTTTCGCTTGACGAATTTGGTTTTAGCGACGAAGAATCGGAAAATCAAGAAGAAAGTGCGCAAGTTCCAGATTCTACCGACAGTGCGGAAAGTTCTGACATTGTAATTAAGGATAATTCAACGAAAATAGAAGAAGACAGTCCGATTGACATTGACCTTTCGTTTGATGACAGTGCGCAAGAAGCAGTGCAAGAAAAAATCGACGACGGAACGGAAAGCGTCGATTTGAGCGAGTTCGATTTTGACGATTCTTCGAGCGAAATCGGAAAAGTCGGAAGAAAAAGAAAAAAATGATGACGGAACAGAGGACGTGGATTTGAGCGAGTTCGATTTTGACGATTCTTCGAGCGAAGAATCTAAAAAAAATGATGACGGCACGGAAGATGTCGATTTAAGCGAATTTGGCTTTGACGACGAATCGGAAAAGTCGGAAGAAAAAGAAAAAAATGATGACGGAACAGAGGACGTGGATTTGAGCGAGTTTGGCTTTGACGACACGGAAGAAGAAAGTGCTAAAGAAGCCCCTACCCCACAAAAAGAAGAGAATGTTCGTATGAATGTTGTTGCTGACGATGATTTTGAAAACGAAGAAACAGACGAAAAAGAACCTACGCAAGAAGAAAAAACGGACGCACAAAGCGACGATTTTGATTTGGACGATGTTTTGAATTCCGTTCAAGACGAAAACGGAAACACTGTGAGTTTGAACGACGAAAAAACGATGGACGAAGACATTGCCGAAACGGAAGCGGCGGCTCAACACGTTGCTGAAGAATCGGACGATTTGTCGGAAACTGAGGAAGTCGCAAAAGATTCGACCGCGAACGATTTTCAGTCAAACGAAATCCCTGACACTTTTGAAGAGGAAACCGCATCGCTGATGGACGACGGAGAATCCACCGAAACAGAAAATAGTGCGCGAACGCACGGGCAGGAAAGCATGACAGCAGAAACAAACGCAATTTTAAGCCAAATTGTAAGCCAACTTTCGTCGCTTCGAGAAGAAATTACAACGCTAAAACAAGACGTTGCGAACATAAAATCGCGTCCGAAAGATTCAGAAAGAGAACAAGTTAAACCATCAGAAACCGAGGCAAAATCTGATTCAACGGAATCAGCGAACGAAGAAGTTTCTAAAAACAGCGACGCACAAACGGCTGAATCTGAAAAAGTCGAAGAAAACGAAGTTTCTGACGAAGAATCTCAAGAGAAAACTGAAAACGAAGACGCTCTTTCTGAATCTGACGTTCCGCAAGAAACGACTGAATCGGAAGACGAATCGATTTCTGAAGAAGACGCACTTGGCGAAACGAACGACATTGCAGAAGAGCCGAGTGGCGGTTTCTTTGACGACGACGATGACGACACGATTGCTCTTTCGGGCGACGAGTTGGACAACATTTTGAACACCGCTGAAATCGAAGAAGAGGAATCTGAGGAACAGAGCGAAAGTGCGCGCGCATTGGACACAATAGAAGACACGACGCTCGAATCGGTTTTCAATGGCGAAAATCATGGCGACGATGACGATGACGAAAGCGTTTTCGACGAGGAAGAGGACGCAGAAGAAGAGAAAGAACCGCAAGTTGACGACGTTCTTGTGGAAAGTGCGCAGGATAACGACCTTTCGCGAGAAATGGAATCAAAAGACGACGATTCGCTTGACGGATTTTCGTTTGACGACGATGCAGAAGAAGAGCCGTTACAAGAAGTTGAGGAAGCGGTTTCTCCAGAGGAATCGGGCGATGATTATTTGATGCCCGAAGAAGACCCGTCAATCGAAGATTCTCTAACAAAGGCGAATCTTGATTACTTGAACTCAGACCCAACGCTCGGCACGGATTCGACTGGAGAATCTGAAATCGAGGAAATCGAAGAAGAACCTGCGGAAGAAGAGGAGAACAAGAAAGAAGAAAAGGCAACGATTCCAAACGACCTAAAAACAGAAATCAAATCCGTGCTTTCTTACATGGACCAGTTGCTCGCAAATCTTCCAGAAGAAAAAATCGCGGAGTTTGCGCAGTCATCTCAATTTGAAACGTACAAAAAACTTTTCAAAGAATTGGGGCTTTCTTAAAAGAGGTGGCGTATGGCAGAACAGACGAAAAGTGGGCTTCTTCAAAGGGCCCAAAGCCTGCTCGCGCAAGCAACACCAACGTTCGACGAATGGGCGGCGCGACAAGGGTTCAAACACGCAGGAATTTTAGAACTTCGCACACCAAGTTCTGCGACAGAAAATGGCGAGGGATATTATCATTTGGCAGAATCCACGGGATTTTCTGCCAAAACAATCGTCGCTTCGCTTTCGCCTAGAAAATTTTGGGACGAAATGCTTTCAAAAGCATCAGAATGGCAATGTTTTTCAAAAGATTTCAATGAACTCGTGCCATTTTTTGACCTTTTTGAAGACGGAATTCGAGATTCGATTGACTCTCTTTATTTTTTGCCGTTTTTGGAAAAAGAAAATCCGCGCTATCTTGTGATTGCGGAATTTAGCGACGAGGACGACATTGTTCTTCCGCCGTCCACAAAATGCGCAACTACGCTTTCAAATATTGAGAATTTTCGTGCGAACGAAAAAATCCAATTTTCCGAAATGGAAAAAAACGTTGAAAAAGGACTTAAAATTTCAAATGCGCATTTGTTGATTCTTTCGTTAAAAAGTTGCGTTGAAAAAATCATTCAGAATTCTGAAGTTTGGCGCAAACTTTCAAAAATCGAAACGGTTGACCGAATCGAAATGAAGTCGCACATACTTTGCGCGATTGCGAACGCGACATTTTCGGTTCTGTCGCCAATGTTTCGCTCGCCGAACTGCTCGCATATCGGAAAAAACGGCGAAATAAAAATTGTGCTTTTTGGAAAAGACGAAAACGACGAGGAAGTCATTTCGTATCATTTGGCAACTGCGCTTTGTTCGTTGCTCGGTAGCGACGCGGCGCAACACATTCTTTTGCTTTCGGCGGGCATTTGTCCCAGTAAGAAAGGCGTTTTAGCGTTTCTTCAAAAAGGCTGATTTTGCACAAAATTTCGTTTGAAGAATCGCGTAACAAAGCAGAAACTTGCGTATGCGACGGAAAATATCTTCATTCAAAATACTCACCGCAAACGGAAGCCGAACGATTCGTTTCTAACGTGCAAACGAGTTTTCAGCCCGTTTGCGTTGTCGTTGTAGAACCTGCTCTTTCTTACTGTGCGCCGTTTTTAAAAAAACGATTTCCGAATGCAATTCTTGTTGCAATTCGATTTTGTGACGATTTTTCAAAAACAGATTTTTTGTGGAATAAAGTTTTTCGTTTTGACAATCGACTTTCACAAGAACTTTTTCAGAATCGTTCGCAGCCGTGTAGGTAGCAGTTTTGCCGTCGAGCGACAGCGTATAACCTGCATCAGTGACTTTCGCCTTGTAGGAAGCAACATTATTGCTGTAACTCCAAGTTCCGTCGGTACCTACAACAGGGGCAGAAACTTCGCTGAACGCAAGCTTGTAGCCGGAGTTAGCGTAGTCA
>CAJOEO010000095.1 GCA_905233535.1 uncultured Treponema sp.
ATTATACCAACACTATGTTGTTTTTATCAATCATCAGTTGCACTAATTATATTTTATATACCAACACTAAACCGGAAAATGTTGCATTAATAGACAGAACATGAATACAAAAAACAATCAGCGCTCACGCATTACAAAACATCTTATAAAACAGGCCTTTATAAGCCTTATGCACACCAAGCAGACAGGCAAGATAAGCGTTACCGATATTTGTGCTGCAGCTGAGATCAACCGCAGCACATTTTACCAGCACTTCGAAGAACCAAACAGTGTTCTGAAGGAGCTGGAAGACGAAGCTATCTCACAAATAAGCGAGTATCTCATCTCAATCGGATCTTCAGACACAGTTCATTCAAACGCCAAAGCTTACCTGACCTCATTTCTTCGCTTCATAAAGAAAAACGACGAGCTGTTCCGCACATTGCTTATTGAAAACAATGACCTTCACTTCCGCAAAAAATTGTCTGATCTCGCAAACACTATGACCCTCCGGGCGTTTGATGTCAAAATGGACGAAAAGACTAAAGGGAGTATCTACAGATTCCTGGTCAGCGGAAGCCTTGAACTCCTTGTGGACTGGATACGTTCAGAATACGAGCTTGCGGAAAAAGAATTCTGCGACCTGCTTTACGGCCTTTGTGAAGGCAGTATCGCAGGTTTTGCAAAAAACTCATAAAAGATCTTCCGGGGTTCATCCACAGATCGGTCTGTTCCACGAACCCATACAGACTCGAACTGCGATTTCAAAAAATCGCAGTTCGTTTCATTTTTTGGCCATACCGATCCGATCATAAACCTGTAAGTTCAACAATGCAGTTTATAAGATCATCTGTGGAGACAGGTTCATTAAGAATAAGCCACTGCCGGATAGAATTCATTATTGAGTAGGAAGTGGATTCAAGACGCAGCTGATAATAGAACCTTTTTGTGGGATCTCTGACCTCAGTCTGATTCAGGATGGACGATCCGGCAAGACGTTCACTTACTCTTTTGAAGACCTTGCTGTAATCGTCAGAACATATCAACTTTTTATGAAGAGGTTTATTTTCCTCAATAAATCCTATGATTTTGCTTACCAGGGTGGTAATATCACCCGCATCGCTCCAGGAAATGACAGCTATTTTTTTACTCAGATCGTTCGCAAGCTTTTCTGCAAGTTCATCAAACATATCTTCAATGGTATCGAAGTGCAGATAAAAAGTGCGCCTGTTAACATTTGCAGCGTGAGTTATGCTGCTTACATTGATCTTGCCTGGATCTGAATCTATTATCAGTTTCTCAAAAGCATCCTGAAGGGCCTTGTGCGTCCTGATATATCTCGCGTCGTTCTTATTCATCTTGATAATGCACATATGTCATTAAGCTGTGTATTGATTTTACGTTATTTATATAACATAATTAATTATAATACACAAGTGCGTATTATATTTTTGCAGATCAAATGTCTTTTGGAGGTCGAAATGATTACTGAAAAGTTCGAATGCGCAAGGGAAGGCAAAACAATTCGCGGTCATGTCTATCGGCCGGAGGGCACAAAACTTCCTGTAATGATCGTAAGCCACGGATTTATGTCTACAGGAAGGACCGTAAAGAATGAGGCAATAAACTTTGCTGCCCGCGGGTATGCGGCAGTAGCCTGCGATTTCAACGGCGGCGGAATAGGTTCCAAAAGCGACGGAAAGAGCGTGGATATGTCTGTACTTACCGAAGTTAAAGATCTGTATGCCATAATAGAAGCGGTTAAAAAACTGCCGTATGCTGATCCAGCTGATATCTCGCTTTGCGGATGCAGTCAGGGCGGTCTGGTATCCGCTATGGTGGCAGCAGAACTTAAGGATCAGATAAAACGTCTGATTCTGCTATACCCTGCATTGTGTATTCCGGATGATGCAAATGCAGGGAAAATGATGTGGGCTAAATTTGATCCTAAAAATGTTCCGGAAAAGGTGCGCTGCGGCCCCATGCTGCTGGGGCACGACTATATTACAGATGCGCAGACTCTGGATGTCTACTCGAAGATCCGAGGCTATAGTGGTCCTGTGCTGATCATCCACGGCTCAAATGACAAAGTTGTAGCTGTAGATTATTCAAAAAAGGCTTTTGCACAGTATCTTAAAGATCAGGGTGGTAAGCCAAGTGCAAACTGCCAGCTAGTTATCATAAACAGAGGAAACCATGGCCTAAGGGGCTTAATGGGGCGCAGCTGGATGGACTACGCATTCTTTGCGATAGACAAGTTCCTGGAAGGCAAGGCGCTGGTTCTTAACGTGGATGTAAAACTAACCACGAAAGATACTGAAAAGCTGCAAAAAGGCAAGCGTGTAAAAGCGTATTTTACAGGCGTGTCGGAAAGTCCGTTCTTTAATGGAGATGTCCAACCAGGCGCATACGATGAGCAGGTCTACTATGGTATTACACCTGATAGCTGCCACGCAGTTTACAACGTTTCCGGCAAGGATCATACCGGAACTGACTGCAATGTTCAGATAATCAACGACATGCCTTCAGGAGGCAAAAAGGACTGGGCCAAAGGCTGGAAGCCTACCGTAAGCGCTGATTCGGATGCGCTGCACTTCCTGAACGGACAGCAGTGCGAAACCTATGCTGAAATGCGCCGCAGTGGACCGTTCATACACATATTTGCAAGACCATAGAGCCTGAAATCTGGAATAATGGTATTTTTCAGATACTCTGTGAGTTTTTCGGATTTCAAACGGTCTGTTCCACCAAAAACGAAAAAATCGAACCTTTGCCGTATTCGCTCTGCACGTCAAGATGCGTGTGCATCATCGAAAGCATACGAGTTACAATGCTCATTCCAAGTCCAGTGCCTTCGATTGTTTTGTTTTTTTCTTCTTCGATTCGTTCAAATGGCGTAAGGAGTTTTGCCATGTCCTCTTTTTTGATTCCGCTTCCCGTGTCTTCAACGCTCACTTTTAGATTGATTCGATTGTCGTCGATTTTGTCAAAGCCCACGCTAAACGTAACAGTTCCCACTTTTGTATACTTTACAGCGTTCGTCAAAAGATTCAAAATACACTGCTTGATTCTTACGCTGTCGCCAAAAAGCGTTTTTGGAAGACTCGATTCGGTTTTTAGAACGAATTGCAAATTTTTGGCTTTTGCACGGTCGCGAATCATGTTCACCAAATCCACCACGACCGACGAAATATCGTAATTTTCGGGCAGAAGTTCCATTTTTCCCGCTTCGATTTTTGAAAAATCCAAAATGTCGTTGATAATAGAAAGTAAACTTGACCCCGCCGTTTTGATATTTGTCGCGTAGCCAAGAATCGTTTTATCGGTCGCCTCTCGCAAAATCATTTCGTCCATGCCCAAAACCGCGTTAATCGGCGTGCGGATTTCATGGCTCATATTTGCAAGAAACGCGCTTTTTGCCTGGCTTGCGGCCGCTTGCCGTTCGGCTTCAAGGCGCATTTTGTCGCGCTCGCTTTGCAATTTTTCGCGTTCCTTTTTTTCCGCGTCGATGTATTCAACCGCCCACAAAACGTGCTTTAGTTTGCCGTCTTTGTTTCTGTCCATTGCGATGAACCGCCCGCGACACCATTTTCCAGCTGCGCCCAAAAATTCCTGCGCGATTGTGATTTTATCCGCCATTCGTTCGTTCAAAGTCGAAAAATCCACGAATTGCAAAAGGTCGTCGCGCGTTCGCTCGTCCGTGGTTTTTACAAGAACTTGCTGAATTATTTGACTCGATGTTCCGATTGCGTGGTTTACCGCGTCTTCAATGTCCTGCCGCGAATGAATTTCTTGGAACGTGCCATTTTCAAGGTCGATTTCGTGAAGAGAAATGTACATACTCGCCAAAAACTCGGTTTTTGCCCGCGAGTCCGCCGCGCTTTTTTCTGCAACGAGTTTCATTTTGTCGCGTTCGTTTTGCAATTCTTGCCGAACTTTTTTCTCTTCGTCGATGTTTTCGATTGCCCACAAAACTCGGTGGAGAGTGCCGTCTTTGTTTCTGTCTTCAAGAATAAATCGCGCACGACACCAATTTCCAAGCACTCCTTTGAATTCTTGCGAAATCGAATTTCGTCCTTTCATGCGATTTTCGAGTGTGGAAAAATCAATGAATTTGAAAATTTCTTCGTGTTGTTTTTCAATGTTCTGCACACGTTTTTCCATGACTTGATTCAGTACAGTTTGCGCGTGTTTCACCGTTTCGTATGTTTCTTTAATTGTACGGCTAATGTCAGAATGACTTTGGATTTCTTTGAACGTGTCTTCGTTCAAATCGATTTCGTGAAGCGAAAGATAAATGCTCGCCAAAAATTCGCTTTTGCTTTTGCTTTCTGCCTGCGCGTTTTCTTTTTCTTGACGTTCTTTTTCGGTCTGCTCGTGAATATAATTGATGTATTCCTTTAATTGATTCATCATTTTGCGAATGTTGTCGGCAAGTTGTCCAAGTTCGTTGTTCGCTTTGTACGGAAGCGATATATTCAATTCTCCTCGCGCCAATTTAGTTGTTGCGTCGCTGATTAAATTTATTGGCTGAATAATATGTTTTAACGCCAGAGTCAACAAAATCGTGGCGAGCGTTGTAATCAATACAAATGAAAGAATTAAAGAGATGATTTGTTTTTTCTGCGCTTCCAAAATCGACTTTACGGAAAGAGCCACGACCAACGTCATGGAATTTTCGAGCGTCCGCGATGTTCCGTAATATTTTTCGTTCTTCCACTTGAATTTTGTAAGCCAATCGCTATCTTTTTTTTCCGAAAAAATTTTTATAATCGCGTTTGTGTCCGCGGCTTGTTCCAAATTTTTTTTCATGCTTCGAGCATCGTTATAGTATACAAGACTTCTTTCTTGCCCGATTAAAATGCCCAACATTCCTTCCATTGGCAAAAGGTCAACAATATCCTCTAATTTTGCCAGGTTTATATCCATGCCAACCACACCCAATAATTGTTCGTTACGATATATTGGGGCAACATAAGAAATCATGTGGATATTTATGTTTCTGTTCTCATAAGGTGCGACCCAAGTCGGACTTTTTTTCCATATTGGAAGATAATACCAGCCAACGTGTTCCGTGTCCGTCGGCGAATATTGCAAAATGTCGGTCGGTTTTACGTTCAAAAACGCTTCGCGTTTTCCTCCTCGTTCCATAAAAATGCCGCGAGTTCCGCCAAACGTTTCCGCGTTCATTCTAAAATAAATCGCCACAACGCCGCTTGAAAATTGCGCAAGCGAAGAAAGTTCCGAAGAAAGTTCTTCCATGTACGATTTTTCGTAATCTTCGTCGGTTAAAATCCGCTCTTCGTCAATCGAATCGAGAATTTTCGTTTTTGCCATTTCCACGGATTTTTCCACAATAGCAAAACTCGAATTTAATTCAAGCGATTTTTTGTCAGCCGTAAGTTCCACCATTTGACGCAGACTTTCGCGGGCAATTTTTCCGTGTTCCGACAAAAGCAAAAACGCCGTAAGTCCAAACGCTGCAAGAACAACTTTTAAGGGGTGTTTACTCATGATTGTCTCCTAACTTGATTTCCGCCTGCTTCTTTTGCGGCGTAGCAAAGTTGAACTGCGCGATGATAATTTGTTTTTATACTTTCAGATAGATTTACTTTTACAACGCCCACGGACGCTGTAACGTCTTCGGTTTTTTTGATTTTTTCAAGAAGTTGCACGAACATTTCTTCGCTTTCTTGTGCGTCCATTTCCAAAAAGAAAACGAATTCGTCTCCGCTCCATCTAAAAACGATTCCACGTTCGTCTAGTTGTCGTCTTATTGTGTCGGCAAGGTTCGCGATGATTTCGTCGCCGTCGCGAGTTTCGTTTGTATTTTTGAATTTGTCGATGTCAAGCATTGCAAGCGATTTGTAGCGCGTCGTGTTAAAAATGCCGAGTTCCCCAAAAGATTCACGCAAATAATTTCGATTCGGAAATCCCGTCAATGGGTCTTCTTTTAGCGAAGACGACAAAAGTTCGTGAACGGTTTTGTCTCGCTTTCCAAAAAGAATCACAAAAAGCGCGAGAATTAGGAAAAAATAGGTAAAAATCAATTCCCAGCGGATTTTTACGTCTTCGTCTTGAACCGAACCTTGAACAACCAAAAACCAACCTAGCGTTTCCATGTACCGCGTCATGCGAAATCCGCCACTCGAAAGTTCCGTGTACGAAAATTCTTTTGCACCAGCCTTGTCCAAAATCGCCTCGGAAATGTAGGCGTTTTCGATGTTCGATTGGTCGGTGTCAACTTGAACAAGCCCTTCATCGTCCACGAGATTCACTTTTACGTTAAAATCGTTTTCCGCCTTTTCGACGATTTTTTGCAAATCGTCCATAAAAAGCCCCACGCCACAAATTCCAAGAAGATTGCCGTCGTCGTCCCGAATTTTTGCGTTCACAAAAATAGTCCAACGATAATCGTTGTTTTGGTCGCGGTCAGTGTCCAGCGAGACTTCTTCTTCGGAATCCACAAAAAGTTGATACCATATATCATAAGGTTCTGTTGCAGGATTTACTAATTTGGTTATGCCATTAGGCGTATAATATCTGCGTGTTTTATCAGAAACTACAAACGATGCAACATATCCAAAAGATTCGCTGACGGATTTTAAATATCCCGCTAAATCTTTTTCGATTTCTTCTTTTTCCAAATTGCTTTCGTTTAAAAGCACGTTCTTCAAAAAATTGTCAGATTTCATGCCAGTTGCAACGATAATTGGCGTACCGATATTTTGATTTACCTCATCAAAAATATGGTTTGCGATTAATTTTTGCTTTGAAGCGTCGATTTTTCCGAGTGTAAAAATTGTTGGCGATATGGCAAACGGTGACCCAAAATACAAGGCGCTCTTTGACAT
>CAJOEO010000096.1 GCA_905233535.1 uncultured Treponema sp.
TAATCGTGGATTTTCCAAGAACTGATTGATTTTACAAACGCGGGGACAAAATGATTGACGATTTCGCTTTTTCCAACGTCGAGTTTTGCGATTTCCGCCATGTCGTCATCGTCTAGCGAAAAATCCCAAATCGCCGCGTTTTGTTCCATTCGTTCTTTGTGAACGGATTTTGGAATCACAACCACGCCACGCTGAACGTTCCAACGCAAAATCACTTGCGCCGTAGTTTTTGCGTGTTTTTCCGCAATGTCAAGAAGAATCGGATTTTTGAAAATATCGCGTTTTCCTTCAGCAAAAGGACCCCACGCTTCTGCAACGACTCCAAATTCTTTCATCGTTTTTAGTGCGGAATTTTGCTGAAAAAACGGGTGCAATTCAATTTGATTCACCGCGGGAACGATTTTTGAATGAACGCAAAGGTCAGCAAGAACGTGCGGATAAAAATTTGAAACACCGATTGCGCGGATTTTTTTTGTCGCGTAAAGTTCTTCCATTGCACGCCACGAACCGTAATAATCGCCCATCGGCTGATGAATCAAATAAAGGTCGATGTAATCGAGGTCGAGTTTTTTTCGCGAAAGTTCAAACGCCTTTTTTGTCGATTCTTCGCCCGCGTCTTGAACCCAAAGTTTTGTTGTAATAAACAAATCTTCGCGTTTTACAGTTCCGTCTGCGATTTTTTGTTTTATTGCGCGACCAACCGCTTCTTCGTTCATGTACGCCGATGCCGTGTCGATTAAACGATAGCCAGAATCAATCGCGTCCAAAACCGCCTGTTCTGCAATTTTTCCGTCGGGAACTTGAAAAACGCCAAAACCTTCCATCGGCATTTTCACTCCGTTATTCAAAACCACAAATTCCATTTTTCACCCCGTAAATTCGAATTTTATAGAAGAATACCGCGTAAAACGAAACTTTGTACAATAAAACTTTCGCAATGCAGTATTCACAAAATGAATAGTGATTATTATACTAAAAAAATGATTGAAACTTACATAATCGAACAATTTGTAGCGTTTGCCGAATTAAAAACGTTTTCTCGCGTTGCAGAAAAACTCAACACGTCGCAACCGTCTATTAGTCGCAGTATGCAAAAACTTGAAGACGAATTAGGCGTTTCGCTTTTTGAACGACAAAAAAACAAAATCGCCTTAAACGAACTCGGCGAAATTGCCGCCGTTTATGCAAAAAACGTTTTGAATGCGCACAACAACATGATTCAAGCAGTTCGTGCGGAAGCGCAAAAAAAACGCACGTTCAGTTACGGTTCGATTGCGCCCGCGCCGATTTGGGAATTGACTCCGATTATTTCGCAACTTTTTATGGGAATGACCGTGAGCGCGGATTTAAAAGAAACAGAAAATGCGCTTTTGCGCGGATTAAAAGACGATTCGTACAATTTAATCGTGCTTTTTCGTCCAATTGAAGAAAAAGACGCAAACGGAAACGCGCTTTTTTATTCAACGCCGTTCATTCAAGAAAAACTTTCGATTCTTTTGCCAAAAAATCACCCACTTGCAAATCGAAAATCGATTTATCTTTCTGACCTTGCGGGTGAAAAAATCTTGATTCACACAAAAATCGGATTTTGGTACAACGTTTGCAAAGAAAAAATCCCGAACGCCACATTTTTGGAACAAAGCGAACTTTCCGCGCTTCGCGAAATCGTGAACGCCACAAAACTTCCGTCGTTTGTAACGGACATTTCTGGAAAAATCATGCCGTTTCCAAAAGGAAAAGTCGCAATTCCAATTTTGGACGACGAAGTAAACGTTCAGTTTTACATTGTTTGCAAAGAAAAAAACAAAGGCGCGTACACCGCGATTTTTAACGCCACGCGCGAACATTAAAATCGCGTTGAAAAAATAATCAAAAATCTATAAAATCGGAAAATCTCTCTGGAGAGTTTCCGAACGGAACACCGAAGGGTTACGGCTTTCGCCTATATCTCAGGTACAAAGGACAGGGATTTCTTTAGAGAGTCGCGATTTTCGCGGCTCATTTTTTTTGCGAGGAAGGTTTTATGGAACTATTCAACGAATATCTTGAAAAGATTGACAATCTTGTGTGGGGAATTCCTACAATCGTTTTGATTTTGGCGACGGGCGCACTTCTTACGGTTCGATTGCGAGGACTGCAATTTACAAAACTTATTTTGGGATTTCGTTCGATGTTCAAAAAAAGTGGAGAATCTGAAAAAGGCGAACTTAGCCCGTTTGCCGCGCTTTGCACTGCGCTTTCTGCCACAATCGGAACGGGAAACATTGTTGGCGTTGCGACTGCAATCGCGGAGGGCGGACCTGGCGCGCTTTTGTGGATGTGGGTTGCCGCGCTTTTGGGAACTGCCACAAAATACACGGAATGTATGCTCGCTCTAAAATATCGAAGCCACGCGAAAGACGGTCATATTTTGGGCGGTCCGTTCTACACGATTGAAAAAGGCATGAAAGAAAGAACGGGATTTAGTTGGAAGTGGCTAGCCGTTTTGTTTGCGATTTTTGGCGTTTGCGTTGGACTTTTTGGAATCGGCACGTTTACGCAAATCAGCGGAATCACGACTGCTGTAAAAAACGCGCTTGACCCGAACGGCGAAAATATCGCGTTTACGATTTTTGGAACGCCGTACACAAAAGCGGTCGTGATTTCTGGTTTAATCGTTACGTTTTTTGTCGCTCTCGTTCTTCTTGGCGGAATCAAACGAATTTCAAAAGTCGCGGAAAAAGTCGTTCCCGCAATGGCGATAATTTACGTTTTTTTGGGGATTTCTGTTCTTTTGATGAACGCCACGGAAATTCCCGCCGCATTCAAAGCGATTTTTAGAAACGCATTCGGATTCCAAGCGATTACGGGCGGCGCGGTCGGTTGGACTTTCAAACAAATCACGGATTCAATGCAAAAAGGAATTGCACGCGGAATTTTCTCAAACGAAGCGGGATTGGGTTCTGCGCCAATCGCAGCCTCCGCGGCAAAATCAAACGAACCCGTTGAACAAGGTTTAGTTTCAATGCTCGGCACGTTCATCGACACAATAATAATCTGCACGATGACGGGGCTTGCAATCGTAATCGCGTTTTATTCGGGCGCGGACGCAAACGCTTCGCACGGTCTAAAAGGAATCGAATTAACGTCGGCGGCATTTTCTCGCGTTTTAGGAGGCGACGGAAAAAGCGTTCAGTTTCTTTTAATGTTGTGTCTAGTATTTTTTGCATTCACGACGATTTTGGGCTGGAACTACTATTCAGAAAAATGCCTGGAATATTTGACGAACGAAAACAAAATCGCAATCGTCGTTTTCAGATACCTATACATTGTTGCGGTTTTCATCGGACCGTACTTCACGATTAGCCAAGTTTGGACAATCGCCGACATCACAAACGCGCTGATGGCAATTCCAAACTGCATTTCGCTGATTGTCCTTTCGGGAATCGCCGCACGAGAAACAAAATCGTTTTTTGAAAAAAAATAAACGGATTTCGTCTACGCTCAACCACCGTTTTTGTTCGTTTATCGTTTGCGGTGGTTGAGGTTCTCGAAACCACTGTGTTTGTTTAGACAACGCTAAACAAAAACGATTTCTAAAAGAAAATCAAACAGAAAATTGCGACATTTGCTCGCCAATGTCAGAAATCGAATTTTTCATTTTCTCGGACATTTCCGAAAGTTCCGCGCCGTTTTCACTCATCAACCTTGTGCCGTCCGCCATTTTTCCAATCGTTTCCGACATTTCGCCACTAGACAAACGAAGAGCGTGCATATTTTCAAGAATCGTCGCACTGCCTACCGACATTTCGCGCGCCGCATTCGTAACTTTGTTGCTACTGTCCCGCATATTTTCGAGCGTGTCGATTACTTGTTTTGAACCTTCGTTTTGTTCGTTCATAGAAAGTTTGATTTGGTGAACGATTTTGTTCGTCTGCGCAATTTCTTCAGAAACGGAAGAAAACGAAAGACTCGACTCCGCCGAAGCGTTCGCCACGTCAAGAATCGACGACTGGATTCCTTTTAATTGCGTGCCGATTGTTTTTGATTGCTCACGGCTAGTTTCAGAAAGTTTGCGAATTTCGTCGGCAACCACCGCAAAACCTTTTCCAGCATCGCCCGCGTGCGCCGCCTCAATCGCCGCGTTCATCGCAAGCAAATTCGTTTGACTTGCAATCGTTGCAATCGCAAGATTCGCCTCTTGCAACATTTTTGATTTCGCCTCGATTTGCAAGATTTTTTCGTCAACCGCCTTTTGTTTTGCCTTGCCCGCCTCCGCCAAATCTTCAAGCGACGAAAACGAAGACGACATATTATCCATCGCGTCGTTCACGGAACGAATATTCGCCACCATTTCCTCAACTGCGCTCGAAGCCGACTGAACGCCGTCCGCCTGCACGTTTATCATGTCTTTTAGCGACGAAATATTTTGCGCGATTGAATTAACCGCGTCCGCCGCTTCGCCGACGCGCTCGTTTTGCGATTCAATCGACGAATGAACGTCGTTGATGTTGTCAATCATTTGTTTTCGCCAAGTTTTCTTTCTGAATTTTTGACTTTCGCGATGATTCCTTGAAATTTCTCCAAAAATCGATTTTCTTCCAAAACCAATTCGTCAAAAATCTTAAATTCCGAACGTTTTTTCATGGAAATTCGTTTTGTCAAATCGGCATTTCCACTAGAAAGTTCGGAAATTGCGACTTTTAGAACGCGAAGTTGCCTAAAAACTCGCGAAAGCGAAAACGAAAGATGAACGATAAACGCCAAAATCAAAACGCCAATCAAAATCCAAAACCACAATTTTTGGTACAAAAACGCTTTTTGAACAAAAACGATTTCAGAATTTTCGTCGCTTTCAATTTTATTGCCGTTTCTAGCGATTATATGAAGATTATATTTTCCTGGAAGAAGATTCGTGTATGACGCAACATTCTGCACTGTCCAACTCGGCTGTTTTTTGTCAAAACCTTCCAAATGACACAAATATCTAACAGGCTCAGACGAAACAAAACTCAAGCCTGAAAATTCCACGTTCACGCGCCGCGTTCCCGCAGGAATTTCTATTACGCTGTTTTTCTGCGGATAAACGATTTCATCGTCCAAAATGATTTTTTCAATGTTCAAAATAGGTTTTGTTGTGTTCGTCGAAATTTTTTGCGGGTCAGAAAGCGCGAATCCATCAATCAACGTAAAAAAAAGTCTGCCGCGAGAATCGCAAAGGCTCAAACTCACCGACGTAATTCCGCGAGTCGTCAATCCGTCAAATCGATTAAAGAATTTTGGATTTAAAGGCGTGTGTTTTTCTGTTGCAGAAATCAAACTTTGGAACGGAACTCGCGCAATTCCTAAACTGCTCATTATCCAAACGCTTCCAAGTTTGTCTTCTACAATTTGAAAAACGATAGTTTAAAAATTTGCCGTCTTTAAATCGGCTGATTCCCATGCCCGTACAGAACCAAATCGCGCCGTCCGAACCTTTTGTGATTTTAAAAATGACGTTTCCGCAAAGCCCGTCCGCTGTGGTGTACGAATTTACGACTCTGCCGTTTTTTATTACGTTTACGCCGCCACCGTCCGTACCAAGATAAATAGAACCGTCGTTGTCTTCAAAAACGCACATGACGTATTCGTGAGAAAGTCCGTTCGATTTTGTAAAATTTTCGATTTCGCCAGATTGTTTTACGATTGAAAATCCGCTCGTTGTGCCAACGTACAAATCGCCCGATTTTCCTTCAATCGCCACGCGGATTTTTTCGCCCACAAGCCCGTCTTTTTTGAGAATTTGCGAAACGAGATTTCCATTTTGAGTAAATCGCAACTGTCCCAATTTTGCGTACGAACTTATCAAAATGTCGCCGTTTTTTGCAATTTCAATGTGCCGAATTCGAATTCCTTTGCAAAATTCCGTGATTACGTTTGTTTCTTGAACGAGCGAATTGTCAGAATTCACGCGGAAACATTCCACGCCTTTGTCACACGCAAACCAAACGCGCCCATCTTTTCCCTCAGCGATTGCGTTCACGGAAGATTCCAGCGGCATTGTTCTAAAAAGTCCACGATTCATGCTTTTGATTCCGCTGTAATCCGTGGCAACCCAAAGATTTCCGTCGCGGTCTTCGATTATTTTGCTCGCGCCTTCTTGCACCGAAGAATCCGCGCTTTCCTTAAAAAAAACTGAATCGTCTTTGTACGCAAAAATTCCGCCGTCCGTTGCAAACCAAATCACTCCACTTTTATCTTGCAAAATCGATTTAATTTTTGCGTCAAACGGCAATTCAACGATTTTTTCTCTTCCGCCAAAAAATCGAACAGCGTATTTTGGAGAAACGCCAAACCAAATCGCGCCAGAATCTTCTTCAAAAACGCTCGTTACAAGTTGATTTTTTGCGCGTTCTTCCAAAAATTCGTGTTTTACAAACTGCCCGCCCGAATATTCGTACAAACCGCCTTCCGCGGACGTTGTAACCCAAACGCGCCCCGTTCTGTCGCAAAAAACCGATGTACAAAGTCCGCGCAAATCGCCAAATCCGCCCACGTTTGGAGAAACAACTTTAAAATCTTTGGAAATGAACGAAATTCCGCCACCCGTTGCGACCCAAATATTTCCAGATTTATCTTCGCAAATCGAACGAATCGAATTGTTCGGCAAACCGTTTTTTGTGGAAAAAGACAAAACGTCTTCGTTGCTGTCCAAAATCAAACGATAAATGCCTTCTTCGTTGCTTCCAACCCAAATCGCGCCGTCGCTAGATTCAAACATCGAACGCACAGACGAAAAACCGTATTTTTCATCAAAATCGCGATTGTAATTTTCAAAATCTTTTCCGTTAAAACGAACAAGCCCGTTATACGTTCCCGCAAAAATGTAGCCTTTTGAATCTTGCAAAATATCGTTTACACTATTTCCAGAAAGCCCATCTTCCGTTGTCCAAGTACGACTAACGTATTCCGACAAAAAATTATCCGCATACGCATAAAACATAAAAAATAATGCTAAAAAACACAAAAAACGTTTCATAAATTCTCCAAAAACTTTTTGATTATAACATAATTTTCAGTTTATTAAAAAAATCTTTAAATTCGTTTTTCAGAAAAACGAATCACAAAAAGCGGAAATTCGCTTACAAAAAAAACAAGCATAATCATTATAAGAGCGTAAGCATAAATATCTTGATATTCGTTGAAATATGTACTTGAATATATTGCTTTTCCTAGAGAATTTCTTGTTTGAACTAGATATTCTGTTGAAACAACAAGTTTCATTCCCATACCAACTGCGTTTATATATGCGGCTTTTATATATCCTGCCATTAACGGAATATAAACGCGAAAAATCACTTGTAGCGAAAGAGACGAATTTAATCGGTAAACGTCCAAAAGTTCCGTATCTATTCTTTGAAAACCCTCGCTCGTCGCCTCGGAAAGTAACGGAATCAAAACGAGCGTTGACGCGATATAGGGGACTTTTGAATAGGAAAAAAGAACCATAATAATGACGACTAAAACAATCATCGGTATTGAACGAAGAAAAATCATCAACGGCGAAAAAAATTTGCGCGAAAAATTGCAAAGTCCTTCCAAAATTCCAAAAATCACGCCAAAAATCGTGGAAAAAATCATTACGAGAGCAAGGTGAAAAAGCGTTGTGCCGATTAGTCGATAAGTTTTTGCGGAAAAAATTAGTCTGAAAAATGCTTTTAAAATTTCAAAAACGCTTGGAAAAATTAAGGGGTCGCCTTTTGCAATGCTGGCAATTTGTAAAAGACAGCACACAAAAACGACTCCCAAAAAAAACGCAAACGAAGAACGATTTTTATTCTCCATAATAAAAATCATCGGACGGAAGCACGCCACCGTATTGCGCAATGTCGATTTTTGCGGTTTGTTCAACGATTTTCTTTGCTTCTTTTGCGTTCACAAAACGAATCGCACAATTTGGAATCGCGGAAAGCGCGACTTTTTCGTTTGGAAGAATCTCCAATTCCACCGCCGCTTTTGCAACCGTTTGAACGTCGCTCGTGCATTTTTTTGCGGATTCTTCTGCGTCGCGAAGAAACGATTTTACCGCGTCCGATTCGTTTTCTGCCGTTTCTGAACGAACAAAAAGTCCCGCCTGCGCAAATCCGTTAAATCCAAAGGATTTTTTGAAAAAATCGTTTAGCGCGTAAGACGTAATATTTTGATTTTTCATTTTTGCCGCCGTAAGCGCGGGTTCTGCCGTCAAAACGATGGCATTTTTGTCAGAAAGCAAAAGACTTTGCGTGTTTGCCGCGCCCGCAAGATATTCAACTTTTTTTGGCGAAATTTCCGGCGGTGTGATTCCGTTCTTTTTGATGTCCTTCATTTTGAATTTTTTTCTTTGCGACGCAAAATAAAGATTTCCCCAAGTTACAACCGCCGCAAGTCGATAAGTGGATTTTCCCATTTTGAAGAGTTTTGCGCCCGCGTTAATCGGCGCGATTATAAAATCCGCTTTGTTGCTGGCAAATTCTGCGGGAATCGTCTCGGCGGAAACGAACGTGTAATTTTCAGGATTTTTTTGCGCAAGAGTGGCAAGCGAAAGCGAAGGCGCACCATTTGGCGCAGAAACTTTTACGGCGTATTCTTGCGAAAACGACGTAAAAACGCATAAAGCCACACAAATAAAGGCAGAAAGCAATTTTTTCATTTTGAATTCTCCATTTTTTCAAAAAAAATTGCAAAAATTTTACAAAATTGAGAGCGTTTCCTCAAGAAGAAAAACGCGGCAGTTTTTTATCAAAACCACCGCGTTCAAAATTTACGCCCAAACGATTCTGCCGTCTTTACGAGGAGCGGCGGCGGGCGACGGGCAATCGGCAACGCCCAATGCACAATGCCCGATTCCTTCCCACTCGCCTTCGATTCCAAGCGATTTCAAAATTTCTTTTCCTTCGTCGCTTTCAAATTCTTCCTTTGCGCGATGAATCCAAATGCTACCCAAACCGCTTGCGTGCGCGGCAAGAAGAAGATTTCCCATTACGAGGCTTCCATCGTAAACGCGAAGCGGCCAATCTTTTTTTGCAAGAACGACCAAAATCACTGGCGCACCATAAAACGGGTCGAACGGAGAATCCCAACCGCCAATTTTTCGATTCATTTCGGAAAGTTTGTCGCGAAGATTTTTTTGCGTAATCGCCAAAATCATTGTATTTTGCGTTCCTTTTCCGCTTGCCGCAAAAAGTCCCGCGTCCACAATCTGCTCAATCGTTTCCTTTGAAATCGAATCCGACTTGAATTTTCTAATGCTTCGCCGATTTTTAATCGCTTCGATGATTTCGTTCATAAAAACTCCTAGATTTTACGACTTTTTGTCGCTTTTTTGAAATATTACAAAAAGTATGAAGATTTGAAAATTACGAAAAACAAAAAAACGGCGATTTGAATAAAACCACCGTTTTTGAAAATGCAAAAATCATTCCCAGACGAACAAATCCGCGCAGTTTCGCTCTCCGCCAGAAACATCGATTGCTTGTCCCGTGCAGAATGTGTTGACTGCGGTCAAAAAATAAATCCACTCGGCAGCCTCTCGCGCACTTGCCCAGCGTTTTAGCGGCGTTACATTCATAATTTTTTTCCACAAAATGGGATTTTCCATAACGGCGCGGTTCAATTCGGTTTTTACGCCGCCAAAACAAATTGCGTTGCAAGTTGCTCTAAATTCGTTTGCAAGTTTGATTGCGCAATGTTTCATATAGCCAACAACGCCCGCTTTTGACGCGACATAATGCGCAAATTCGTTGCCGTTCAACGCCGAAACGCTTGCGTTGAACAAAACGGAACGAATCGATTTTTGAAATGCGTAAAATTCCGTAACGCGCATCGTTCCCAAAAGATTTACGCGAATGTCTTTTTCGCTTGCAGACTGAATTCCCGCATTGTTCACCAAAATCTCAACATTCGGAATTTCGGGAAGAGGCGACGAGGAAATGTCGGCGACAAAATGCGTGTAAGATTCATGCAAAATCGCGCTTTCGTTCTGGTCGATTCCAAAAACGCGGTGTCCTTTTTCCAAAAAAAGACGCGCCGATTCAAGTCCCATTCCGCTTGAAGTGCCTGTGATTAAAACGTTCATTTACGCGCGCCTTTTTTGCTTTTCAAGAAAATCGAAATATTCTTTTCCCACGTTTTCTTTTTCCCAGCCACAGACGATTTTGTAGCCGATTCCGCTGAAAAGAACTTCGCACAAAAGCTCGCAGACCGCGCCAATCGCCGAGCAAATCACGACCTGCGTCCAAGTCCAACCGAAAAAGACTTTTGAAACGACTGTCGCAAAAACAAGATTGTCAACGAGTTGCGCGACCGCCGTGGAAACATAAGAGCGAAGAGCGAACGACGCAAAGCCTTTTTCTCCAACGAATCGTCCGATTGCGCTGTTCAAAAGCGCGTTTACAATCGACGAGGTGATGAACGCTAAGCCAGAGCCAAGAACGACATACCACGCTCCGCCAAATGTGGCGTTCAAAGCATCGTTTACCTGTGGATTTTCCGTGGAATAAAATTCGCCCCACATTCCTGGCGTTTTTGAAAGAAGAGCGAAAGTGGCACAAACGGCAAGATTCACAAAAAGAGCCATAAGCGACACTTTGATTGAAGCCGCCGCCCCCCACCGTTTGCAAATAACGTCCATGCACAAAAACATCGCCCAACTGAAAACGAATCCGCAGTCAAGCGCGACATATTTGTAGCTTACGAGTTCTTTATTTGCCATAAGATTTGCACAGACGACGGAAAGAACAAAAACGCAGACGGTCAGCGAAGGAATGTTTCTAAGCAGGATTTTGTAGTCTGCGCAAAGAGAGCGCAGACGGCTAGAAAGATTGGACATAATGCCTCCTTTAAGGATTTTTATTTTTATCGCGCAGGAGTTTTTGAGGTAACATAAACTGCGCTGCCGCAAAACGGCTTGAAGAGTGTACGATTTTTAGCCGTTTTGAGCAATGTCATTCTGCAAGTGAAAATGTCGCTTCAACATCGCCGTTTCCTAAAATAGTCTTTAATTCGTCTTTGGATTTTCCTAAAATTTTTCCGAGCCGCGAATAGCTCCAGCGGTTCGGCTCGTAAAAAATCGTGATTTGCCGCCCATTGTATAGCATAATGTCGCCAGAATTCGTTTCGATTTGACTGTCTGTGCGCGGCAAGTTTTGCGAAAGCGCGCCGACTTTTTCAAATCCGCCGTATTCGCTCAATTTTACTGTGATGCCGTCATTTTTTAGCAGACTGGCAAACGCATTTGCTGATTTATTGTCATATAAAACCGCGTTAAGAATATGGTTTCCGCTTGTGCTGTTTATTTTTATTGTAATATTCATTGTTTTTTCCTTTGTTTGATTGGATTTTTCGCCTGCGCACGAAGATATTATGCACAAATTTGCACATAAAATAATAATAAATCGTTTTATAAAATCTTTTGTCATACAACTAAATAGAGATGGTGAGGAAACTTCAGTTTCCGAATCATCAACTTTGAAGAAATCAGTTTTCGTAAGGCTTCAGCCTGAGAAAACTGAAAGATTTGGTTAGGAAATAACCAATTTCCTAACCAAATCTAATATATTGCGCATACAATTTTCTTTCAAATACTTTTTTATTATGAACAGAAATGCTTTTTATGTATGAATTAAATAGAAAATAAATCTAATTCAACAGAATTTTTATCATTTTTATTATTATGATATATGAGTTTATATCTATCTTTTATTTTACCGCCGTTTGCCAATCGGTCATTTATCATATCAAAATAAGGCTTGTGCAGTTCGCAACTTATCCATTTCCGCTTTAATTCTTCGCACAAAATAATCTCGTTTCCGCTTCCGCCAAACAAAACAAACACGCTGTCGTCTTCTTTTGTGCAGGATTTTATAAACATCTCCACAAGACTTTTCGGCAACTGACAGGAATGAAATGTTTTATCTTTGCTCACATTTTTCACCAAATCAAAATAAAACCAAGAATACGGCATTCTTCCTGTATGCCCTTCTGCCATTCGTTGCATAATCCGTTTGTCTGTCGGATTTTGATATGGGACGGCTATCTGCTCTTTGTAAAAGTGATTTTCTTTCGATTTTGTTGCATGCAGAATACTTCGGTGTGCAGTTGTCAAACGACGCGGTGAATGTCCTACATTTGTGTTGTATACCCACACATATTCTTGAACATCATACGCGATTTCATCGAGGCACTTTACACGAAGATACGCATTTTGCTTCGGATAATTCATCATAAAAAGATTGCCTGTTGGTTTTAGCACGCGCATACTTTCTTTTGCTAAATCGCAATACCAAGAAATATAGTCGTCCCATTTTTTGCTGTAAGAACTGCCGTCGTAATTTATGCCCACATTGTAATCAGGGTCGCCGAAGACCATATCAAGCGAATTGTCTGGCGTTTGCCGTAATATTTCAAGTACATCTTTATTATACAATTTGTTAAATTCCATTCCGTTAGTTCCTTTTCAATATGTATTCGCGCGATTTTACAAATTGAATCGAGCCTATTTGCAGTGGGTCTGCGAATGTATACAGCCACATTTTCAGCGAATCACCATTTCGTACCAAATAAACGCAGAGCGTTTTGTTATTTGGGAAAGCCTTGTAATAATACAAAAACGGATTATATAATTGATAAATGTTGAAATCTGTTGGTGTCCCGTTTTTCGCTTCAAAAACACAAATCGTACCACCGTATTCGATAGTTAAATCAATTTCAATCTGCTGTTTTTCGCACACAATATGCTGTGTACCGAAATTGTATTCGAGTGTTGCTTTTGTTCGGTGAGGAAAATAAGTCTTAGGTCTTTTTGAAACGGGAAGATTATCAAATTCCAAATCTTCGCCAAACAAAAAATCATGCAAAATGCGCTGATTATTCGCAACAGATAAAATATTGCTCTCACTGTCGTTATATTCGTTCAACAAGCTTTTTCGGTATTCCCACAAAATCGTTTCTTGAATAGGCTCAAACGAATGATAAAGAATATGGATTCCTTTTAGAAAACAATGATTGCCCTCGCCGAGATGCAAAATACACAAGTCATTATCAATCATAAACTGTGGCAGTTTATCCGTCGAATCGAGTTTTGTCGCGTCAAATGGATTCCCGAACTTTCGCTTTCTAGCAATATCTTTTACGATGTCATTGTGAAAAGTCATATTTTTGTTTTGCAAGCAATATTCATATAAATCTTGCAAGACCAGATGTTTAAGGCTCATAGATTTCATTTAAATTCCTTTTTTTAATATACGACTTTCGACGTTTTTTGTCGCGCAAAGGTTGTTGTTCAAAAATCGTCAATGTGTCATGCTCAATTCGTTTTTGAAAAGGAGATTTTATGAAAAAAACGAATGCAATGCGGATTTTGGATTCTCTGAAAATAAAATACGAAGTTTTATCTTACGACGACGACGGAGAACACGCGCTTTCTCACGGAGCGGC
>CAJOEO010000097.1 GCA_905233535.1 uncultured Treponema sp.
CGTCAGTTTTGGCGATTCCTTTGAAAATGTCGCGACTGAACGCGCTCGACGCAACGAGAAGCTGCGAATCCGCCGTACTCATCGCCGCCGCAAGAATCGCGCACAAAAAGATTCCGCCGATAAATGTCAAAAATCCGTTGCCCGAAAAAATCGTTTGAATCGCCGCAGAAACGACCGTTTCGGAACTTTGCAGAATTTCGCCGTTTTTATCGTACAAAAATGCCGCTCCGCACGAGCCTGCGATGAACGCGCCCGCAAACGCCACCACGACCCAAACAGTCGCAATTCGTCGCGAGATTTTCACATCGGCGTTCGAGCGGATTCCCATAAATCGCACGATTATGTGCGGCATTCCAAAATAGCCGAGTCCCCAAACAAGCGCGCTCACTGCGTCCAATGCGGAATAGTTTTGATTTTTCGTGAACGCTTCTTTCATCGCCTGTGAAAATCTGCCGTCCATTGCCATCGCGCCGAATTCGCCCACTTTTTGAACCGCCGATTCTGGTCCGCCGAGCGAAAATGTCATCACGATTACCAAAATAATCAAAGCGACGAACATCAGCGTTCCCTGCACAAAATCCGTGGCGCACACCGCAAGAAATCCGCCCAAAATCGTGTACGACAAAATGACCGCAAATCCAATCACAAGTCCCGTAAAATACGGAAGATTGAACACGCTTTCAAACAATTTTGCACACGCCACAAGTCCAGAAGCGGTGTAAATCGTAAAGAACAGCACTATAAAAACAACGGAAATCACGGAAATCAGATGAGTTTTGTCGCGAAATCGATTCGTCAAAAATTCAGGAATCGTGATTGCATCTCCGAATTCCACCGTGCATTTTCGTAGCGGCTTTGCCACAAAAAGCCAGTTCAAATACGTTCCGATTGTTAAACCAAGCGCAGTCCAAAAAACTTCGCGGATTCCGCCAAGATAGGCAAGACCAGGAAGTCCCATCAAAAGCCAGCCCGACATATCCGAAGCCTCTGCCGAAAGCGCGGTCATCCACGGACCGACTGTCCGTCCGCCCAAAAAAAAGTCCGACGCGCCCGTGTTTTTGCCCGCGTTTTTAAGCCCAATGTAAACCATAAACGCAAGGTACAAAACAAAAGCGATGATTTTTGCCGTCATCGAAGAAGTCATGAATTTCCCCTTGAAAAAAAATTACGAATTATAATAGAAGAAAATTAAATCTTTTTCATCGACTTTTTTTCGTTGAAAGAAACGCATGAACGCGGACATTTCGATTTTTGCTCAATGCCCGCGCCTTTTTGATTATTCAGAAAGCGTGTAAGTTGTTGAACTTCCGCTGGCTTGCGTAAGGCTTATTTCGGTGTTTGTCGGAATATTGCTGAGTGCAGAAGGTAAACTCGTGAATTTAATCTTGAGCGTGCAGTCAGAAGTTCCCTCGCCAGTTGCCGAGTACGTTCCAGAAACCGTGCCGATTTTTTTGTTCCAGTAGCCGTCAACCTTTTGATAGACCGTTCCCGAAAACGAGTTTCCGCTAAACGACGGAAAAAGGCGGAATTTGTTGCTAGAACTATCCCATAAATTCAATTCTGTGTCGTCGTATTCAACTTTATAAGAAGAAGATGAAGTTGTCATTTGAAATTCGCTTGAAGACGGAAGCGAGCCTGGAAAATATCCATATTTAAGAACGAGTGTTTTTCCGTCGCTGCTTAAAGTGTAGCCGTAAGCTTCAACATTTTTGTAATGCGCCGTTGCCTCGTCCCTGTAATACGAAGCCATATCGTCGTTCCACACGCTTGAATCTCTAAGAGATTTTTGAGCGTTTACATAGTCGTCGATGCTGGAAATCGTTTTTCCACTCGCGGTTACAGAAACATAGCCACAATAAAGTGCATTTTTTTCCGTGTTGTAGGTATAATTGTAGACCGTTTCTGTAGAAGATGATTTTTGAGTCATCTTTGAATCGGTGAAAGCAAGAGTTGTGCTGGATTTTTTCCAAGTTTTTCCAGAAAACGGATTTGTGCCGACGCTTGCAGGAAGATTCGCGTAAACGCTTGCGCTTTCGTCTTCGTCGTCGCTACAAGAAACGAACATTGCCGCGCCGAGCAGAAGCCCTGCGCAAATTTTAAGTGCCTTTTTCATAAAGCCCTCCTAAAAAAAAGATAGGACACTCTACAAAAAAAAAGTAACGTTTCAAGAGGTTTTTCGGTTTTTTCAAAAAAATTGCGCGATTTAAAAATTTTTTGCGACATCTTACACGAATTTCAAAAATCTGCTAAAGTTTAGTAAGATTTTCGCGTTTGTAATCTCTCCGATTTTATTTCCTTTCGGTTTGCTCATGCGCATTGGCGTAGTTCAAACAATCAGCGTTTCAATTTTTTCATTTCTATTAGGAGGCTTTTATGCCAAAGTCGTTGTTTCAAGAAATCGTTTTTACGATTCTTATGGTTTTTGTTATGGTTTACGGAATGATTTGTTACAATATTTCGCTTTCGCTTGGCGGAATGTCGAACGATGTTTTTCTAAAAGCGTTTGGCGAAATGCCGATTATGGCTCCAATCGCGTTTGTTTTGGACATGGTTGTGGCAGGACCTTTGGCAAAGAAAATTACGTTCCGACTTTTTTCGCCACAAAAAGACAATCCGATTTTTATCGTCATTTCGATTTCAATTTGTTCGATTTGGTTTATGTGTCCGCTGATGAGCCTTGCCGCTACAATTCTTTTTAAAGGCGGATTTTCTTCCACACTAATTCCAACTTGGCTACAAACGACTGCGCTAAATTACCCGATGGCGACGTTTTGGCAGTTGCTTTTTGCAGGTCCAATCATTCGCCGCGTTTTTGGACTCATCTTTCGGGAAAGAAAGTAGCAAAAAATCAAATCGAGTATTGACAACTTTGTTTGTTTTTTGCTAAAATCCTTTCATTCCGCTGGGACATTAGCTCAGCGGTTAGAGCAGAGGACTCATAATCCTTTGGTCCTTGGTTCAAATCCAAGATGTCCCATTGTGTTTTTTGCCGACTTAGCTCATCCGGTAGAGCAGCGCACTCGTAACGCGCAGGTGATTGGTTCAAGTCCGATAGTCGGCTTTTAAGGAATCTCGAAAAGAGATTCCTTTTTTTTGTTTAAAACGAAATTATTTCTTTGAACGCTTGAATCGCGTAATTGTCCGACATTCCACTCATAAATTCGATGACGCATTTCTTAAACGATTCTGAATTATTTACGTCAAAAATCGTGGGCGTGTCGTAGCGCAAAAACTCGCGGAGATTTTTTGTCGTGTTGGCTTTTTTGTAATTCGAGTGGCAAATCAACCATTCTTCAAACGGCTTTGCAAGCGACGGATAATCGTTTGCGTTGAACGGCAGTTGCCCATTTTTCGCAAACGGCTCGGTTCGCATTAGCGTTCTAAAAATCGTTTCAAGAACATTTTGCGCGTAACGCTGAAATTCTTGAAGTCGCCAATGATTGTAAATGTTCGCAAAACAGAATTTTTTGAGTTCGATGATGAATTTTGCGTAATTTTCAGAAAATTGAAGCCCCGTTTCTGGCGTGGAATTTTCGCACAAATCCACAACAAAATCGTTAATTAAAACGGTAGTGTTCACGGCGCGCCCGCTTCGTCTTGAAGAAAATCCTTTGTTGTTCCGCCCCAAAGTCGTCATTACGATTTCGCGAAGTTGGCGATAACTTGCCATGTCCAAAAGACGATACATTTTTGCGTCTTCGATGTCGCGCCCCAAAAACGCGATTTTGTCGCTCAATTTGACGACGCACCCTTCCCAAGTGAACGGTTGCACGATTCCTGGACGTTTGATTTCATAAAGATTCATGGCGTTTTCACGCGGACGAGTTTGCGCTTGCTCGATTTCGCCACAATGACAAATCAGCCCGTCGCGAACGGCGTAAGTTAGATTCAACGTTTTTTTGATTCCGTCTGGGTCGTCGAGCGTTTCAATGTAATCTGCAAAAAAAAGCGAATTTCGCTCGTGCCAAAAACGTTTTGGTCGGCTTGCAACGCCGTCTTTTTCGGACAAAAGTTCGTTCAAAATGTCCTCGCCCGAATGTCCAAACGGCGCGTGTCCGATGTCGTGTCCAATCGCGATTGCCCGCGTCAAATCTTCGTTGAGGCTCAAATATCGCGCAATCGTTTGCGCAACGGACGCAACGTGTCCAACGTGTTCGATTCGCGTGCAAGCGTGGTCGTTGCTTGGCGAAAAAAATACTTGTGTTTTGTGCCGAAGTCTTCTGTATGCGCGACAATGCAAAAGCCGCGTGTAGTCGCGTTCAAACTCGCTGCGAAGGTCGTTTCCGCGCGAATAAATTGGCATTTCGCGATGGATTGCCGTTTCCCATTTTTTGTTCAACGAATCCATACGAACGTTTCTAAAAGAATCTTTCATAAAATCTCCTTAATTTTTTGCGTTTCGACTTTTTTCGAGTTTTTTGAAAAACGCGATTGTAAACGGAATTGTGGTGAGAGCGGTCAAAAGGTCGGCGATTGCTTGCGCACTTTGCACGCCTAAAAGTCCAAAGATTTTTGGCAAAACAACAATTAATGGAAGAAAATAAAGTCCTTGACGCAAACTTGAAAGAAATGCCGCTGATTTTTTTTGTCCCGTCGTTTGAAGAAGCATATTCGTGGAAAATATCAGCGCGTGTAGCGGAATTATTGGGCATTGAAAACGCATTGCGATTTTTCCGATTTCGATTACTTTAATGTCGTCGCGGAACGCGCGAACGATTTGTGGGGCAAAAATCCACACAAAAATTGCCGCCACTACAAAAATCATCATTGTTATTTTTATTAAAAATGCGTAGGCGGCTTTTACGCGCACAAAGTTTTCCGCGCCAAAGTTCATTCCACAAACTGGCTGGAATCCTTGCCCTAAGCCAAGCCCCACGGACATTAGAAACATAAAAACGCGCGTGTTTATGGACATTCCCGCGACCGCCGCCGCGCCCCAAATTCCCGCCGCGCGATTTAAGAAAACTGCCGAAAGTGCGCCCATGCCTTGCCGCAAAAGCGAAGGCAAGCCCGTTGAAAGAATTTCTGCGTAGTCGTGAATTTTTGTGGAAATTAGTTTTACGGAAAGAGTCGCCGTGGATTTTTTTCTGATGAACATTGAAAGCAAAATCGAAAAACTGATTGCCTGGCTTGCCATTGTTGCGATTGCCGCCCCGCTGATTCCAAGATTGAATCCGAAAATCAAAATCGGGTCTAAAATCATGTTCAAAATTCCGCCCGTTGT
>CAJOEO010000098.1 GCA_905233535.1 uncultured Treponema sp.
TCCTCACAGGTCAGTCAGTTTTCTCAGGCTAAAGCCTTGCGAAAACTGGTAAATTCAAAGTTGATGATTCGGAAACTGAAGTTTCCGAACATCTCTATTGCACAAAAAAACGGCGGTTAGAAAGCCGCCGTTTTCTGCGCGATTTTGAAAAATCAAAATTACTTCAAATATTCCGCAAAAAAGTCCGCAAGTTTTTCAAACGGAATCGCGTTGTTTTTGCCGCCGTCATACAAATCCGTGTGGTTCGCGCCTGGAATTATCAAAAGTTCCTTGTTGTCGCCAGTAAGCCGCTTGAATGCGTCCTCGCCAAAGTATCGGCTGTGCGCCTTTTCGCCGTGAATCATCAGCACCGCGCTTTGAATTTCGTCCGAGTACGCAAGCAATTTCGTGTTCAAAAGCGAAGTTCCCGCCTGTACCGCCCAGCCGCCGTTGGAGTTGAGCGAACGCTCGTGATACCCGCGCGGAGTTTTGTAATAATCAAAATAATCCTTTACAAAATACGGCGCGTCCTCTGGAAGCGGGTCAACCACGCCGCCAGCAAGCGCGTATTCGCCGCTTTTGAAATCTTTGATTCTCTGTTCCATAAGAGATTTCCTAGATTCCATACGGGCAGAAGTCGAATTCGCGCTGTCAAAATATCCGTTTGCAACGATTCTGCTCATATCGTACATTGTAGAAACCACAGTCGCCTTGATTCTCGTGTCGATTGCCGCCGCGTTCAACGCCATTCCGCCCCAGCCGCAGATTCCGATGATTCCGATTTTCTCCGCGTCGATGTTGTCGCGTGTGGAAAGAAAATCCACCGCCGCCATAAAATCTTCCGTGTTGATGTCGGGACTGTTCATATAACGAGGCTCGCCGCCCGATTCGCCCGTAAAACTCGGGTCAAACGCAAGCGCGATGTAGCCGCGGCGCGCCATTTCGTTTGCGTAAAATCCGCTCGGCTGTTCTTTTACCGCACCGAACGCGCCGCAGACCGCAATCGCCGCGTTTCCGCTTTTTGCCGCATTGTTCGGCGTGTAAAGGTCGCCCGCAAGTTCGATTCCAAAGTGATTTTTGAAAGTAACTTTTGTGCGCGTTACATTGTATTCAGATTATTAATAGCCGTCTCCTGTGTAGTTCTGCACGCCGTCAAAAACGAAAGTGCCGCCGCTGAAATCAAAAGCGATTTTGCAATTTTCATAAAAACCTCCGTCCGCTTTTTCTAAAAGTGTACAAAAAATCCGCGGACATTACCAATATTTTGTTTCTATGATTAGAAATGCTTTTTGAGCATTATAGAAAATTCATAATTTGCAAAACTTTCAAAAAAAACAAAAAAATAATCACAATCATTCGTTTCTATAATTTATAATTTGTTTTTTGAAACGGAGCATTTTATGGAATTCAAAAAAGGCAGTATAAAAAATATTTCTTTAATTGGTGGCGCACTTGTTGCGATTATTTTTGTGGGCGGAACATTTTGGACTGGGCGGAGCGCGAGCAAAGACACAGAAAAAGCGGTAAGAAGCGTGAGCCTTTTGTATTTGGACGAACTTGCAAGCAGACGCGAGCAGGTTGTTTCTTCTACGCTTGAAGATTACATCAGCGATATGGATATTGCTCTTGGGCTTTTGGAAAAAGACGACCTTTCTTCCGCAGATAAATTAAAAGCGTATCAGGCAAGAATGAAACAGCTCTACGGGCTTGAAAAATTTGCTTTTGTGGACACAAACGGCTTGATTTATACTTCTCGCGGAACTAGAAGCGACATAAATCTTTACAATTTTGATTTTACAGCACTTTCTTCGCCAGAAATTTCTATAAAAAATCTTGGAACAGACAGAAAAAAAGTCATAGTTGCAGTGCCTGTTGACCGCCTTGAATTTGACGGGCAGACGCTGGTTGTCTGCTTTATGGAAATCGATATGAAAAAAATGTTCGATGGAATTTCGCTTCAAGCTGGGAACAGCGGAACAACATTTTGCAACATCTACACAAAAAACGGTCTTTCTCTTTCGGACACGGTTTTGGGCGGACTTGCAAGCGAAGACAATCTTTTGAAGGCTCTTGAAAACGCCGATTTTGAGGAAAATTATTCGGTAGAAAAAATGAAAAGCGATTTTTCCTCGCACACAGAAGGAGTCGCGTCTTTTACATACAATAATATTCGGGAAACTATGTATTATGTTCCCGTACACAATACTGACTGGGTTTTAACATATTTAATCAGAGAAAGCGTGATTTCCGAACAAATCAGCACGATTTCACAGGGAATTATAGCAAGAAGCATTCTTCTTTCTGCAATGGCGGCGGCGGTTTTGATTTTGATGTTTGCTCTCGCGCTTGTGCAGTCGCGAAGAAATGCAAAGCTGGAACTAGAAAAAGAAGTTGCCGACGCAGAAAACAGAATTAAGCAGGAAGAACTTGAAGAGCAACTCGCTCTTCAACAGCAGATTACCCGACAGGAAAGAAAGAGAAGCGAGCAAGACAATATGATTACCGCTCTCGCTTCCGATTACCGAAGCGTTTACTATGTGGATTTGGACACAAATGACGGAATTTGCTACAGAAAAGGAAACAAAATCGAAGCACCTTTCGGCGAAGGCGACCATTTTCAGTACACGCAAGCGTTTGTCCACTACGCTGAAACTTATGTTGCGCCCGATTACCGCGAAAAATTCATTGCGTTCATAGAGCCTGATTTTGTCCGTTCTGCTCTAAAGGAAAAGTCTTTGATTTCGCTCCGCTATCTTGCCATTCACGGCGGAAAAGAAAGCTACGAAATGCTTAAAATGGCGGGAGTTCGCAAGGAAGAAGACAGAACCGACGGCAAGATTCATTTTGTGGGCGTGGGATTCACGGACATAGACGAGGAAATGCGCGATTCAATAGCAAAAAGCCAGGCTCTTTCGGACGCGCTCAAAGCCGCGGAAGAAGCGAACAAAGCAAAAACCGTGTTTCTTTCAAATATGAGCCACGAAATCCGCACTCCGATGAACGCGATTATAGGACTTGACAGCCTTGCGCTACATGAACCTGATATTTCAGAAAAAACGCGCGGCTATCTTCAGAAAATCGGAAGTTCGGCGGAACACCTTTTGAGTTTAATCAACGACATTCTTGATATGAGCCGAATTGAAAGCGGCAGAATGTCTATTAGAAGCGAAGAGTTTTCGTTTTCAAAAATTCTTGAGCAGGTGAACACGCTTTTTTCAAGCCAGTGCGGCGAGAAAAAAATCAACTACGACTGCAAAATCAAAGGTCAAATCGACGATTTTTACATCGGCGACAGTATGAAAATCCGCCAGGTTCTAATCAATATTTTGAGCAACGCCGTAAAATTTACGAACGAAGGCGGAAATGTGAATTTGACAGTTGAAAAAACTGCCTCGTTCGACAAAAAATCCACTCTCCGATTTGAAATTTCAGACACGGGAATCGGAATGAGCGAAGAATTTATCCCGAAAATTTTTGAAGCGTTTTCGCAGGAAGATTCAAAGGCGGCAAACAAATACGGCTCATCGGGACTTGGAATGGCGATTACAAAAAACATCGTGGAAATGATGAACGGAAAAATCGCCGTAAAAAGCGAAAAAGGAAAAGGCACAACTTTTACCGTTTCTATTACGCTTCAGGATTCTGAGCGAAAAATAGCAGGCGATTATGGCGAAATTGAAATCCGCCCGTCTGAAATAAGCGTTCTTGTGATTGACGACGACGAAGTTGCGGCAGAACACGCAAAACTCGTTCTTGCAAACGCGGGAATTAAGGCGCAGACGGCTCTTTCTGGAAAAGAAGCGGTTGAAATGGCAAAGGTGCGCTTTGCAAGGCGTGAGCCGTACAATTTGATTATAATTGACTGGAAAATGCCAGAAATGGACGGCGTGGAAACCGCACGCAAAATCCGCGAGGCAACAAAAGACGAAAGCGCAATTATAATTCTCACTTCGTACAACTGGGACGACATTTTGGACGAGGCTCTGAAAGCGGGCGTTGACAGTTTTATTTCTAAGCCGATTTTTTCGGGCGCGCTTTTGGAAGAATTCAAAAAGGCTTTGCAAAAAAAGAAAGATTCAAAAAAAGTGCAAAAATCAAAGGCGGACTTGAACGGAAAGCGAATTTTGCTTGCCGAAGATATGGAAGTGAACGCACAAATTATGATTGAAGTTCTTGCTATGCGCGGAATGATTTGTGAACACGCAGAAAACGGAAAAATCGCTTTGGAAATGTTTGAAAATCACGCGGAAAATTATTACGACGCGATTTTAATGGATATGCGAATGCCAGAAATGAACGGGCTTGAAGCAACGGAGGCAATCCGAAAACTTGAGCGGGCGGACGCAAAAAAAATCCCGATTATCGCGCTTACGGCAAACGCTTTTGACGAAGATGTCCAGCGAAGTCTCCAATCTGGATTGAACGCGCATCTTTCAAAGCCTGTTCAGCCCGATTCGCTTTTTGAAACGCTCGAAGGAATGCTGTAAAATCCGCCAAAATCAAAAGCGATTTTGCAATTTTTCATAAAAACTTCCGTTCGTTGAGAAAGTTCGGCAATGTGCTATACTCCAAAAATGGAAATTCGAGTTTTGCGATATTTTTTGGAAGCCGCAAAGACAGGAAACATTACGCGCGCGGCGGAAAATCTGAATGTTACGCAGCCGACTATGAGCAGACAAATCAAGGATTTGGAAGACGAACTTGGCGAAACGCTTTTTGAACGCACAAATCACGCGATTCGCTTGACGGAAGCGGGAAAAATCTTGCAGGAACGCGCCGAAAGCATAATCAGCCTTGCGCAAAAAACTGTGCTTGATTTGAAATCGCTCAAAGAAAACGAAATTGCGGGCGAAATCGCCATTGCCTGCGCGGAATCAAAAAATATTTCGTTTCTGGCAAAGTGCATAAATCGGCTCAAAAAATCGCACCCGCGCATTCGCTACGCGCTTTATGCGGGCGACAGCGAGCGCGTTTTAGAAAAACTCGACAAGGGAATTTTTGATTTTGCCGTAATCGTGGAAAATGTCGATGTGAAAAAATACAATTTTCTTGCCGTCCGCGCAGTTGACCGCTGGGGCGTGGTTATGCGGCGCGACGCGGAACTGGCGGCGAAAGATTTTATTGAGCCGAAAGATTTACTCGACAAGCCGATTATGATTTCGAGGCAGTCGCTTGCCGCCGATATTCCAAAATGGTTCGGCGACGACACCGAAAAACTGAACATCGTCGCCACTCTCGATTTGACATACAACGGCTCGATTCTCGCACTTGAAAAAACGGGCTATCTTTTGACATTCGACGGCTTAGCGAACACGGGCGCGGAAAGCGCGCTTTGCTTTAAGCCGCTTATGCCCGAACTCACAACAAATATGTATGTCGTTTGGCGGCGAAACCAAAAATTCACAAAAGCGGGCGAAATCTTTTTGCAAACGCTAAAGCTTGTCCTTGAATAGAAAACTCGCTTTCGACTTCGCTCAAGCATTGCAGATTCTGAAAAGAGGATTTCGTCATTCCGAATTCATTTCGGAATCTCATTGACTTATGCTATCATATTTCTATGGACGAAAAGCAGTTGGCGCGGCGGCAGAGAATCCTTGAGAAAATCCAAGAGTTCACGCTTATGGACGATGATTTTATGACCGTCGCTTTTGACAACGATATTCCCTGCACGCAGTACGTTCTGCGCATTATTATGCAAAACGATACGCTCATCGTGAAGTCGGTCAAGACGCAGTACGAAATAAAGAGCTTGCAAGGTCGGTCGGTTCGCCTCGATGTGCGCGCAGAAGATTCGAGCGGCAAGATTTACGACATCGAGATACAGAACTTGGACAGCGGAGCGGGCGCGCGGCGTGCGAGGTACAATTCCGCGCTGATGGACGCTGACGCGACTGTGCCGAAAATGGACACGGAGAGTCTGGTCGAAACGTATGTAATTTTTATTACCGCAAATGACGTTTTAGGCGATGGGCTTCCGCTCTATCATATAGAACGAACGATTTTGGAAAGCAAAAAACTGTTCGGCGATGGCGCACATATCATCTATGTGAACGGCAGTTATCGCGGAGAAGACGCAATCGGCAGCCTTATGCACGATTTTTCTTGCAAGAAGGCTAGTGACATCAAGAGCGGTGTGCTTTCAGACAAAGTGCGCCACCTTAAAGAAAGCGAAAAGGGGGTTGGGAATATGTGCAAAATTATGCAAGATTTCGTTATGGAAGAACGTG